>JAVBOV010000083.1:0-28013 GCA_031550205.1 Alphaproteobacteria bacterium
TCGTTGTATGCCCGCAAAGCTAAGATTGTTCGCAATGTGGCAATAGAGGAAGGGGTGTTTTTTAGGGACAAAACTGGTAGATAAAATCTAAAAAGTTGCGACTCAAGGTAGGAAAGAAGAGGGGGGAGATAGGGGGGTGATTTTTTTTGAAGAAAATGCTTGCAAACTGAATCGGTTGTGGTATATATGCGCGACTCAATCGAAGGGCGAATCTGCCTTTTGGGGAGCGAATCGGGATCCCCGGGTTAATCCTAGCTCAGCTAAAGAGCGCTTCGGGCGGATTACTCCGAGGATGACATTCCGTAGTCATCGGGCTTACTACTTCGCTCTTGCGGAGCTACGTCGGACAAGTTGCCCGGCTGACCTGTTTTTTTTAAATTGTGGGGGATTAGCCATAATCTGACCACAAAACCTAATAACAAAGGGGTATAAAATGGCAAAAGCAAAGAAAAAAATCTTAGGATTTATCAAGCTTCAGATCCCTGCAGGAAAAGCTAATCCTTCTCCTCCGGTTGGTCCGGCTTTGGGCCAAAAAGGCTTGAATATTATGGAATTCTGCAAGGCTTTCAACGCTGAAACTCAGAAGATGGAAGCAGGAATTCCTATTCCGGTTATTATTACCGCATATGAAGACAAATCTTTTACATTTGTGACCAAACTTCCGCCGGTGGCTTATTATATTAAAAAAGCCGCAAACGTGAAGTCTGCATCTAAGGAACCGGGCAAATCTGTGGCCGGTAAAATTACAATGGCTCAGGTTAAAGAAATTGCCACAACCAAAATGCCGGATATGAACTGTTCTACAGTTGAAGCCGCCATGAATATGGTTAAAGGACAGGCTGTTTCCATGGGCATTAAGGTAGAAGGATAAGACGATGCAGGGTAAAAGAATTGTGAATGCTTATAAGAATGTTGACCGCAACAAGGTTTATGCTCTTAAAGAAGCTGTGAAAATGGTTAAAGAAAATGCCAAAGCCAAGTTTGATGAAACTATCGAAGTTGCCATCAATCTGGGTGTTGATCCGAAGCATGCCGATCAGATGATCAGAGGTGTTTGCGCTCTTCCTCACGGAAACGGCAAAAAAGTTCGTGTAGCAGTTATTGCTCAGGGCGAAAAGGCCGATGAAGCAAAAGCAGCCGGTGCAGATTTAGTCGGTGCCGAAAGCTTGGTTGATTCCATTTTGGCCGGCAAAATTGACTTTGACAGATGTATTGCAACGCCCGATATGATGGGGTTGGCAGGAAAAGTGGCCAGAGTTTTAGGTCCGAAAGGCTTGATGCCGAATCCGAAGCTTGGCACAGTTACTGCTGATGTTGCCAATGCCGTTAAGAAGGCAAAGGCCGGCGAAGTTCAATATCGCGTTGAAAAGACCGGTATTGTGCAGGCAGGCATTGCTAAAGCATCTTTTTCTGAAGAACAGATTTTGGAAAATGCCAAAATGTTTATCAGTACAATTATTAAAGCCAAGCCTCAGGGTTTGAAAGGAAATTATTTGAAAAAGATTTCCCTTTCTTCAACCATGGGCGTTGGCGTGAAGGTTGATGCTGCAAGCCTTTAAGGCTTGCAGTATTGCCAACCCCGCCTAGGCAGGGTTGGGACTGTCCGAGACTATAGGAAACTTCGGTTTTAAAATTTATCCTATATAGACAGGCGATGAAGAGTTTTTCTTTTTTCTCCTGGGACAGATTTTTAGAGCCGTTTTTTGGAGCTTGCTTTGAAAAATGGATTTGTGAAAAATTTATTGTGGAGACAATAAAGTGAATCGTGAACAAAAAACTGAATTGCTAGGTGAGCTTAGAGACTTGTTCAACAACCATGAGCTGTTCATTGTATCGCATTACAAAGGCCTTACAGTGGCAGAAATTTCAGCGTTGAGAAACGAAGTCAGAAAAGCCGGAGCTGGTTTTAAGGTTACAAAAAACAGAATTACTCGTCTTGCATTAAAAGGCACCAAGTTTGAAGGCTTGGCATCTAAGTTTGAAGGACCGACTGCGGTTGCGTTTTCTTCAGATCCGGTTGCCGCTGCTAAAGCTTGTGCCGCATTTGCCAAAACAAACGAAAAGTTTGTGATTGTCGGCGGTGCAAATGCAGACAAGGTTTTGACTATGGAAGAAATTAAATTCTTGGCTACAATTCCGTCTCTTGACGAATTGCGCGCTAAGCTGGTCGGCTTGCTGCAAGCTCCGGCTTCCAAAGTTGCCAGAGTGTGCAAAGCATATTCTGAGAAAGAAGCTGCATAATTTTAATTTGTAATTTTAAGTTTAATTTATTTAATAAAAATGGAGAAAAGAAATGGCCGATTTAGCCAAGATAGTAGACCAATTGTCAGCATTGACTGTTATGGAAGCTGCTGAACTTTCAAAAATGTTAGAAGAAAAGTGGGGCGTTACTGCCGCTGCTGCTGTTGCAGTTGCTGCCGGCGGTGCTGCCGGCGGTGCCGCTGCTGCTGAAGAGAAGGATGAATTTGACGTTATCCTTGCAGATGCAGGCGCTAACAAAATTAACGTGATTAAGGAAGTTAGAACCATTACCGGTTTGGGCTTGAAAGAAGCCAAAGACCTGGTAGACGGCGCACCGAAGACCGTTAAAGAAGGCGTTGCCAAGAAAGATGCTGAAGAAATGAAAGCTAAGCTTGAAGCAGCAGGCGCTAAGGTTGAATTAAAGTAATTCGCAAAGAGGCTATCAAATCGCCGAATTTAAGAGCTTATGTAGTATTTCTACACCGCGCTCTTAAATTCAGCGATAGCATAGCCTCTTATCGAATTACTTTGTGAAGTTTTCCTTTTATAGGAAATTTTGTGATTTTAAATTATTTTGTTTCATAAGTCAGGGAGTTTTGCTCTGCTGACCTGTTATAGATAAGGATTGGATCCCCGGGTTAAACCTGGTTCGGCTACGCCTCAGGCGGTTTACTCCGAGGATGACATTCCGTAGTCTGCTGGCTATGCCAGGCAGACCTGTTATAATTAACCTTCTGTTTAACGGGGTTGGACTTGGTTCCACAGAATTGTTGCAGAAAATTAACAAGAAGGATTAAAGTAAAATGACAGACACTTATACGGGCAAAAAACGTGTAAGAAAGAACTTCGGCAGAATTGACGCTGTTTCAGAAATGCCGAGTTTGATCGAAATTCAAACAGGATCTTATGAAAACTTTATTGAGAGGCCCAAAGACGGCGAATCAGGAGATTTTGGTCTTCAGGAAGTTTTTAAATCCATTTTTCCAATTAAAGATTTTTCAGGCAGCGGCGAACTAGAGTTTGTGAAATATGAACTCGAAGAGCCGAAATATGACGTTGACGAATGCATTAAACGCGATATGACCTATGCCGCTCCGGTTAAGGCTACACTGCGTTTGGTGGTATGGGACATTGACGAATCGACCGGTGCGAAATCTATTCACGACATTAAGGAACAAGACGTTTATATGGGCGATATTCCGCTGATGACCGATAAAGGTACTTTTATCTTCAACGGTACGGAGCGCGTGGTTGTTTCGCAGATGCACAGGTCTCCCGGTGTGTTCTTTGACCATGATAAAGGCAAAACGGTTTCTTCAGGCAAATATTTGTTTGCTGCCCGCATTATTCCTTATCGCGGTTCATGGCTGGACTTTGAATTTGATGCAAAAGATTTGGTTTATGCGCGTATTGACCGCCGCAGAAAACTGCCGGTTACTTCCGTTTTATATTCTTTATATTCTAAAGAAACCGAAGAAAAAATTAAAAAGCTGAAAGCCAAAGGCAAAGAAATTGACCATGCTGAAATTAAGGGCATGGATAAAGAAGAAATTTTAAATTATTTCTATGAAACCGATATTTATGTTGCCGACAAGAAAGAATGGAAAGTTCAATTTAACCCAAACCGCATGAAAGGCGTTAAGTTTGACTTTGATTTGGTTAATGCCGCTACCGGCAAAAAAGCTTTGGAAGCCGGAAAGAAATTAACCGTGCGCACTGCGCAAAAACTGGCTGACGAAGGTTTGGAATATTACAGAGTTTCCGCCAAGCAATTGGTAGGCAAGTTTTTGGGTTCTCCGCTTTTGGATGCCAAGACCGGAGAGGTTATTGCCGATGCCGGCGCTGAAATTTCCGAGGACATTATCAACAAAGCCTTGGCTGCAAAAATTTCAGAAATTAAGGTTCTTTATATTGACGGCATTAACGTTGGTCCGTATATCAGAAACACTTTGATGGTGGACAAGAACTCATGCCGCGAAGAGGCTCTTCTGGATATTTATCGCGTTATGCGCCCGGGAGAACCGCCTACGTATGAAACAGCCGATCAGCTTTTCAGAGTGTTGTTCTTTGATAATGACAGATATGACCTGTCATCTGTTGGCCGCGTGAAGATGAATGTGGCTTTGGATATTGATTTCAAAGACGCTCCGGATACTCACCGCATTTTGCGCAAGGACGATATTCTGCGCATTGTGAAAAGACTTGTTGAACTGCGCGACGGCAAGGGCGAAGTGGATGATATTGACCACTTGGGCAATCGCCGCGTGCGTTCGGTCGGCGAATTGATGGAAAATCAATATCGCATGGGACTTTTGAGAATGGAAAGAGCTATTCGCGAGCGTATGAGCTCGGAAGTGCTTAATAATGTGAAGCCGCAGGATTTGGTGAATGCCAAGCCAATTGCTTCAGTTATCCGCGAATTTTTCGGCTCTTCTCAGCTTTCTCAATTTATGGATCAGAATAATCCGCTTTCTGAGATTACGCACAAGCGCCGTTTGTCGGCCTTGGGACCGGGAGGTCTTTCTCGCGAGCGTGCCGGATTTGAAGTGCGCGACGTGCACCCGACTCACTACGGCCGCATCTGCCCGATTGAAACGCCGGAAGGTCCAAATATCGGTTTGATTAACTCCTTGTCCACCTATGCGCGCATTAATAAATATGGCTTCATTGAATGCCCATACCGCAAAGTGGTTAAAGGCAAAGTAACAAACGAAGTGATTTATTTGTCGGCTAATGAAGAAGGCAAGTTTATTATTGCTGAGGCCAACGCTAAAGTTAAAGATAACGGTCATTTTGAAGAAGATTTGATTGCCTGCCGCAAAGCCGGTGATTTCGTGTTCTCAAAACCTGAAGAAATTAACTTTATTGACGTTTCTCCGAAACAGTTGGTATCGGTTGCGACCGCACTTATTCCGTTCTTGGAAAACGACGACGCCAACCGTGCGCTGATGGGTTCTAACATGCAGCGTCAAGGCGTGCCTTTGCTGCGCTCAGAGGCTCCGCTTGTTGGTACAGGTATGGAATCTGCCGTGGCCAAAGATTCAGGCGCAACACTTATTGCTAAGTTTGACGGCGTGGTTGACGCAGTTGATGCGAATCGTATTGTGGTTAAGACCAAGACCAGAGATACGGCTGATGCCGGTGTGGAAATCTACAGATTGCAGAAGTTCCGCCGCTCAAACCAAAACACCTGCATTAACCAGGTTCCGCTTGTTAAGGTCGGCGATGCAATTAAGGCCGGCGATATTATTGCCGACGGTCCTTGCACCGACATGGGTGAGCTGGCTTTGGGCAAAAACGTGACCGTGGCCTTCATGCCTTGGAATGGCTATAACTATGAGGACTCTATTTTGCTTTCAGAGCGTATTGCGCGCGACGACGTGTTTACTTCTCTGCACATTGAAGAGTTTGAAGTTATGGCTCGCGATACCAAGCTTGGTCAGGAAGAAATTACCCGTGATATTCCAAACGTGGGCGAAGAAGCCTTGCGCAATTTGGATGAAGCCGGAATTGTTTATATCGGCGCCGAAGTTAAGGCCGGTGACATTCTGGTGGGTAAGGTTACTCCGAAGGGTGAATCTCCGGTTACTCCGGAAGAAAAGCTTTTAAGAGCCATATTTGGCGAGAAGGCTTCCGATGTTCGTGATACTTCTTTACGCGTTCAACCGGGTATTGAAGGCATTGTGGTTGACGTTCACGTATTCTCGCGCCGCGGCGTTGAGAAAGATGAGCGTGCGCTTTCAATTGAGCAGGAAGAAATTTCTCACTTGGCAAAAGACCGTGACGATGAAATTGCCATTATCCGCAAATCTTTTGAGGCCCGCATTAAGGCCGCATTGGTTGGCAAGGAAGTGGTTGACGCCCCTAAGGGAATTGCCAAGAAAGCCAAACTGACCGAGAAAATGCTGAGCGATGTTCCGGCATCTCAATGGAAGAAGATTGTGGTTAAAGAAGAAAAAACCATGACCAAAATTGAAGAGATGACCGCATCGTTTGAGGCTCGCGTTAAGAAAATTCACGACCATTTTGAAAACAAAGTTGAAAAAGTTCAACGCGGCGACGATTTGCTGCCGGGCGTTTTGAAGATGGTGAAAGTGTTTATTGCTACCAAACGTAAGGTTCAATCAGGCGATAAGCTGGCCGGACGTCATGGTAACAAAGGCGTGATTTCACGCGTGCTGCCGCTGCAGGATATGCCGTACACCGAAGACGGCACTCCGGTTGATATTGTGCTAAACCCGCTCGGCGTGCCTTCACGTATGAACGTTGGTCAGATTTTGGAAACTCACTTAGGCTGGGCTGCCAAAGAATTGGGACGTCAGTTAAACGAGCTTTCTGAGCAATATCAGAGAGGCGAAAAAACCTTGAAAGATTTGAACTCTAAGCTGAAGCACGTTTACGGTGATAAGCAGTTTAAGAAAGAAGTTGCAACTCTGGAAGAGGCTGACCTTTTGGAAATGGTTTCTAATCTGAAAA
Source organism: Alphaproteobacteria bacterium (assembly GCA_031550205.1). Classification (GTDB taxonomy): domain Bacteria; phylum Pseudomonadota; class Alphaproteobacteria; order RF32; family CAG-239; genus JAVBOV01. The sequence goes on from JAVBOV010000083.1 coordinate 6,718, forward strand.
ACGGCGTGCCGATGGCTACTCCGGTTTTTGACGGCGCTAATGAAGCCGACATTAATGAGATGTTGTCTTTGGCAGGGCTGCCGACTTCAGGACAAATTGACCTTTATGACGGCAGAACCGGCGAGAAATTTGACCGCAAAGTGACCGTGGGCGTTATCTATATGATTAAGCTGCACCACATTGTGGACGAGAAAATGCACGCCCGTTCAGTCGGACCATATTCTTTGGTTACGCAGCAGCCGCTCGGCGGTAAGGCTCAGTTCGGCGGACAGCGTTTCGGCGAAATGGAAGTTTGGGCATTGCAGGCTTACGGTGCAGCTTATACCTTGCAGGAAATGCTTACCGTTAAGTCTGACGATGTTAACGGCCGCACCAAGGTTTATGAGGCAATTGTTCGCGGTGATGACGGTTTTGAAGCCGGCATTCCGGAATCGTTTAACGTTTTGGTCAAAGAAATTAAGTCTTTGTGCCTCAATGTTGAAATGTTGAGCGAAGAAGTTTAGGAAAAGGAATTTAAAAATATGAACGATATTATGAAAATTTTTGGCAACAACAAGCCAACAACCGGAGAGTCTTTCGACCAACTTAAGATCTCCATTGCTTCTCCCGAACAGATACGCTCTTGGTCTTTTGGTGAAGTTAAGAAACCCGAAACCATCAACTATCGCACTTTCAAGCCGGAAAGAGACGGCTTGTTCTGTGCGCGCATTTTCGGTCCGGTTAAAGACTATGAATGTTTGTGCGGCAAATATAAAAGAATGAAATATCGCGGTGTGGTTTGCGAAAAGTGCGGCGTGGAAGTTACGCTTTCCAAAGTTCGCCGCGAACGCATGGGCCACATTGAACTGGCGGCGCCGGTTGCGCATATTTGGTTCCTCAAATCTTTGCCGAGCCGCATTGCAATTTTGACCGATATTTCAATGAAGAACTTGGAACGCGTGCTTTATTTTGAAAGTTACATTGTAATTGAGCCGGGCTTGACGCCTTTGGCGGTTAATGAGCTTTTAACTGAAGAGCAGTATCAGGAAGCGATTGATGAATATGGCGAGGATGCTTTCCGCGCCGGAATCGGCGCCGAGGCCTTGAAAGAGATTTTGGCGCAGATTGACTTGGCAGGCGAGAAAGCAACCATTCGTGCCGAACTGGGCGAAAGCACTTCAGAATCTAAGCGCAAAAAATTGGTTAAGCGTTTGAAGATTATTGAGGCGTTTTTGGCATCTGAGACCAAGCCGGAATGGATGATTTTGGACGTTCTGCCGGTTATTCCGCCGGAGCTTCGCCCGCTTGTTCCTTTGGATGGCGGCAGGTTTGCCACTTCAGATTTGAACGACTTGTATCGCCGCGTGATTAACCGCAACAACCGTTTGAAGCGTTTGATTGAGCTGCATGCTCCGGACATTATTGTCAGAAACGAAAAGAGAATGCTGCAGGAATCTGTTGATGCTTTGTTTGACAACGGCCGCCGCGCCCGCGCGATTACCGGTACAAACAAGCGTCCGCTGAAATCTTTGTCAGACATGCTTAAAGGTAAGCAAGGACGTTTCCGTCAGAACCTTTTGGGTAAGCGCGTTGACTATTCCGGCCGTTCGGTGATTACGGTTGGCCCGGAATTGCTTTTGCACCAATGCGGACTGCCGAAGAAAATGGCTTTGGAATTGTTTAAGCCGTTTGTGTATGCCAAATTGGAATTATACGGGCACGCCACAACCATTAAGGCTGCTAAGAGAATGGTTGAGAAAGAGCGCGCCGAGGTTTGGGATATTTTGGAAGAAGTTATTCGTGAACACCCTGTGCTTTTAAACCGTGCGCCGACTTTGCACCGTTTGGGTATTCAGGCATTTGAACCGGTGTTGGTTGAAGGCAAAGCCATTCAGCTGCATCCGCTGGTTTGTACGGCATTCAACGCCGACTTCGACGGCGACCAGATGGCTGTTCACGTTCCGCTTTCAGTTGAAGCTCAATTGGAAGCACGCGTTTTGATGATGTCTACCAACAATATCTTGTCTCCCGCTTCAGGCAAGCCGATTATTGTTCCTTCTCAGGACATTATTTTGGGCTTGTATTATCTTTCTTATGAAGCCGAGGGCATGATTGGCGAGGGCAGCATTTTTGCAGATTTTAATGAAGTGCAGCTGGCTTTGAATGCCAAGACATTGGATTTGCATTCTAAGATTAAGTGCCGTATGGAATATATGAGTGATGCCGGTGAATTGACCAAAGGTGTGGTTGAGACTACGGCCGGACGCATTATGATTTCAGAATATTTGCCGAAGCACAAAAATCTTCCTTTCTCTTTAGTTAACAGACTGCTTAAGAAGAAAGAAATTTCTGAGATTATTGATATGGTGTATCGTCACTGCGGACAAAAAGAAACGGTTATCTTTGTTGATAAGATTATGGCTTTGGGCTTTAACAACGCCTGCAAGGCCGGCATCTCTTTCGGTAAAGACGATTTGATTGTTCCGGAATCCAAGAAAAAGCTGATTGAAGATACTGAAAAGCAAGTTAAAGAATTTGAACAGCAGTATCAAAACGGTTTGATTACTCAAGGTGAAAAATATAATAAGGTGGTTGATATTTGGGCTTCCTGCACAGACAAGATTGCCGATGAAATGATGAAAAACATTTCTAAGACCGAGAAAGGTTATATTAACTCCGTTTATATGATGGCTCACTCCGGCGCCCGCGGTTCTGCTGCTCAAATGAGACAGCTGGCCGGTATGCGCGGCTTGATGGCCAAGCCTTCAGGTGAAATTATTGAACAGCCGATTATCTCAAACTTTAAGGAAGGCTTGACCGTGCTTGAGTACTTTAACTCTACCCACGGTGCCCGCAAGGGTTTGGCGGATACGGCGTTAAAGACTGCAAGTTCCGGTTACTTAACCCGTCGTTTGGTTGACGTGGCTCAAGATGCGGTGATTATTGAAACCAACTGCGGAACCGATAAGGGCATTGTGGTCAGGCCGGTGGTTGACGGCGGAAACGTTATTGTTTCCATTGGCGAGCGCATTTTGGGAAGAACCATTGCCGAAGATATTTTGCACCCGGAAACCGGTGAAGTATTGGTGCTTAAAGGCAAGCTGATTGATGAATCAGATGTTGATTTGGTTGAAAAAGCTCAAGTTGAACAGGTTAAGATTCGTTCAGTGCTCACTTGCGAAACCAAAGACGGCGTTTGCGGAGCATGTTATGGTCGCGATTTGGCCAGAGGTACTTCGGTTAATATCGGCGAATCTGTGGGCGTGATTGCGGCACAGTCAATCGGTGAGCCGGGTACGCAGTTGACCATGAGAACCTTCCACATCGGTGGTGCGGCTCAAAAAGGTGCCGAGCAGGCTTCGGTTGAAGTTCCATTTGCCGGCGTGCTTAAAATTGACAACAAACACATGGTTACCAACCGCGAAGGTCACGGCATTATCCTTTCTCGCAACTGCGCAGTGGTTGTGGTTGATGAGAAGGGACGTGAGAAATCTCGTCACACGGTTCCTTACGGTACCAAGGTTTTGGCGGCCGAGGGTTCAAAGGTTAAGAAAGGCCAAAAGATTGCCGAGTGGGATCCGTTTACGATTCCGGTAATTACCGAAAAAGCCGGTAAGGTTGAGTTGGTGGACTTGATTAACAATATCTCTGTTAGAGAAACCGTTGATGAAACTACCGGCATTACCTCTAAGGTGGTGATTGACTGGAGAAGCGGTTCTTCAAGCGCAGGTTTGAAACCAAGCATTGTTTTGAAAGATGCCAAGGGCAAACCGGTTACCTATGAAAAGGGTAAGGAAGTTCGCTATTATCTTTCAGTTGATGCGATTTTGACCGTTGATAACGGCGCAGAGGTTGAAGTTGGCGATGTGATTGCGAGAATTCCCCGCGAGAGCTCCAAGACCAAGGATATTACCGGCGGTCTGCCGCGCGTGGCCGAGCTGTTTGAAGCTCGCAAGCCTAAGGACCAGGCCATTATTTCTGACTTCGACGGTATGGTTGAATTTGGCAAAGATTATAAAGCCAAGCAGCGCATTGCCGTGGTACCGACCAAAGGTGAGCCGATTGAATATTTGGTTCCCAAGGGACGCCACCTGGTGGTTCAGGACGGAGATATGGTGAAGAAGGGTGACCTCTTGGTTGAGGGAACTCCGGCTCCGCACGATATCTTGCGCGTTTTGGGCGTTGAGAAACTGGCCGAATATCTGGTTAAGGAAGTGCAGGACGTTTATCGTCTGCAGGGCGTTAAGATCAACGATAAGCATATTGAGGTGATTGTATCGCAGATGCTTAGAAAAGTTGAGATTACACAGCCTGGCAGCACTATCTTCCTGGTGGGCGAGCAGATTGACCGCGACGTGTTTGAGGCAGAAAACGAGAAGGTGATTGCCGAAGGCGGAGCTCCTGCCGAGGCTAACCCGATTATTTTGGGTATTACCAAGGCCTCGCTGCAGACCAAGTCGTTTATCTCAGCTGCGTCGTTCCAAGAGACAACCCGCGGATTGACCGAGGCTGCTGTGGCAGGCAAGGTTGACAAGCTGATTGGCCTTAAAGAAAACGTGATTGTCGGCCGCTTGATTCCGGCAGGTACGGGTAACGTATTGCGCGGACTGCGTAAGGTTGCTGCACAAAATGACAAAGAGATTTTGGCATTGCGTGAAGAAGCTGAAAAGCAGAAGCAAGCTCAGATTGAAGCAAAATCTGAATAAGATGAAAAAAAAAGCCACTCGAAAGAGTGGCTTTTTTGGTGGTTAGGGGCGGTGGTCAGTGGTTAGAGAGTAGATTGAAAGTTTAAATTCATCTCCTGCTGTTTTTTCTCTTCTTCCGCCTGCCTCTGCTGACGTTCTTTTTCTTCGCGTTCGGCAGCGGCTTGTTTTTCCTGCTCTTCACGCTTGGCTTCAGCTTCACGTTCTTTTCTCTCAGCTTCTTCTCTGGCGGCAACGTCTTCTTTAATGCTTTCTTGGGTTTTATCTAAACCATGAGTAACCAAATTTTCTTTTAGTCTGCTTGTGGTCTTTGGTCCCAAATCATCATCTTCTTTCAACGGTGTTTGGTAAGGGAAGCTGTTTAACCCTCTCTGCAAGCTCTTAACCCCGGTTTGCGCGGTGCGTTCGGCAATACTTTGATAAGCCTCTCGCATTAGGACATTATCTTTAGTCCTTAATTCCTTCGGCTCGGTTAAAGGAGTGTATTGCGGTTTGGGGTTAATCTGTCGGCCGGTGGCATCTCTTTCCAAGTCCTTATTGCCGTAAAGGGAATCGTAATAAGACTTGGCTTTTTGTTCCAGGCGGTTGTTAAGTTCAACGTCATTGCTTTCATAACGGGCAAGCTGCATGGCAGAACGGGCTTCGTTTTCGGTTAAATCCTGCGGTTGTTTATACAAAATATCGGTTCTTTTATCGTCATGTTCGGTTATTTTAGCGACAATGTTTTTAACCTTTTCTTCTTGTTCAGGCGTGCGAGGAACAGGCAGTAAAGGCTTGCGTTTTAACGGGGTTTGGTTCATCTTAAAACGCTCATTAGGATTAGGCAGCAAAGGTTTAATTCCCGGCAAAAGAGATTGTTCTTTGTTCAAAGCCAAGCCTTCTTTCTGATTCTTCCGAATGATGCTTTCCGGCGTTACATCATATTTTTCAGCAATGCTCTCAACGGTTTCACCGCCTTTGGTTTGATAACGGCGGTCGGTTAATTCGGCGTTTTTATAACGGCGTAAAATGTCTTTGTTTTCCATAATTGTCCGGCGCAAATCTTCTTTGGTTAACTTATCGCCATACTTTTCGTATAAATCCATACCCAGTTTGACCATCGGGTCGTCTTTACTGTCGCTCTTTCCTCTTTCATGGCTTTGTAAATAATCGTCAAATTTTGCACTTTCTTCAGTCTCATCATCTTCAAAACCTGCTGCCTTCATAGTATACCCATAGGAAATATTTCCCCATATATCGTGATCATAAAAATGTTCTTCATCTCCCGGAAATTTACTTCCAAATATTGCAGATGGTTCGCCTTTATAATTCTTGTCGAGATTATGATAATAGCTTTCAGTGAGTTTTTTGCCTGGCACTTTATGATCCCACTTTCCACTTTTGAAGTTTTCAATAAGTTTTGGATAGGTTAGAAACATTTTCACCGGATCCGCGATGTCTTTATTACTGTTAAGATTCTTCATTTTTTTTATCGTTTCATCTTTATGTCTAGAAACCATATCCTCATATATAAGATTAAGCATATCTTCAAAAGATTTGTTATTTATATTGTTCATTTATTTTATTCCTTCATTTAAAATAAAAAAAGCCTGAGATTGATATCTCAGACCGGTTGTTAGAATATATTGTTCTTTATTTGTTCTTTTGTCTTGCTTTTATATTTTTTGCTGTTAATATAAAAACTATGATAGAACAAAGTTTAAAAAATAATTGGCAGAATAATTTGTTGCACCTTGCTTTGCAGTTTGGTTCAGCTTGGCTGTTTGTGTTTGGTTGTCGCAATTACTTGCGAAATTACCATAATGTAGAAATGAATAATGTTGTGTTCTATTTTTTGGCTACAAGCATAACAGCTTTAATGTATTTCTTTTTATATAGAAAAGTTAAGTTAAAAACTGGAGCAAAATGGATAACTACGGGAATAATCTGCGCTTTGACGAGTGGTCTTGGAGCTCTGTTTATTTTATCCGGCAATGTAAATTATAAGCTGAAGAACGAAATTATATATATATATATATATATTACTTACAACCTTCCTCTAATTGTTTATATTTTTGCCTTTATAAATAAAAAACTGTTTTTCATTTTATTCACCATCTTAGCAATTCTTGCGGTTCGCGGTTTGCCCTTACTACCTGTAGCTTTGGTTGGGGGGGTTTATTAGTTTTTTTGTTTTTCCTTCATCTAAAATAAAAAATTCCCAAGACACCAATCTCAGGAATTTAAATACACTTGTTTTGTTGTGTGTTTTGTTTATATCAAAATTTCATTAAATTGTCAAGGAAATTATTCCTAGTGAATAAAATTGTTGCTTAATTGGGGTGAGTTTTGTATACTTTGAGTCTAACTAAAATTATTAATTTTTAAAATCTAATTATGTTTGGAAAAAAGAAAAAAACGAAAGTTGCTGTTGGAGCTTTTAAGCAGGAATATCCTGCAGTGAGAAAGAGTTTGCTTTCTTTGAGACAGGAAATCGGTAACCTTGACGATAGGTTTGCGGAGCTTATGAAGATGGTTGCGAACAATGTTTCAGCCGAAGCTTTGGTCAGGTTTGAAGCTAAGCTTTATGAACTTCCGTCTTCTAAGGATGCTGCCGAACTGATTGAAATGTGGACTGATACAATGATTGCAGTTTTTTCAAAAAAAGAGCTGGATGACTTGTGTTTTGGAGCCAGTACCAGAATCCAATATTTGCCTTTAGATGGTTCAGGTTTGCCTGACTTGTCTAAAAAGAGGAATGCTTTCTTTTTGAAGGTTTGGAGGAAACTAAGACTTCACGTTGGTTATGAAGTTATCGTTTTGATGCCTGAAGAAGATTTTCACTGCGATTGCAGCTGTTGCTGGTGAAATTTAAACACTGTTAATTCTTTGAATTGACGGTGTTTTTTTGTTAAGGTTTGATTAACTATTGACTCTTTGGGGAAATTGAGTCATATTTTGTCCACAAAAATGGACTCGTATGGAGTCTTTTGTTTAAACAAGAGTATTGCTTTGTGAAAGTATGAGCATTTGTGCAGGATTTATGGATTCTTCACTGCGTTCAGAATGACGCATTTATATGTTTTATTAAGCAAAGATGAAGAAGGAAAACTTAAGATGAAAAATTTGGTGAAGTTATTTGCTCTTTCTGCCGTTATGGTTGTGGCCGGATGCCAAAGCTATCCTTGCCAGGAAGAAGAATGTGCTGCTCAACCGGTTCAACCGGTGCAGGAAGTTAGACAAGAACCGAGAAGAGTTGTGGTATATAGAGACGAAGCTCCGGCTCCGGTATATTACAGACAGCAGGCTCGCAGGGTTAATGTTATTTGTGATGAAATGGTTGCCAGCCCATGTGCCGAACAAGTTCGCGTTGTTCGTGAACCGGTAGAAGTGGTTTATAAGCGCACTCAGCTTAGAACTGTATATGAGCCGAAAACTTATAAAGATGTGACTTATGAGCGCGAGCCATATACCGGACAGGACTGCCCGTCTTGCGATCAGCAGGTTGTGGTTGAGACTCCCCGTTCTTCTGAAACAGTCAGAATGATTGAGGCACCTAGAAGGGTGATTACTAAGAGATATATTGCTGAAGAAGAGATTAAGTAGGATTTTAGATTTTGGATTTTTGATTTTAGATTGAGGATTCAAGGTTGAAAATTTGAAAGCTCCCTGACAGAGATGTCGGGGAGTTTTTTTGACCCCCTCCGGCTCACCCTTACACGGGGGAGGGTATTGGCTGTTTTTGTTTGACTTTCAAATAATTTTTTGGTATATTTTGTCTATTCAAAAATTATTAACTTAAAACTTTGTAATATGGAAAACTTATTATTGTGCATTACGCTAATTATGATTGCATGTATTTTTTGGGCAATTTTGCGCCTTGATAAAATGAAAAAAGAAACAGCCGCAGCCAGATTTACCTATCTGATGCTTGGTGCGGTTATTCTGACGGCAATTATATATTTTGGAGAAATGGGAAGCGCCAGCCGGCATGCTGTTTTATTCCATTTTATATATTTTTGCTGTACGTTATTTGTTTTTGTGCTGACATTTAATACTTATGTTAAAGGCATTGAAAAGGTAAGAAGTGAAAGAAACAGGCTTAGAGATGCCAGAGGCATGTACTACGGTGCCGCGGATTGGAAAGATGATAGTTTCTGGAAAGTGTTTTTCGGTAAACTATAAGAAGAAATAAAAAAGCGCTGTTCTTTGGGAACGGCGCTTTTTTTGCGGGGTTGTCTGATTTAACGGCGGCGGAGGAAGGAGGGAATTTCCAGGTTTAGTTTGCTGTCGTCGTCTAAATCTTTTGAAAAGCTTGGAGAGATTGGCTCTTGAAAGCTTTCAATTTTTTTCTTTTTGTTTTTCTTGGCAATTGAAAAACCGGTTACACGCTCAATTAAAGTGGGGCGGTAATCTTCATCATTATTGCCGACAATCAGTTCTTCCTGTTCTTCAATTTTTTTATGAACAAAGCCGGTGTTGTGCTCGGGGAACAGTTCGGGCTCTTCTTCAACCTCTCTTAAAACGGCTTTTGGAGTAAAGTGTTTTTCATTTGAAGACAGAATGTCTTCCAATTGCTCCGAGTGAGAAGCGCTTTCGTTATTATTGATTATGGCTTTGAACAAAGAAGAGGCTTTGGGCATTTCACCAATGGTTGAAGAACTTTCAAGTTCATCAAAGTCTTCAAATTTTTCCTGCTCTTCAATGACTTTGGAAGCGATGACCCTTACGGTTTCTTCTTCGCTTTCCTCTTTTTCTTCTCTGTGGGCGGCAAACTGTTCCAAATTGGCGTTTATAACCGTACGCGAAGTTTTGGTGATTACCTCTTCTTCAATCATAACAGGTTTTGCCACTTGAGGTTTTACTCTCGTTACAGGCTTAGAATCGCCGATGCCGGTGGCGACAATGGAAACGCGGATTTTGCCCTTCAAATCATCATCAAAGCTGGAACCGAAGATGATGTTGGCTTCTTCATCCACTTCTTCCTTTATGCGGCTGGCGGCTTCGTCAATTTCAAACAGGGTAATGTCCGAGCCGCCGGTGATGTTGATTAAGACGCCTTTGGCGCCGCGGATTGAGCAATCATCCAAAAGCGGATTGGAAAGAGCCTGTTCGGCGGCCTTAACGGCACGTTCGTCGCCGTCGGCCTCGCCGGTGCCCATGATGGCTTTGCCTTTGTCTTCCATAATGGCTTTGATATCGGCAAAATCGAGGTTGATTAAGCCGGGCATTAACATTAGATCAGTAATGGAGCGTACGCCGGCGTATAAAACATTATCGGCCATGATGAAGGCGTCAACCAGGGTGGTGTTTTTGTCGGCCACGCGGAAAAGATTCTGGTTGGGAATAACGATGATGGAATCTACTTCTTTGGTGAAATTATCAACGGCGGTTTCTGCGGTTGAGCCGCGTTTGCGGCCTTCAAATTGGAAAGGCTTGGTGACAACGCCGACGGTTAAAATGCCCATTTCTTTGGCAGCCCTGGCCACAACCGGAGCAGCACCGGAACCGGTTCCTCCGCCCATGCCGGCGGTAATGAACACCATGTTTGAGCCTTCAAGCTCTCTTTTAATTTCTTCAAGCGCTTCTTCAGCAGCGGCCTTGCCCACTTCAGGACGGGCGCCGGCGCCAAGGCCTTTGGTGGTTTCCATGCCGAGCTGAATTTTGCGGCTGGCTTTGGAATTGGCCAAGGCTTGGGCATCGGTATTGGCCACAACGAAATCCACACCCTCGAGCTTTTGCTCAATCATGTTGTTAACGGCATTGCCGCCGCCGCCGCCAACGCCGATTACGGAAATTCTCGGTTTAAGGTGCATTACGTTTTTTTCAGGTACTTTTAACTTGATGGACACTTGGCTTCTCCCCAAACTTTTCTCTTCTAAAATTAGTTATAGGGTACAGGGAAAAAATTAAGGTTTGGTTACCAAGGGAGTTAAAAGTGAAATCAAAGAATGGATCCTCGGGTTCAACCTAGCTCGGCAGGCCTCATACGGTTGACTCCGAGGATGACGTTCCGTAGTCATCGGGCTTCCTACTTCGCTCTTGCAGAGCTACGTCGGACAAGTTGCCCGGCTGACCTGTTATTTAAAAGTTGTTTTTTAGCCAGCCGAAGACTTTGCCGAATCGAGAATTGGAGCCGGCCGGCTTGTTGATAATTTTGGCCGGTTTTTTCTCGGTATAATTGAGCGCAAACAAAAGCAGGCCGATGCAGGTGGAATATGAGGGATTATAAAGGGCGTCCGGCAGGTTTAAAACATTTTTGGGGCGGCCTAAACGCACTTGTTTATCTAAAACCAGGCCGGCCATGTCTCTGATGCCGGAAAGCTGGCTGGTGCCGCCGGTTAAGACCACGCGGTGGCTGGAAATATCTTTTAAGCCCTGTTCAACCAGCTTTTGGTTGACCAGTTCAAAAATTTCTTCAACACGCGGTGCGATGATGTTGATTAGCTCCGATTTGGGAACCTGTCTGATGGAGCTGTCGTCCTCTTCGCCAACCGGATAAACGTTGATGCTCTCATAATCGTCCTGGTGGGTTAAAAAGGCGCATCCGTGCAGGGTTTTTAAGCGCTCGGCGTGGGTGAAAGAAGTGGTTAAGCCCCAGGCAATGTCGTTGGTGATGTTGTTGCCGCCGACAGGCAATGAGGCAAAATATACGGGATGGCCGTTTTTGAAGCTGGCAATGCTGGTGACGCCGCCGCCGATGTCGATGACGGTGGCGCCCAGCTCCTTTTCGTCTTCAACCAGGCAGGAAATGCCGGAAGCATAAGATTCAAGGGCTTTGGCAACAATTTCCAAGTGAGAGTTTTCAATTACGGTGGAGAGATTGCGGTAAACCACATCGGGAACCAGACCGAGCAGGATGTCTACGGATAAGTTTTCGCCGAAGATGTTGCGCGGGTCTTTAATGTTTTCTCCGGAATCGAGGCGATAGTTGGTGGGCAGACAGTGAATCAGCTCATAGCCCTCAACGTTTATTTTGTTCAGGCCTTTTTCAATGACCTTATTGATATCCGTTTCATTTACCGGGCGGCTTTTGTTAATGTTTATGGAAGCGCTTTTGGTGGAGCTTTTGATTTTGTCTCCGGAGATGTTGACAATGACGCGGTCAATGCGCTCGTTGGCCATTTGCTCGGCAGTTTCAACCGCATTACAGACAGACAAAGTGGCTTGGTTGATGTCGGTGACGATGCCGTTTTTGATGCCTATGGAAGCGTTGTAACCATAGCCGACGATGTTAATTTTTTTATCGCGGCTGATTTTGGCAATGACGCAGCACACTTTGCTTGAGCCAATGTCTAAGGCTGCAATGGTGGTAAGACGGTTAAAAGAATTGTTCATTTAAATTTCTCTTTCTTCCAACTTAACATCGTTAAGGTTAGTTTTGCCAAGTTTGATGATTACTTTTTCTTTTAACCTTAAGTCAACGATGGTTAATTTACGTTTAAGAAGACCCTGAGTGGTGTTTAATTTTAGCAGTTTTTTCCACGCCTCAGCCACATCTTTTTCCGGAAGCTTAACGGTGATGCCGTTTTTAAAGTCGTCCAACACAATGTTCCAGCGGCGATTTGATACGTATATGGCGGCTTTAATGCGGTTGTAGACCTCTTCATCGGTTTCAATGATTTTTAACAGCTCAATGATGTTTTCAGGGGCGCCGCGGCCGACAATCAGCAGTTTCGGGTGTTTCAAGATGAAATCTATGTTGATGACATTGCCTTCGTCGTCTATGGGGTAAAAGCGGTTGTCCATCTGCCAGATGCATAGAACCTGCCGCTCTTCAATGCTGATATGCAAAATGTTGGGAAAGAAGCTTCTTTTGATGGTGACATTTTTTATCCAGGGAAGGGTTTCAAGATTTTCCTTCATTTCTTTCAAGTTAACGGCCAGAATGTTGTTTTGCCGGGCAAGGTCAATGGTGTCTGAGAGCTGCTGGAAGTTGGTGCGGTTTCTGCCTTCAACCACAATGTCGTCAATGGAAAAGCCAAGGTTAGAGGTATGGTCTAAGACGCTCTGCTTGAGGTTGGAGAGTTTTTCGGAAACAAAATCGGTCTTAATTATCAGAACCAGAAAAACTCCGGCGAAAATCAGGGAAAGGAGAACAATGTTGCCAATCAGGCGGTATGGCCATTCGCAGGGCAGAGATACCCTGTTGTCTTTTTTTGGTTCTTTTTTAATCTCTTCATCCGTTTTCATGGTTAATATTTGTGTATGCCTAGGCGTTTGATTTCCCAGTCGAGGTTAATATAGGTTTTTTCCTTTACGGCTTTGCGCACGGCTTCGCCAAGGTCTTCTAGGTCTTTGGCGGTGGCTTTGCCGGTGTTTATCATAAAGTTGCAGTGTTTTTCAGAGATTTTGGCACCGCCGATTTTTAAAGTGTCGGCACCGGATTTTTTAATCAGTTCCCAAGCTTTTAAGCCTTCGGGGTTTTTGAAAGTGGAGCCGGCGGTTCTTTCATTATGGGGTTGGTTTTGGAGGCGGTAGGCAAGCTGTTCAGCCAGTTTTTTTTCAATGTTTTCTTTTGAGTCGGGTATGGTTTTGAAAGTGATGGAGGTGATGATCCAGTCGTCGGGGAAGAGAGAGCGGCGGTAAGAAAGCTTCAGGTCTTCCACACCGATGGTTTTGACTTCACCTTCGCTGTCGATAATGCGGGCTTCAACAATAAAATCCTTGACCTCGCTGCCAAAGCAGCCGGCATTGGTCTTTATGGAGCCGCCAACCACACCAGGGATGGAGCATAAGAATTCCAAACCGCCAACGCCGTTATCGGTCATGATTTTTTTCAGCTCAGAGTTTCTGAGGCCGGCGCCGCAGGTCAGTTTTCCGTTTTTTAAAACTGCTTGTTTGAAAAACGGAGAATCGAGTTTAATGACCACACCGGGCACGCCGCCGTCTCTGATTAAGAGGTTGGAGCCGCCGCCGATTAGACAGGTGGGAAGATTGTGCGGCTTGTTTTTGATGAAAGCGATGAGATCTTGCTCGTCTTCGGGAAAAAACATTATCTCAGCCGGGCCGCCGACGCCAAAGCGGGTATATTTGTTCAGCATAACATCCTTAACATATTTGCCGCGAACTTTGGGAAGGATTTTGGTTAAGTTGGTGCCGAACATGTTCATTCTCTCTCTATGGCATCGGCAAAGCGGGCGGCGGCGTCGGTGATGCCCGCTTTTTTGGCATTGGCCGCCAGTTTTGCCAATTTTGCGGGGCTGTCGACCAGTTCTTTGATAAGCCGGCTGATATTCTCTATGGTAAAATCTTCCTGTTTGATGACAATGCCGGCATCGGCATCGCCGACTTCTTTGGCATTATAAGTCTGGTGGTCATCGGCAGCAGCCGGAAAAGGAACCAGAATCGAAGGGCGGCCGACCGCCAAGATTTCATAAACACTGGAAGCGCCGGAGCGGGAAACGATTAAGTTTGAGTTTTGATAAAGCTCGGGCATGTTTTCATAAAACGCGGAAACGGTGATGTCGGCAGCGCAGTCTTGATAAGCTTTTTGCGTGGCGGGAACATCATCTTTGCGGCATTGTTGGAAAATTTTGAAATTTTTTTGCTCTTTTTTATTAAAAGATTTGATAACCTCGGGCATGACATCACTTAAGATTTTGGCGCCTTGCGAACCGCCCAAGATTAAGATTTGAAACGGTTTGGCGGTTTTGGGATAGGGGGCGCCGCGCACTTCAATAATCGATTGGCGAATCGGCATGCCGGTTAAGACACTTTTGATATTTGCGGGCATGAACTTGGTATGGGCAAAGCTTTTGGCGATTAAGGCGGCGTGTTTGCTTAAAAGGCGGTTGGTGCGGCTCATGACCGAATTTTGCTCATGGATGATGAGTTTTTTTCTTAAGATGATGGCGGCGCAGCAGCATGGGAAAGAGGCATAGCCGCCGAAACCGACCACATATTTGGGGCGCAAAATGAGGAGAAAAAATAAAGCTTGGATGATGCCAAGGGTGGTTTTGATTAGGCTTTTTAGTTTGAATAATTTAGACTTGCCGACCAAGGCGCCGGCTAAAACGGCGTAGTTGGGGATTTCTCCGAGTTTGCCTTTATAGTTGTTTTTGCCGCGGGCATCAGTGATTAAGGCCAGACGGTAGCCGCGTTTGTAAAGTTCATTGGCAAGGCTGTCTGCAGGGTAGACGTGACCGCCGGTGCCGCCGGCGGTGAGTACAATTAAAGGTTTTTTGTTAGTTGTCATCTTTATCCTCCGCGTGGATGTTTTTGCGTGTGATGGCCAGAAGCATGCCCATGCCGATGGCGCAGGCAAGAAGCGACGAGCCGCCGTAAGAGATAAACGGCAGGGTCATTCCTTTGGTTGGTAAAATATGCAAGGTTGAACCCATATTGATAATTCCCTGTAAGCCGAAAGAGGCGGATAATGCGGCAGCCGAGAGAATGATAAACAAGTTGTTGTCTTTTAAGGACGTAAGCATGGCGCGTATGACTATGCTGGCATATAACGCGACAATTATCAAGCATAATAAAATGCCGAATTCTTCGGCGGCTACCGCAAAAATGAAATCAGTGTGGGCATCGGGAATGTTCAGTTTTACCACGCCTTCGCCGGGGCCGCGGCCGAAAAGGTTGCCGTTTTTGAAGGCTTCTAAAGATTTTTTTACCTGATAACTAAGATTATTTTCAGAATCTAAAAACTGCATGATGCGGTGGTGAACGTGGTCGAAGGTGAAAAAGGCAAAGACAATTAAACCGACGCCGACTAAGCCCATGACCACAAAAATCATGATGGGAAGGCCGGATAAGAAAAATTGGAAAACCCAAATGGCGGTGATTACCAAAGACATGCCGACATCAGGTTGTAATAAAAGCAGAGCTAAAGTTATGCAAAAGAGCAGAGTGGAAATTATGGAGCCGGGGAATTCCTGGTGCTTTTTTTGGCCGTCAAACAACCAGGCGGCAAGCACGGCAAAAAAAGGTTTGATGAACTCCGAGGGCTGCAGGGAAAAGCCTAGGACAGTTATCCAACGAGAAGCACCTTTGGTTTGGTCTCCCCAAAACAGGGTTAAAACCATTAAGACAATGGTGGCGGCAAAGCCGATGATGGCGATGCGGCGAATGGTTTTGAGCCGCTGCATGGATAGAAAAACCATAATAAAATAGGCAATGGGCAGGAAAAACAGTTGTCTTTTTACAAAATGAAAACTGCCGAGGCCGATGCGCTGGGCAACGGCGGGGCTGGCAGAGAAGTTTAAGAAAATGCCGATGGCGATGATGATGGTGATTAAGGCAAGCAGAACCTTGTCAACGGTCCACCACCAGTTGGAGAGAATGCTGCGCGAGTTTCTGGAAAAAGAAAACAGACCCATGGCGTTCTTCTAATAGTTACAGGTTAAGGAAAACAGGCCGGCAGCGAACGCTATGAAGGCTATAATCCAAAAGCGGATGACAACGGTGATTTCATTCCAGCCGAGCTGCTCAAAATGGTGGTGAATCGGCGCCATTTTGAAGATGCGGGTTTTGGTGCGCTTGTACCAGAAAACCTGAATCATTACGCTTAAGGCCTCGACCACAAACACAATGCCGATGATTGCCAGCAAAATTTCTGATTTGGTCATGACGGCGATGGTGCCCAAAAGTGCGCCCAAAGAAAGCGAGCCGACGTCGCCCATGAAGATTTGGGCAGGTTTGGCGTTGAACCACAAGAAGCCGAGCAAAGCACCGACAATGGCGGCGCAAACCACGCTGATTTCTCCGGCATTGGGAATGAAATACACGTTTAAGCCAAAGAAATATGAGCAGAAATAAGCGATGATGCCAAAGGCGATGAAGGAGAGAATCATTAAGCCGGAGGCCAGGCCGTCCAGGCCGTCGCTTAAGTTAACCGCGTTTGACGAGCCGGTGATGACAACCATGGCAAAGGGAATATAAAACCAAGAGAGGTTTAAGGCCAGGTCTGCAAAATATGGAAAGCTTAGTTGGAAGCGAACGTCGGCCGGGGTTTGGCTCGATATGACCCAAACGGCAACCAGGGCGGTGGTGAACTGTAAAAACAGCTTCATTTTGGCGCTCATGGCGTTGGCGGTTTGTTTGGTTACTTTTTCATAATCGTCAACAAAACCCACAAAACCGTAAACCAGAAGCACGGCTAAGGCAATCTGCACAAAAGAGTTGGTTAAATCGGCGCAGAGCAGAGAGGTGATGAAAATGCTGCCCAAGATTAAAATTCCACCCATGGTCGGGGTGCCTTTTTTGGTCAGGTGAGTTTGCGGGCCGTCGGAACGAATCGGCTGACCTTTGCCTTGTTTGAGACGGAAGAAATCGATTAAGCGCGGTGAGAAGCACAGCATTAGGATTAAGCTGACAAAGAAGGCGCTCAAGCATCTGGTTAAGATGGTGTCTAAGTGAGAGGGGCTGGAGATGAGGCTCAGGATGTGAGGGAGCATTTTTTTAAATCCTTGGCAAGGTTTGGAATATGGTGCGGATTTTAGAGTAAAATTGTTAAAATCTAGTTTATGGGAACAATAAAAAACGTTGTTGTTTTTTATCTCCCTCCCTTAATTTTAAGGGAGGGTTGGGGTGGGTTTAATGGCAATCTCATCCTTATTTTTCTTCTAGTCTATTACCTGCATGGGGATTTGTTACTTTGGCGCCCAAAGTAACCAAAGGCTCCTGCCTGAGTTCCGCTTTCTAAGATTTTGTAATGCCCGCTTTGCTCTCCTCGCAATGTTTTGCCTTCCTCTTTTATAGTTTTTTTAGTGTCTTATTGTTCTTTCGGCAAAACGGCTCGTCGCAAGACGCAAAACGAGCAAACAAAATCTAAAAAGCTGCACTAAGGCAGGAAAGTGGAGGGAGGAAAGAAAATGAGGATGATTGGTTTTAATTCCCTCCCTTTGCAAGGGAGGGTTGGGGTGGGTTTGTAAATTATCCTTATTATATTCGGGCTTTGACCTTTGTTGTCAGGTGGAAATATGGCCGATTTATCCTGGATTCCGGGTTCATTTTTCAGTTTTTTTATCTCTGCTCCTTGCAGTCGACAGAGAAAAATTGAAAAATGCCCCAGGAATGACAGGGATGGATAGAGGAGAGGGAAGAAAACTTCGTTTTCTGGATCCCGGCTATCTAGCTTTTAATACAGTCGCTGCCGCTTCCTTATTAAAAGCAAGATAGCCGGGCATTTGCAGACAAAAATCTGACTTTAAGTCAGATTTTTGCTTAGCATGTAACAAAAGTTTAATATTAAAAGTGTTGAAAGTCTTGTGTGTGTGTGTGGTATTCTGAAGGGGTAAAAATGATTATAATTATATCTAAATATTATTAACTTAAAAATTAAAATTATGGAAAAGAATTACAAAAAGAAAGAAGTGCATGGTTTTCAGGTTAGAAAAAAAGAAGACAATATGCACATATTTAATGGTGAAGATCTTCCCGAGTATGGGGCAATGGTTGTTAAAGGTAAAACAGTGAAATGTGGCTATTTGTATACTTTTATTGTTGAGTGTATAGATAGAGAAAAAAAAGAATTGCATCTTAAATTTTTTAATGAAGATATCAGATGCAAATTAAAGTATCATTCATCATACTTTCCCAATGTTCTAAAAGAGGGAGACTTGTTGGATATTCCTGTATATGATGGGTATTCCATGGGGGAAGATGTTTATATAATAATGTCTTCAGTGGAGTTATAAAGAAAAACGCTCAAAACTTGTAAAGGTTTTGAGCGCTTCTTTATTTAAAGGCTACCCCAGATATAAACTGCTTTTTTTGTATTTTTCTATGTTGTAGCGGGCGAGGACGCCGATTATGCCGGCTAGGGGGACGGCTATCATCAGGCCTAAGAAGCCCAATAAGACGCCGCCGGAGAGCAGGGCAAACAAAACCCAGACAGGGTGCAGGCCGATGCTGTCGCCGACCAGTTTGGGGGTTAGGAAGTTGCCTTCCATGAATTGGCCGGTGGCAAAAACCAAGACCACATATATTATGTGAGTGTAATCGCCAAATTGGGCAAAGGCCATGGCCAGGCTAATTACAAAGCCGGTGATGCTGCCGACATATGGGATGAACGAAATGATGCCGGCAATGAAGCCGATTAAGAGGCCGAGTTCCAGGCCGACAAAATGCAAGCCCAGAGAATAATATGTGCCCAAGATTACGCAGACGCTGAGCTGGCCGCGGATGAAGCCGGCAATGGTCTTGTCTATTTGGCGGGCAATTTCACGGATGTCTTTTTTGTTGTTGCGCGGCAGCAGGTTATCGACCTTTTTAACAAAAGATTTCCAGTCGCGAAGCATGTAAAAAGAAACAATGGGAGTAATTAAGAGCAAGGATAGCAGGCTGAAAAAGGCAAAGCCGCCGGTGATGATGTTTTTTAACAAGGAAACAACAAGTTTTAAACCGTTGGCCGCGTTGCTGCGCAGATATTCTTTTAATTTTTCAACATTTAAGTTGGGGAATTTTTCTTGGATATCAGCCAAAAACGGGTCAATTTTTTTGGCGGTGGAGGCAATGTAGTCCGGGGCGGAATTGAGAAGGTGGATGACCTGATTGTCGATGACGCTGAAGAGCATGATAACGGCCGGAACCAGAATAATTAAGATGCTTAAGATTACCAAAAAAGTTGAAGCAGCGCGGTTTAGGCCGAGTTTTTCAAAACGCGAAGCCAGAGGGTCAAAAAGATAACCGATTAAGATGCCGGCGACAAAAGGAAGCAGCACCGGTTTTAAAGTGTAAACCAGAAAACAGAAAAGGATAAAGGCTATCAGCCAAAACAAGCCTTTATTGATTTTGGGCGCGTTGATAATTTTGTTCATGATTATTTTCTTTCCAAAAGATAAATTGAACCGCGGTCTTCAAGGCTTAAATAATTTTTAGATAAGGCCCTTTGCAAGCCTTCCAAGCCGCCGGTTAAGGTCAGCTTGAACTGCACTTTGCCGTTGCCGATGGCGTCTATGGCCAAATTTTCAACGCTTGGGGTTTGTTTAAGTTTTTGCTCAATTTCAAGCCAGTCTTTCATGGTTTGATAGTTGTACAAGACGGAAATGTCTGATTTGCTAGATGTGGTTGAGATGCTGTTTTGGCGCATTAAATCATCAATTTCAAGAATTGATTTCTCAATGGCAGAATCGAAAATTTCTCCGTCTTTTTTCTCGGGAATGCGGATGTTTTTGATGAAGCCGTTTTCCATGGAACTGATGCCGACGTTGTAACCTTCAGGAATATATGAAAACTCCAAGACGTAAATGTTTTTGTTGCCGTAATAATTTTGAGAAACATTGTTTAAGGCAATGCCGTCAAGATATATGGCTTGGTCGGCGTCTATAAGGTCGTGGTTCTTGCCGGAAACGGTTTTGAAGGTGTAAAGGCCTTTTCTGCGGATTTTGCCGGCCCAGGCTTCATACCAGATGTTGTCTTTTTGCCAGAGGAGTTTGGCGTTGGTTTTTTGGTCTTTTAAAACCGGAATGATGATGATTTCAGCAGGAGAATCGGATGCAACCTTCATTCCCTGTTCTTCCAGATAGGCTTTGAGCAGGTCTTTATTGATGACAATTTTTAAGGTGGCAATGTAGCGGGTCGGAGACGAGGTTTCAGACAAGACATCGGTTTCGGAGATAAAGTTCATAAGCTGCGGAGTTTCCAGAGATGAGACTTTTTCAACGGCGGCCTCGGTTGAGGTTCTTTTTAAAACGGCAAGCAGTGCGCGTTTAGAGGCTTCTTCCATGGCTCTTTCACGAGCGCTGGCGGCGCTTTCAGCGGTAACGTCAACTGAGACGCTGGCGGAATACGGGTCGGTTTGGGCATGAGCGGGAACAGCCAGCAGCAGCGCAAAAACAAAAAGCAAAAACCTCAAGGCGTTTTACTCCTAAAAAATAATTATGGTAAAATTTCAATGTCGCTAAAGAAAAAGTTAATCTCTCTTTTGGCACTTTCAAGAGAATCAGAGCCGTGAACCGTGTTTTTATCTATTGAGAGGGCAAAAGTTTTTCTGATGGTGCCTTCATCGGCCACAGCAGGATTGGTGGCGCCCATGATTTTGCGGTATAAGGCAATGGCGTTTTTGGCCTCTAAAACCTGAACAACCACGGGAGCTGAGGCCATAACCTCTATCATGTTCGGGAAAAAGGCCTTTTCACGATGTTCGGCATAAAAATTGCCGGCCTGTTCTTTGGTTAAGTGAATTCTTTTTTGGGCAATAATTTTTAAGCCGGCCTCTTCAATCAGGGCGTTAACCTTGCCGGTGATGCTGCGTTTGGTGGCGTCGGGTTTGATTATACTTAAAGTTCTCTCAGTCATATTATCCTCCGTTGTGATTAGAATCTTATAGAACATATTTTGCAAAGATGCAAAAGTTTTTGTGGACTTTTTGCGGGGTTGAAGGTAAACAGGTGATATCTGAATGTTTAGAGGAGTTTTTTGATGAGCAAATTTTTGGATGAAATGGTTGAAAAAGCCAAGCTCTTAAACAAAACAATTGTGCTGCCGGAAGGCGAAGATTTAAGAATTTTGGAAGCCGCCCATATCGTTACCCAAAAAAGGGCCGCCAAGATAATTATTTTGGGCGATGAGGCTCAAATTAAAAATGATTTTGGCAAAAACGGCTGGAGTCTGGAAGGAATCGAGCTGATTGACCCGAAGACTTCGGTTTTGAAAGAAGAATTTGCCGACACTTTATATGAACTTAGA
>JAVBOV010000031.1:0-13341 GCA_031550205.1 Alphaproteobacteria bacterium
TTAACAGGTGGGTTTTGTTTTGTTTATGTAATGTCTTGATATTTAATAAATAAATAAAACACATTAGCATACGGTAAATTATAGACTTACTTCTCAGCCTCTTTAAGGATGTCGGACAACTTTATATTCAGGTAATCTGCAATAATCTTTAATGTTGATAAAGTAGGTTTGAATTTGTGGTTTTCAATTTTGCTTAAGGTACTGCTACTAAAACTGCAGTCAGTGTTAATTCTATATTGGCTAATATTACGCCTAATGCGCTCCTTTTTGAGGAGATCAACCACTTTATTGCTAAATTTTTGTCCTTCACGTGCATTCATGCTTGTTATAGTAATATCAATTGACAAATTCTCATATAGTCGTATACTACGCTATGAGTTTTTTATATTTTTTGGGAAAAAATGCAGAATAAGACTTTAATAAATAAGAGCTTTGAGGAGATGCAAGAATCGCTTTCCATGATTTTTGGCGTTTTGCGCGAGATAAGAGGGCTTACTATTGAAGAATTGGCTTTAAAAGTAGAAATATCCTCAAAAACATTATCTGAATTAGAAAACGGTAAATTTTGCGACGTGGAAACCCTGCATAAGCTAGCCGCTTTTTATGACCGAAAGCTCAGAATAGTTCTTGAAAGAATTGATTAATTAGAAAAATTTGCCGAGATTGTCACGGGGCTTCCACCTTCGCCAAGGCTATGGCGGACGGGTTGCCCCTCACAATGACATTTAAAAAATTTACAACAAATATGCGGCGATGGCGGCGGCGATTATGATGATTATGGCCAGTTTGATTAAAAGCGAGCCGAGTTTGATTAAGATATAGACCAGCACTAAAGCGGCCACGCTTAACAGGAATAAGGTTTTATGGCTGGCGTGAGGCAGAAAATATTGCAAACCAAAGAAAGCAATGCTTACAAAGCCGGCAATGAGCAGCAATTGAATTCCCAGTGATTTTCCGAACTTTGCGATGTTTTCTTTGAATTTTGACATATGCTTTAATCCTCACATTATAATTTGATGAGATCCTGAAACAAGTTCAGGATGACGGTGTCGTTTTTCTTAATTGTAACAGCATTTGGGTAAAAAAATGGTTACATTTTTTTGATTTTGTGCTAAGCTTCTTATGTTTTTAGAATTATTAACCTCAAAATATTTATTATTATGATTGAAATGGATTATATGGATGCTTTGCGCCGATTGTCTAAAATTAAGATGTATCTGGCTAATCGTTTTCAGGAAAGCGCCGGTTTTTCCGAACCAAACGCGCGAGAAACTCTGCTGGAGCTTTACAAGTTCACATGCATTCTGCACACGGTTTGTTTTGACATGTATCATTACAAAATGTTTTTGGATAAGTGCTTGTTTTGCGCCATTAAAGATGACTTCGACACGCTTACGGAAACTCCTGAATTTAAGGAGCTGGAAGACAATGCCAATTTAGGCCTGGCGCCGGTTTTTAATGAAGACATCAAAAAAGACGTCGTATATTTGAAAATGCTGTTTGTGAATCTTACAGCCTAAATAATTAAAGCCCATTGCTTATGCTTTGGGCTTTTTTAATGGATTTTTTATTTTGTTGGGGTAGGATTGGAAATAAGGAGGAGATTGCCGCGTCGCTGTGCTCCTCGCAATGACGGGTTATATGGGAGAAGATAAATGGCAAACGGGAATAAACAGTTGGCGATTATTGACCGCATTAAGTATCTGGTGAAGAAAACCGGCAGCTCTATTTTTGGCAGCGGGCGCGATAATTCAATCAGCGAAGAGGTGGCCAGAAAAATTCAAAAAAAAGATTATGAGCAAACTCACAAAATTAAGAGAGTTTCTTATACGCCGCCGTATATGGCCGTTGCCGAGCAGCTAAAGATTGAAGACGCGCAGATTTTTAAGGCAGCCGTGTTTAACCTGGCGTCAATTGCGATTAATGAAAAATCCGCCGCTGCAGAGATTCTTGCAATATTGGAAAAAAACGCGCAGCACGGCAGCAGAGACAAAGAACAGATTACCTACGCACTTAAAAAAATTGACGAGATTAAAAGAAAACACAGGATGTTTTAAGTAATTATGCAAGATACCGGCGCAAATAAATTTGGCCGGATTCCTGCGTCAGCCGGCTGCGCCAGGCTGACCTGTCTTATTTAAATTCACCGATATACATGCCAATAGCGCGGGCGGCTTTAACATAATCGCCCTTAACATCAAGAAGCGTTGTGCCGCGTTTTACCACGTCGGCAATGTTAATGGCCTGAACCTGGCCGTCTTCCCAAACCACCATTTTGTTAGTTTCTCCTTTGGACAGCAGTTCAACGGCTTTGGCGCCAAACACCGCGGCCAGCAAACGGTCGATTGCAACCGGAACGCCGGAACGCTGAATGTGACCCAGGGTGGTTACGCGGGTTTGAAAATCTTTATAACGGTTATTGATTTCAGTGCTTAAGTATTGGCCGACACCGCCGTAAACGGCTTCGCCGATTTTGTTTTTTTCAGCCGTAACGCTTTTGCCGCCCTCGGTTTTAATGCCTTCAGCAACAACAATAATGGCATGATTGCGGCCAGATTGCTTAATCTCTTTAAGCTTATTGACAACCGAATCTATTTTATAGGGGATTTCAGGCACCAGGCAGACGTCAGCGCAGCCGGCCAGAGCAGAGTGCATGGCCAAGTGACCGGCGTCGCGGCCCATAACCTCTAAAATAATGGCGCGGCTATGAGAACGGGCTGTGGCTTCAAGGCTGTCGATGGCCGTGGTGCAGACCTGCACAGCGGTTGAAAAACCTACGGAAAATTCCGTAACCGGAGTGTCGTTGTCTATGGTTTTGGGAATGCCGATCATTTTGATTCCGGCGCCTTTGCAATAATTGCCGACAATGTTCATGCTGCCGTCGCCGCCCAAAACAACCACCGCATCAAGCCCCAGCTTCTTAACGCCGCTGCCAAAGCGTTTGGACATCACCTCAAGCGACTCCATTTTGACGCCTTTATTTAAAGAACCGAGATATGAACCGCCGAGACGCGGCCAAGGCATGTCTGAAAAATTTTGCGGAGTTAAAATCTCATATTGAAGAACTTCATCGGTTAAACCGTCAGTGCCGTTTTTAATGCCGTATACGGCCCAGCCCCTTTTGGCTG
Source organism: Alphaproteobacteria bacterium (assembly GCA_031550205.1). GTDB lineage: Bacteria > Pseudomonadota > Alphaproteobacteria > RF32 > CAG-239 > JAVBOV01. Next base: position 3,129 of record JAVBOV010000031.1, read on the forward strand.
CCGATTTGACAATGGAACTGATAACGGCATTTAGTCCCGAACAATCTCCGCCGCTGGTTAAAACACCGATTTTTTTAATATCTTTCATATTTTTATTAAACTCCAAAAAAATTTGAAATTGATTCTTTGCTAATTGTAATGTATACTCTTACAGACTTTAATAAATAGTTTCCAGCAAAAAAATAGCTTAATTCATAAGTTTTTATCGCTCTTAAATAAGGTAAAATAATGTTTGATACTGAAAATTTAAAAAAAATGCACAAAGAATTAACCGAACTTAAACTGCAAGAAAGAAGAGTTTCCTGCGATATCAGAACTCTGGTTAAGGCTAACCGGATGATTGATTTTTATCAGGCTAAAAAACTTAATGTACAGCGCCAAGGCTTAAAATCTGAGATTAAAAACGTAGAATCGAAAATTACGCCGAATATTATTGCTTAAAGCTTGAGTGTTTGTGAAAAAAAGGGTTTTTGTAAAACCCTTTTTTTGTGGATTGCTTCCCCCTTCGCCAAGGCTACGGCGGACAGGTCGAGGCAGACGCCCGCTCGCAATAACAGCAAAGCCGGTTAGGCGATTTTACCGTGGCAGTGTTTGTATTTTTTGCCGCTGCCGCAAGGGCAATCGTCGTTTCTTGAAACTTTGCCCCAGGTGCTTGGTTTTTTGGGGTCTGACGCTCCGGTATTATGGCGGAACGGAGCCGGCTTGGAGCCGTCATCATCGTCATTGGGGCCGCCGCCGATTAAGGCTTGCGGGCGCTCATGAACTTCTTTAATGTTCATTTCCTCTTGTTCCTGCTGAGCCTGGAGTTTTTCCATGGCATCGCTCTGAATGGAGGTGCGGCAGAGCAAGAAGGTGGTTTTTTCCTTCAAATCATCCAGCATATAAGAAAACATGTTGAAAGCCTCTTTCTTATATTCATTTAACGGGTCTTTTTGGCCATAAGCGCGCAAAACAATGGTGTGGCGCATGTGGTCTAAGGTGGCAATATGCTCTTTCCACAACTGGTCTAAGACCTGAACCAAAATGCTTTTTTCAACCATGCGCATGATATCGGCGGGAACATGGGCGTGTTTTTGCTGCAAGCCGGCTTCTACCGCGTTTAAGATTTCTTCAGATACGGAAGCGGTATCGGCCTGCTCTTTATCGGCCATTTTGGCAACGTCCAGCTCAAAACCGGTAATGCGTAAAATTTCCTGCTTTAAGCCTTCAATGTTCCAGTCTTTGGAAGGAGTGCCGTATGGAATATAATTGGCAATGATGTCAGATAGGTAGTCGCTGCGCATATCTTCAATGGTTTCAGAAACGTCGGTTTCTTTCATCAGCTCTTTTCTCTGCTCATATATAACCTTGCGCTGGTCGTTCATCACGTTGTCATATTTTAAGAGGTTTTTACGAATGTCAAAGTTGCGTTCTTCAACCTTCTTTTGAGCCTTTTCCAGAGCCTTGTTAATCCACGGATGAATCAAGGCCTCGCCTTCAGGCAGGCCAAGGCGCATTAACATGGCAGACATGCGTTCCGAGCCAAAAATGCGCATGAGGTCATCTTCCATGGATAAGAAAAATTTGGAAGCGCCGGGGTCACCCTGACGTCCGGAACGGCCGCGCAGCTGGTTGTCGATGCGGCGGCTCTCATGACGCTCGGTGCCCAGAACATATAAACCGCCGGCGGCAATGGCTTTTTGCTTGCCCTCTTCAACCTCGGCCTTAATTCTTTCTTTGATTTTCTTAATTTCCTCTTCGGACTCGTCGCCTTTTAATTCAGCCTTAAGGCGCATGTCCGGGTTGCCGCCAAGCTGAATGTCGGTGCCGCGTCCGGCCATGTTGGTGGCAATGGTGATGGCCCCGGGAACACCGGCCTCAGCCACAATATGAGCCTCGCGCTCGTGGTGGCGGGCGTTTAAGATTTCAAATTTAAGTTTGGTCTTCTTGGCCAGCAGTTCGGCAACCAGTTCAGACTTTTCAATAGAAGTGGTGCCAACCAGAATCGGCTGGCCTTTTTGATTGCATTCGATAATGGTTTTGATAATGGCATCATATTTCTCACGCGCAGTGCGGTAGATTTCATCATGGTGGTCAAGCCTTGAGACCGGCATGTTGGTGGGAATTTCTACGCTGCTTAAGTTATAAATATCTGCAAACTCGGCCTCTTCGGTCATGGCGGTTCCGGTCATGCCGGCAAGTTTGGGATAAATGCGGAAATAGTTTTGGAAAGTGATGGAGGCCAAGGTTTGGTTTTCAGACTGAATCTGAACTTTTTCTTTGGCTTCAATGGCTTGGTGAAGACCGTCGGAATAACGTCTGCCTTCCATCATGCGGCCGGTGAACTCATCAATTATCATTATTTTGCCGTCTTTAACAATGTAATCGACATCGCGGTCGTGCATTTTGTGGGCACGCAAAGCCTGATTAACGTGGTGAACCAGAGTTACGTTGCCAAGGTCATATAGTCCGCCTTCTTTAATGAGGCCGACTTCCTTTAAAAGCTGCTCAACATGTTCCATTCCGGCTTCGGTAAGAACCACGCTGCGGGCTTTTTCGTCTTTGTCATAGTCTTGTTTGTTTAAGCGCGGAATGACTTTGTCAACCAGAATATATTTTTCAGAAGAATCTTCAGCGGCGCCGGAGATAATCAGCGGAGTTCTGGCTTCATCAATCAGAATAGAGTCAACTTCGTCGACAATGGCATAGTTAAACGGCCTTTGCACCATTTCTTCCAAGGTGAACTTCATGTTGTCGCGAAGGTAATCAAAACCGAGCTCGTTGTTGGTGCCGTAGGTAATGTCGCAGTTATAGGCCGCGCGGCGGGCGTCGTCGTCTTTGCCGTGGATGATGTAATCGACAGTCAGGCCCAAAAAGCGGTAAATCTGACCCATCCATTCGGCGTCACGTTTGGCCAGATAATCGTTCACGGTAACAATGTGCACGCCTTTGCCGGTCAGCGCATTTAAGTATGCGGCCAGGGTGGCGACCAAAGTTTTACCCTCGCCGGTTTTCATTTCAGAAATCATGCCTTTGTGAAGGATGATGCCGCCGACCAGTTGAACGTCATAATGGCGCTGGCCGAGAGTTCTTTTGGCGGCCTCGCGCACCACGGCAAAAGCCTCGGGCAAAATGTCATCCAAAGTCTTTCCTTCAGCAAGCAGGCGCTTAAACTCCAAGGTTTGGGCTTTGAGTTCATCATCTGATAATTTGGAGAATTTGTCTTCTAAAGAATTTATCTGCTGAACGATTTTTTGGTGCTTTTTAACGAATCTGTCATTAGCGGTGCCGAAAAGGCTTTTGGCGATTTTACCTAACATCATATTATACCTTAAATTAACAATGCATTAGAAATAGAGATTTTTGACCCATAAGTCAATACTTGTGCATAAAAAAGAGGTTTTTTAAAATTGTCTTGGAAAAATGCTTGAACGTGACTATATTAAGCGGCAGTTAAATTTTTTATTTGGAGGAAAGAAATATGCAAAAAAGATATATGGCCGTTGCCGCAATTGCCTTGATGCTGGCCTGTCCGTTTAATGCCAAAGCCGAAGGCAAAGACGGCGTGGCGGCTGTGGTTAACGGAGAAAAAATTACCGTGGCCGAGATGAAACAGGCTTATGAGGACAACAAGCAGATTAAAGACAGCATTTCCTTTAAAGATTTTTATGGAAAAACCTTAGATGTGTTTGTGAACGGCAAAGTTTTGTACCAGGCTGCCGTGGCTGACAAGGTTACCGAGACAGCCGCTTATAAGCGCCAGCTGGAAATGGCCAAGGAAGAGATTGCCCGCAAGCTTTATTTGGAAAAGAAAGTTGAAGCCAAAATTACCGATGCCGAGGTTAAAAAGCTTTATGCCGATTATAAATCCAAATTTAAGAGCGAGCCTGAGATGAAGGCCAAGCACATTTTGGTTGAATCTGATGCCAAGGCCAAAGAAGTTATTTCAAAGCTGAAAAAAGGCGGAAACTTTGACGCTTTGGCCAAAGAATATTCTAAAGAACCGGCTGAATTGGGTTATTTTACAAAATCTATGATGGTGCCTGAGTTCGGAAACGCCGCTTTTGCTTTGAAAAAAGGCCAATATTCTCAGTCTCCGGTGAAGACACAATATGGATATCATGTGATTTTTGTTGAAGAATTGAGAAATTCTCAGCCGCTGCCGATGAAAGAGGTTGAACCGCAGTTGAAGGCGATGTTAACTCAGCAAGCTGTTGGTCAGGTGTTCCAAGATGTTTTCAAAAAAGCCAAGATTGAAAAATATGACGCTGACGGCAAAGTGCTGCCGAATGAACCGGCCGCTCCGGCTGTTAAGTAGGAAGCGGATGAGATTGCTAGAAAGGCTTCCCAATTGGGAAGCCTTTTTTGTAGATTCTTCACTAGACCTGTCTTAAAATCAAAAACTGATGTCATTTCGACGACGCGAATGCAATGAGTGGAGGAGAAATCTACCTCAATGCACAAGATTTCTCCTTCATTCCCTTCGGTCAGGTCGTCGAAATGACATAAAAAACAATTTCGAGACAGGTCTACTGCGTTCAGTATGGCGCGGCTAAAAAATTAAACGTCATGCTGAACTTGTTTGTCCGCTGGCGCGTTCGTCACGTAAGGCTCTGTCTACGCCTTGCAGGCTTGCCAATCGCCAACTATCAACTCCAGCATCTCATCTGAATCATCGGGAGATCCTGAAACAGATTGTTCACTTGCATGAACGTCTCGTAAGCTTCAAGCCGCGCCGATGGCTTGCTTTCAGCAACTATCGACTCCAGGATGACTTGTGTGGTTGGGGCAGGATGACTTGTATTTTTGGGACTTTGGAGAACGAAAAAAAACGGGGAGGTTTTTAGGCCCCTCCCGTTTTTTGTTAACAACCGCTTGCCTCTTGTATGATTTTTCCATAATGCGCTTGAAAAAAACTTTTCTCGCTTGGCCACATCAGCTCACACATAACTGACCAATACACATCCCAAAAGATATCATAATAACCGCAGGCAGTGTTGTTTTTAGCTTTAAATTCTCAGGATACCACACACACAAGAATTTCAACGGTTTTTGTGTTAAAGTTTTGTTACAAAAACCCATCTTTTGTCATTGCGAGCGAATGCGAAGCAATCCAGATTGGAAAGAGGCTATTTATAAATAAACCAGACAAATGTCTGGTTTATTATGGATTGCTTCGGGGCTCGAGCCCGCTCGCAATGACGAGAGCAGGGGAAATTGCCGCGCTTTGCTGGCAATGACGAGTTGGGAGAGGGTTTGAGGTGACAAGGATGATTGGTTTATCACCCCCACCCCAACCCTCCCCCATCAAGGGGGAGGGAGAAGAGTGAGAGCCTCCCCCATCAAGGGAGAGGGAGAATATGCCTTACGGCACATATACCGTGTGGAGCATGTTGGTGCGGCCTTTTTTGTTGAACGGAAAACCGGCGGTAATAATGATGTGGCTGCCGGATTTGGCAATTTTATTTTCCTTAACAATTTTTAAGGCAGTATCTTCAACTTTGGCAAAGCTCTTGAACGTTTCATGATTAATGAAGCTCTTGGCACCCCAGACAATGGCCATGCGGCGGGCAACATCAATATCAGGAGTGACGGCAATAATCGGAAGGTTCGGCCTTTCACGGGCAGCCAGCAGCGCAGTGCGGCCGGAGCAGGTATAAGTTACCAGCGCCGCAACATTTTTCAAAACATTGGTAATGTCGGTGGCGGCAAAGGTTATGGAATCGGCTTCGCTGATGCAGCACGGAATTAAGCGCGATTTTTCCATATAGTTAAAGAACAGCGGAGAAGCCTCAACTTCTTTAATTATTTTATGCATCATTTTAACAGCTTCTATCGGATATTTGCCGGCGGCGGTTTCAGCCGAGAGCATTACGGTATCCGAGCCGTCATATACTGCCGTAGCTACGTCTGAAACTTCCGCTCTGGTCGGGGTCGGGGCGTTTATCATCGACTCCAGCATTTGAGTGGCGACAATTACCGGTTTGGAATAACGGCGGCAGGCGGTGACAATTTTTTTCTGCAGAACCGGAACGGTTTGTAAGGGGCATTCCACACCCAAGTCGCCGCGGGCAACCATAATGGCATCGGAAAGGCTGATAATTTCATCAAGCTCGTCAATAGCGCTGGGTTTTTCAAGTTTGGAGATAATCCAGGCTTTTTCACCAATCAATTCTCTGGCGTCTCTGACGTCTTTGGCAGTCTGCACAAAGGAGAGAGAAACCCAGTCCACGCCCAATTTCAAGGCAAATTTCAGGTCTTTTTTGTCTTTCTCGGTTAAGGCGGAAATTTTTAACTGAGTGTTGGGCAGGTTGACACCCTTATGGCTTGATAAATATCCGCCGTATTTTACGGTGGTTTCGGCATGTTTGGAATCGCATTTATCTACAACCAAAGTGATGTTGCCGTCGTTTAACAAAAGTTCATCGCCGGGTTTGAGGGCGGCAAAAATTTCCTTGTGAGGCAGGCAGACTCTGTTTTCATCTCCGGCTTTGGAATCCATATCCAGCGTAAATTTGGCTTTTTCTTTCAAGAGAACTTTGTCTTCCTTAAACTGCCCTACTCTGAGTTTTGGGCCTTGTAAATCGGCCACAATTGAAATATGCAGTTTCTTTTTCTTTTCCAGTTTTCTTACAATATTGTATCTTTTTTTATGGTCTTCATGAGTGCCGTGGCTAAAATTGAAGCGGAAAGCGTCTGCGCCCGCATCAATCAGTTTTTCTAACATTTCTTCAGAAGATGAAGCGGGGCCGACGGTGGCCAAAATTTTGGTGCGGGTGTCTTGCGGCATGTTTTTAAATCCTTATAATTTTGTTCTTGTAATAAGTAATCATTTTTGTTAAGTTTCCAATAATTATAAAACAAAGGAGTTAAAAATGAGTGAAACCGGAAATATTTCTGCAGACAGACTGCGTTCTTTAATTGAGAGAATCGAGCGTTTGGAAGAAGAAAAAAGAGCCATCGGCTCTGATGTTAAGGATATTTATGCCGAGGCAAAGTCTGCCGGGTTTGACACCAAGGCCATGAAAACAATTGTGAAACTCAGGAAAATGGAAGCCGCCGACCGCGATGAACAAGAGTTTGTCTTGGATACTTACCGCAAGGCTTTGGGGCTTTAGTTAAAAAAGAATTGTGCCGGCAACGGCGGATATTATTATATAAAACACCGGGCTTTTTTTCAGCCAAAAGACAAGAGACGTGAGGATAACCAGCATTAAAATGCTGGTTATGTCTTTTAAAGAACCGACAGATACTTCATAAGTTACCGAGGCAATCAAAACCAAAATGGTAATGCGGATGCCCGACATCACCTTTTGCACGGTCAAATTGCATTGATATTGTTTGTAAAACCTTGCAACCAGAAGAATTACAATAATTGCCGGCAGAACTAAAGCCGTGGCGGCAACAACACCGCCCCAAAAGCCGGCAGTGTGCATGCCGGCAAGCGTTGAAACGTTAATCCCCACAGCTCCAGGCAAAGACTGGGAAATGGCGAGATAGTTCATTATTTCTTCTTTGGAAAACCAGCCATATTTTTCAGACAGTTCAAACAAAAACGGAATGGTCGCCAACCCTCCGCCAATGGCAAAAAGCCCGACTTTAAAAAACTCCCAAAATATCAGAAGAAAAATCATGTTTTTCTCCTCAACAACCAGCCCAAAGTTCCGCAGGTTAAAATAATGAGAATGATGTGCAGTTTGAAATATAACAACAAGATTGCGGCAACGGCTAATATTATGAAAGACTTTATGTCTTTAAGCTCTTTTCTGCCCAGTTCCCACATGAAGTTTAAGAGAATCGCCACCACGGCAATTTTAACGCCTTTTAAGGCTGAGACAAATATCGGCTCATTAATATATTGCAGCGCAAACCAGCTCACAAAAGAGATTAAAATTATGGAGGTTGAAACCACCCCCATTGTGGCAACAATGGCGCCGGCAACGCCCTTAAGCCGATAACCGACGAAGGTGGCAACGTTGGCGGCAATAATGCCCGGCGTGCAGGAAGAAATGCCGTAAAAATCTAAAAGCTCTTCTTCTTTCATCCAGTTTCTTTTTTCAGAGAGTTCTTTTTTGAAAATGTTAAACATCACATATCCGCCGCCATAGGTTAATATGGAGGACTTGAAAAATATAAAAAAAAGCTCTAAGAGAATTTTCATATCATCAAAAGCAGCGCAATGAACAATGTGCCGTAAATGAGAACACCCTGAAAATACATTCCGGCCACCTTAAAATCGGCACGTGATGGAATGGAGTTTTCAACAATGATGGTTTGCAGCAAAACATAAGCCGCATAGTTTATGAAAGTGGGGTTTATCATCGGCAAAATGTGGCGGTTGAGATAAAAACCAATCGGCAAAAGCAAAAGCGGCGCCATTGAGGCCGGAATGGCGTTATAATAGGTAACATTTTTGAAGCCGACGCTGCCCATGACGTAGTTGCCTTCCAAATTGCGCTGGGGAAAAAGCGTGAAATCGCACGGGCGGGCGTTTAGGAAAAGGCCGACCAGATAGTGCATCAGCTCATGCAAGAGCGTTCCGGGAATATTAATCAAAGCAGACATCCACATGCTGGAATAGGTGGCATATTTAAAGCGCATCAGCAAAACAACCATAATTACAAAATAAAAACGATTGTTAATGAACTGCGCGGCAAACATCGGGTCATGAAACAGGTGATAAAATTTATAATAAAGCTCGCTGATTATATGCATTTTAAGCCTGCCAGATAAGTGTTGAGCAGCAATTTGCAGACGTTTCTTTTGCTGATTTTGCCAAAGCCGTCCAAACTGTCGGTGGTTAAAAACGAACTGAGCGAAAACAATGCTAGCCACAAGACCTGTCGAGCCAGCGCTTTTTCTTTAACGCTTAAGCGGGTGAAAACCTCATCAAACTGGGCTTGCCACAGAACGGTCAAACCCACCAGTTTTCTTAAATATGCTTTGGGAAGCTTGCCCAGTTTGGCTTGCAGGTGGAAATTATATAACAAAAACCACAGGTTTTGGTTTTTCAAAACATAATCAACAAAGCAATCCAGACAATTGTTCAAACTGCGGTAGGCGTTTTTGCCGTGCAGTTCTCTTTTCATTTTTACCGCAAGTTCATCAAGAGTTATAAGGTTTTGCGCCAGAATGAAGTTATCCATGTTGGAGAACTGGTTGTAAATGGTGCCCACCGAGCAGGTGGACGCCTCTGAAAGCTTGCGCGCGGTTAAAAAATCGCAGCCCTTTTCCTTAACCAGTTTGCGGCCGACCTCAATTAGCTTTTTATAAATTTCTTCTTTTTTCATGTTAATAAAATATTTGTAAATCAGTTGTATAATATCAAAACATTATACCAACTTTGAACAGTGTTCAATTTTTTTCTTTTTGCGTAGGATAAAATTATGAAAAAAATTATCGCCCTTTTGGCTTTTATTGCTTTTACTCACATTTGTCTGGCCAATGAACAAAATCCGCTGGATGATTTTTTAATTTCCAAAGACGCCAAATCTAAAATGAATGCAAGAGACGCAAAGGAAGGCGCCGGAAAAATACTGGACTCTAAGCCGCAGGCCATTGAAATTGACACCAGAAAACTGCCGAAAAGAACTTTGCGCAAGCAGCAAAACGTTAAGGAAACCGAGGCCAAAAAACTGGCTTACGGCGAAGCGCCATTCGGGCTTTTATGGGGTGCCTCTATTGCAGAAATTGAAAACATGGGCGTGAAGCTTGAGCCTTTGGAAAAAAAAGATTACGCCAACAACTTCAACGCCACATTTCTGCCCAAGCCATTGGAAGATTTTGCCTTTGTTGATCTGACATTTGGCAAACAAAACATGCTGTGGCGTATTAATTCTTATTCTCATGAAATTGGCGACGATGAGGCCGCCTCCAAAGCCATGTTTTTATACCGCAAATATTATAAGCTTTTGAAGCAGAAATACGGCAATGTTAAACAATTTTATACGCCGAAAATTACCCGCATTGAAAAGACCGTTGAGGAAGGCGGCAAAAAGCGCGTGGAAGTGATTGAAACCAAGCACGAGATCGGCAACGACAACTTTCTGGCCGAACTGCAATCAGGAGAAGCCGTGCTCTTTAGCGTTTTTGAAAATGAAAATGTGGGCGCGGCTTTAAGTGTTAATGTTGATGAGAACGGAAAGTCGAGCATTATTATTGATTATAAAAACCTAAAACTAATTGAAAACCAGGATAAGAAAACTTTAGATGCTTTATAAACAAGGAATTAAGG
>JAVBOV010000059.1:0-11550 GCA_031550205.1 Alphaproteobacteria bacterium
ATATCGCTTCCGGCTCCGAGCATTGCAGAAAGCACCATTGCCAAATCGGCAGCGCCCGGCCAAAGCGCAGCGCAGCTGATAACCGGTGCAGTCTCAAAGACGGAGAAAGTGCAGAAGTTTACGGTCACACTTGGCAGCCAAAGTTTTGAAATCACTGCGCCGGCCTATGAGTTAAAATATACCGCCGGAGAAAAGAACTTAAACCTTTCCTCCCCGAAATATACGCTGACTTATAAAAAGGCCGACAGCATCAAAACCGAGGTAGTCGGAACCGACTTTGTTAAAACGGTCAACTTAATCTTCACGGCAGCGTTCAACAACCAGCCCCAAGATATCAGCATACCCGTTAAACAAACGTATCCGGCCAGCTTTGTAAGCATTGAAGGAAAGGACCATCTTCTGGAAGGCAATAAGGCATCTTTCACTCTGATTAAAGTCGATGCCAATAATAATAAATTCGACTTTGACAGAAAAGAAGTTACTTATCAAAATTCGTTTTATGTACCAAGTTTTGCGCCTATTGTTATCAACGACTTAACACTCAGTGTCAGTACCAGTGAAGGCAATAAGGAGATAAACGGAAGCAGAACTGAAGGAAATATCCTTCTAAAAAAATTCTTCAAAAATTATCATGTGCACCTCACACCTGAAGTAACTATATCTTTTAGTGGGCGCACTGAAGAAGGTGTTTATACGGAAAGCGGGCTTGAAGGAGAGGTTAACCTTAAAACTTCTGATTACGCCTTCACGCTTAAAAACCATTCTGTGACCGATTTACCGGATATCACTACCCCTGATGGAACTTTTGCCGCTAAAACAGTCACTCTTACTGTCACTACCGTTTATAATGGAATCAGCACCGATTATACCTGCTCTATAGAGTTAAGGAAAAGATTGTCGGCCGCTAATCCTTACGGCATTGCCATTACCGGGACAATGGAAAGCTTCGGAGCCAGTGCTGCCTGGGATAAAGACGGAAACCTTGTTGAAGCCTTTATCGTGCTGTATAACCCGCTTGGCATTGGTGCTGAAGGCGGATACAGCATTTATATCAACGGAGAGCATAAGGTGTTTCATGATTGGAATAATGCCATACAGTATTCAGGCATTGACAACTTAACCGTCGGTCAAAGAGAAGATGGAACATGGATACCGGTCAGACCGCTCGAGGGAGCTTACTCTTACTATTATACATTATATTTAAAATCCGGTGCGGGGCTGCCTCCTCGAAATATGCAAGATATTTTTGAGGAAATAGGCACCACCAACGTTTTCTACCCCACAACCGGCGTAGAAAATGCTAACGGAACGGTAACTTTCAGCTACACCAATCATCTTGGTCAGGCTAAAACTTTAACCGTCGGCGCTCATCCTTAAACACACACAACAAAAAAGGCTCTTCATTGAAGAGCCTTTTTTTACTTTACGCCAGCTGCAGCTTGTGCTTAATCTTCCTTATTGAGTTCAGCTCAATCTGGCGCACCCTCTCCTTGGAAATATTATAAGCTTTACTCAAATCATCAAGCGTCATAGCTTTCTCAACCATCCTGCGCTTAAATAAAATATCCTTCTCTCTTTGGTTCAGGCAGCTCAAAGATTCTCTAAACATCTTTTTCCGATGCGATAAAACCTCCGCGCGGCCGAATATTTCTTCCTGGTTGGGTTTATTATCTGAAATAAAATCAATCCATTCCAACCCGGCATCGTTATCATTATCAACTGAAACATTCAAAGAGCCGTCCTGCGACTTTAGACGCATGTTCATCTCTTTAACTTCCTGAGAACTAACCCCCAAAGACCTTGCAATCTCGGCAATTATCTCAACGCTCATGTCGCGGTCGTCATTTAAGTTCATCTTATTTTTAACTTTTCTCAAATTAAAGAAAAGCTTTTTCTGCGCCGCCGTAGTGCCGATTTTAACCAAAGACCAGGAGCTGATAATATATTTCTGCACATAAGCCTTAATCCACCACAAAGCATAGGTTGAAAACCTAAAACCTCTGTCCGGCTCAAATTTCTCAATTGCGTACAAAAGGCCCATGTTGCCCTCAGACACCATCTCGCTTAAGGGCAGACCATATCCCCGATAATTTGAAACCACCTTAACCACCAGCCGCAAATGCGCGTTTATCAAAACCGAGGCGGCTTTAACATCCCTGTTTTTTTTATATTGCATGGCCAACCTGAATTCTTCATCCTGATTCAAAATCGGATACCTGCGAATTGCCTGAAGATACCTTGTAAAGTTCACGTCCGGAGAAAAATCTAAGACACCTGCCGATAGTACATCGTCCATAAGCCCTCCTTACCTTCTCAAAAAGTGAGAAACTACATATTAAAATGAGGGAATCTAAACTCAACCTATACTAAAGTTTAGTGTTTTCTCTAACTCTTTGAAATCGCTTGGAACTTCGGCTTTAAACAGAAGTTCTTTTTTGGTCCTCGGGTGCACAAAACCAAGCACTGCGGCGTGCAAAGCCTGTCTGCCAAAACCGTTTACATAATCTTTTATATCCGCGCCGATTCCTTGAACATGCGTTTTTTTGGCCTTAACATAAAGTTGGTCACCCACCAGATTGCACCCGATATGCGCCATATGCACCCTAATCTGATGCGTTCTTCCGGTTTCTAAGCGGCATTCAACCTTTGAGCAAAAATTGCCGAAGTTTTGCAGAACCTTATAATTGGTAACCGCCGTTTTTCCGCCCTTTTGCACCACTGCCATTTTCTTGCGGTCATACGGCGAGCGCCCGATATTAGCCTCTATACGCCCTTCCAAAGGGTTTGGCAGCCCGTAAACAATTGCCAGATACACGCGCTTAATTGAGTGTTCAAAAAACTGCTCGGCCAAGCCGTGGTGTGCCGCGTCGGTTTTTGCCGCCACCAACAGCCCCGAGGTGTCCTTGTCAATTCTGTGCACAATTCCCGGCCTCTTAACCCCGCCAACACCCGACAAATTGTCTTGGCAATGAAACATCAGCGCATTAACCAGCGTAGCTGAATATGCGCCCGGTGCCGGGTGCACCACCATTCCAGCCGGTTTGTTGACCACCACCAAATCATCATCTTCAAAAACAATGTCCAGCGGAATATCTTCTGCCTTAATTTCCGCATCTTTTGCTTCCGGCACAATAACCTGATAAACGTCATCAAGCCTCACCTTAAAGTCATTGTCGGCAACAACGTCGTCATCAACGCTCACATAGCCTTCTAAAATCAGGCGCTGCACCGCCGAACGCGACAATCCCTCGCAAGTTAAAGCCAAAAACTTGTCAATGCGCATACCTTTTTGTTCAATTTCCACCGGTGGAGTTAAAAACATTACAAAGCCCCTAAAAAATCAATATAATTTTAATATATTAAGATTAGAATTCTGGCAAGGAGTTTCTAACCATGAACCAATTAAAAGCCGTCAAAATCGTTGTTTTTGTTTTAACCTTTCTGCTTGTTTTCGGCACTCTTGCCATGCTTGGCACCATATACCAAAAAGCAAACAAATCCAAGGCTGACACCCCTTCCGTCTCAAACTTAAACGAGCCCTACGGCAGCCGTATTGAAAGCTTTGAAGTTAAGAACGAAAAAATGTATCTTTTAATTAAAAACGGCGGCCGCGCCGACCGCATTGTTATCATAAACGCCGATACCGGCAGACAAAATCGTCTGGAGTTAAACAATGAGTGATGAAGTAAACATTTCCGCCGAAGAAGATGAAGAGTTTCAAAAACTCTTAAATGATTTTTTAGATGAAGAACTAAAAGGCGTTGAAACCGGCGTTTCCGAGAAAAAAGCCGAGGAAAAATCCGCGCCTGCTGCTCCTGCTCAGGTTCAGTCTGCTCAAGAAGAAGAGGAAACCGAACCCTTAGAGCTCTTAAAAGATACCGAAAGAAGCCTATACCTGGCTTACCGTTCGTTTGTTCAATCGGTCAATAAAATGGCCGAAGCCGGCGGCATTAAGCCGATGAAGCGGTCTGTGCTTTTAGAAAATCTCACCCCCAATTATAAACCTTCCGTCGGCAAAAGAATTGTGGCTGACGCCCTTCTTGGTTGGGATATCATGATAAAAACCCAACCCACTCGCATTTCCAGCATTTCTCCCACCGCCGGCGATGATGAACTGTTGAACTTTGCCGAAAAAACCACCGATCACAACCTGACCTTTGCCATCATTGCTTATGTGGAAACAGTTATTGAAATTGAGGGCTGTGAAATTGAATTTGAAAAAAAGCGGCTTAAATTTGAACGCCGCCGCGTTGAGCGCCTGATATATGAGGAACACCAAAAACGCGTGGAAAGAAGCAAGCGCTTCATTGCCGCCATTGAAAAGAAAAAATTTCCCATCAACGCTGAGCGCTTGGTCAACAACTATTTCAAACCCGCCCAAAAAGACAACGACGGCGCTTACAACGCCCTAATTAACAACCCGGCCATGTTTGCCCCAATAGAAATGGAAAAGGTAAAACCCGGCTTTTTTGGCTTGTTTAAGGTAACTCCCAAAGACGGTTTTAAGATAAACCAAAAAATTGCCGATTTCTTGAAAAAACTGAAAGTTTAACAAAACTGTTACACAAAAAACATAGACAAAAACTGGTTTTTATGTTAAAGTTAAAATAAGATTTGGAATAAAGGACAAAAAGATGGTAGAAAATGAAGAAAATCAAGGCATAAAGGTCAGCGAAGACGTTACCGCTGCTGCCACCCTTCAAGTAAAAGAAGGCAAAGAAGACATTGACTTTTCTAAAATGACCGTCGACGAAATGGCCGCTTTTTCCAAAAACAACCTCTTAACCGTCGACCAAATGTCTGCCATTGATACCAATACAAAAGAAAAAACCGGCAAAGCCAAACGCATTAAACCCAAACGCATTGCCGCTGAAGAAAAAGGCCCCTTAAAAGAAGACGACGTCATCCACTACATGTACAACGAGTGGCTGATTGCCGGCGCCAACTGGCTCTGGGGCAAAGGCGTCAAGCGCTGTAAACAAGCCTGGTATAACGCCCAAAGACACATCGGCACCAGAGAAAGAAAAGCCAAAGCCAACTTCGGCGCCATGGAAACCTACAAATTCAAAGACGAAATAAAAACCATGATGCTTGATAACATGGAAGCGGCGGTCAAAACCGCTGACCAAAACAAGCACACCATAGAGCATTTCAAACAAATTCGCGAGACCGATTTCAACGACCCCAAACAGGTGGCTAAATTAAACCTCAGTCCTGAAATGGTTGAAGATCTGAAAAAAATTAGTCCCAAAGCTCGCCAAGATCTTTATTCTGAGAAAAATGCCGAGAAATTTCAAAAATATAACAATGACAGAGCTGTCAGGCTTATAGAAACCTCATATATGCTGGCTGCCGCCAAACTTATGGACCGCAAGGCCAAAGACAAAGATGCTTTCAACGGCTTGGAAACAAAAACCTTATTAAACCAGGCTGTAGGCGAAGCCAACATTGAAGCCTGCAAACTCATTTCCAACATCTATGCCAACGGCGGAAGTTTTGCCAAAACCGAAAACGCCCAAAATGAGATGCACGAGCTTGCCAAAGCAGCCTACGAAAAATCCGTAAAAAACATTGAAAAAGGCAAATTTCATGAAGCCGGAAAAGAACCCGGCGTCAACAAACACCTGAACAAAATCGGCAAAATCACGCTTGATGCCAAAGAAAAAGCCGAAGGCTTGGGCAAAACCGACGTTAAAGACATCTTCATCAAAGGCGCATACAATCAAATTCTTGACAGAGAGAATCAAGGTGTAAAGCAAAACCAGCAAGCTCTGGAAGCCAGAGAAATTTCTTATGCCGACCGCAAAAAAATGCTGGAGTTTGTTAAAAACAAAAGAGGCATATCTTTTGACCAAGACACTCACCAAACCGGCCAAAAACAAACCAAACCTCAGGCTCCTTTTGTGAAAAACCAAACTCCTCAAGGCCGCTAAATCATGCTTAAAAAACTCTCGAAAGTAATCAAACTCATCTTCATCGGCACAATCTGGAGCTACATATATATCTATCTGGCCAACTCTCTCTTTGTACATTTTTGGAAGTTCAACTTCTTGTCTGCCAAACAATGGCGGGTCATTGAAGTTTTCTGGAACTCCGGCGGCAACATCCGCCAAGGCAAAGATTATATCTTTCTGCTCTGCCTGCTTTTGGTTATCCCTCTTTGGATGTTCGGCTTCAGCTATTTTTACAAGCGCAATTTCTTGAATCTGCTGCTTTTCCCCATCACTGCCTACAACCGCCGGGTTGTTAAAAAATATGGCGAAGGCTCAAAACGCATCATCTTAAAAAATCTCGCTGCCACCCAAAAAATCAACATGGATGATCTGGTTAACCAAAAGCTCAAAACCCAGCCAAAAATCGAAGGCGTCGACACAAGCGAAGTCCGTTCCCAAATCGCCGAAAAAATCAGATCCGTGAAGTAATCATCCGCAATCAAAAATCTAAAATCCAAAATCTAAAATTTTTATATACTTTTTAACCATTTCTGTGCTAAACTTTACCCCATAATTAGGAGTGATTTTTTATTGAGACCGACTAACCCGTTAATAGTCTTGGCCCGCGTGGCCTTCATCGGCATCTTCTGGAGCATTTTCTTTCTGGAAGGCATTAGGGTTATCATGCTCATTAACTGGCATTTTGACATTGTCGATGCCCGCCACTGGAAAATCGCCTGGCACCTCTGGAAAACCGGCCAATTTGTCATCAAAGATTCCAAAGAATGGGCTTTCATCCTCATCATCTTCAGCTTCATTCCACTCTGGCTCACCGGCTGGGCGGCTCTAAGCTTAATCGCCTGGGAAAAACTCCTCATCAAAGCCGCCTTGTGGCCAACCAGGTTCTTAAACAAACCGGTAAATATCTTAAAAACCACCGCCGCGGTTAAAAAAGCTTCCATTCAAAAAAAATCTTATAAAGAAGTTCGTCCCCGCAGCCTCAAACTGCCCATGGACAGCCGCGCAATAGACGTTTTACCGCAAAAAGGCCCGGTTAAGCTTTCCAGTTCCTTGACCTCGCAAATTAAACCAGGCATTACTCAGTCTTCCCCGGCTCCTGCTGCCAAAAACAAAAACTTTGAACACAACCTCTTCAAGTTTGATGAGGAAGAAGATTTTTCTTTTGATATTGACGCCTTTGACGTTGAAGCCAAAGCCAAAAAAGAAGAAAAAGACACCAAAACCGAAACCAAACCCGCTCCAAACAAACCAAAAGAAGACAACCGCGGCAAAGATAAAGCCAAAGAGCCCAAAGGCAAAGCCGACAACAGCAAAAAGCCTGCAAACCAAAGCGGCAGCGGCAAGCCTACCGGCAACTCAACATTAGACATCATCAAACAAAAAGGCTTTGAGGTTATCACCGGCGCCACCATTAAAAACCATCTGGTCGACTTTATCGGCGTTGGTGAAAAAGAAATTTGTTTGTGCGCGCTTGACAAAGAACCCGGCGACTGGCTTGCCGATGAAGAGCGCTTTAATGATGAGGAACCGTTGTGGTTTTCTGAAAGCTCACACCGCATTTCCCCGGTCAGAAAAATTGACATTGCCCGCCACACTCTTCAAAGCAAACTTGAAGAAATGGATTTGCATTACAAAATTAAAGCCTATATTGTTGTCCAAATCGGCAACATCATCAACGCTGAAGATATGTTTGAGGTTTGGAAGGAAATGGACATTGCAATCACCCGCATTGACCGCGGCAGCCCCAAAGAGCTTCCTCAATTTGCCAAAGCTCTGGGCGATGCAGACAAGCTCAACGATATGGATAAGTTTGAAAAAATAAAGAAACTGGTTAGGAGCATTTAATGGCCTTAAAAAAGCGTGGAGAAGAATGGGAAGAATATGACAACGCCGTCCAATGGATGTCGCTGACCGTCATCATTTCCTTAGGCTTAACAATTCTGCTGGCAATTGCCGCCATGCCTTTAGCCTATCTGGTCGGCAACGGCATCTCTCAAAAAACCATTGAAGACGTCACCCGCTTTATGCAAACCGTGTTTAATAATCCCGGCTATATTTTCTCCCGTTATTGGATTTGGTTCAAACAGCTCATGGCCTATCATGGCGAATTTTCCGTCAGTCTCTGGCTGCCTGTCCTGCCATTCATCAGCCTGCCTGTTGGCTTAATGGCCGGCGTTATGACCAACCCTTATCGCTTTCAGTCCAACATCCACGGCTCTGCCCGCATTGCCGAGCTTAAAGACATCAGAAAAATGGGTCTGCTAAACGGCTTCTGCATCGTCATCGGCAAATTCAAAGGATATTTTTTAAAGCTTCCTGAAACTCTTGCCGTTCTTTGCTGCGCTCCTCCCGGAACCGGTAAAACCGTAGGTGTGGTAATCCCCACCATTTTTTATTCCGACAACATGAGCATGGTCATCAACGACCCCAAACCCGAGCTCTGTTACTCAACCTCCGGTGCCAGAGCCAAAGTCGGCCCGGTTTTCGTCATCAACTGGGGCGCTGAAGACAGCCCGCGCGAAGGCATCTATTACCCTTCATGGAATCCCCTTTCTCCAGGCGCTTTGCCCGTTCCCGGACCCGACCGAGACATGTATATTGACTCAATGTGCAATATCCTGGTTGAAGACCCCAAAGGCGGGGCCGACCCTCACTGGTCCAAAACCGGCCGCGCCGCTTTAACCGGTTTCCTCCACTTCATCTCTTTCAAGTGTGAAAAAGCCCGTGCTAACGACTATTTCATCGGCCGCATCTATGAAGGCAAGCTTGATGAAGAAGACAAACGCGTCTTGGAAGAATATTATCTTGAAATGCACGACCCCATGGCCGCCATTGCCATTCAGAACCTGCGCAACAACAATCTAAATATCGATAACTATGTTCCAATCGGCACCTGGGCGCTGCTTCCCGACCGCTGGATTGGCCACGAACCCTGCATCGCCATGATTTTGGAATGGATTACCGAAGCCCAAATCAAACAATCGCAAGAGATTAAACGCCGCATTGAAGAAGGCGACCAATCCGCCGCCTTTGCCGACCCCATGCGCGAACTTATTGAAACCGCCATTGATGAAGCCCGCAAATTCGGCTATTCGCAGCGCTGCGTGGTTGAACTCAGTCAGCTTTCCTCCATGCCCGACAAAGAACGCGGTTCCGTGCTTTCCACCGGTTTTTCCGGCATCGGCATTTTCAAAAACTCGGCAGTGGTTTCCCGCACCAGCTTTTCAGACTTATATTTCAAAGACCTGCGCGGCATGAAAGACCCCATCACCGGCGAATGGAAGCCAATTTCGGTTTACCTTTCCATCAACCAGGTAGATGCCAGAGCTTTGAGCGTAATCTCCGGAACTTTTATTGAACTGATGTCTTCTTACCTCATTGCCAACCCGCCCAAATATGTCAACAAAACCGATGGCAAAATGGGCCCGTTCCCCTGCCTGTTTGTGCTTGACGAGTTCCCGCAAATGCCCAAACTAAAAGCCATTATCGACGGCCCGGCCGTGGGTCGCGGCCAAAAAGTTTCATACCTCTTAATCGGCCAAGACTTGGGCCAAATCTCCGGCAAATATGGCAAGGATGACTTGGAAACCGTAATCTCAACCACCGCCTGCAAAGTTATCTTATCGCAAAACAACGAAGTCACCGCCCAGCGTTTTTCCAAAATGGTCGGCAATAAAACCGTGCAAACCACGTCATATTCCAAAAATGAAGGCGGCTTCGGCAAGGCTTCCAACCCCTTTGCCAAAAACGTAAGTTACCAGCTGCAGGGTGTTCCCGCCATCACCACCACCCAGCTTTTAAGCTTGCCCATGGAAAAACAGGTTGTTTTAATGCAGGGCTTTATCGACCGCCCGATTATGGCTGACAGTCCGCGTTGGTACAAAGACCGCGCAATGGTGGCCTTAACCAAAATTCCTCCTGCGCCAAACGTACCGGACTGGATTGTGGCCCAGCGTGAAGATATTAACGCCGACATGCTTGCCAAACTTGGCCTTAACTACGAAGAAGATGCTGAACTGGACGACTTTGAAGACGAAACCCAAGCTTAAAGGAGAAAGTTCATGCCTTGGGAATGGTCGCTTAAAAACAAGAAAAAGCCCGCACTAAAAAAAGAAAGCCCGCTTCTTTCCGTATATACCGACCTGCTCATTGCCGATAAAAAAAGCGCAACAGAACCCCAAACTTCATTAAACGCCGCCCAAATGCTGCATTTGCTTGAAAGCCGCGCTCAAATCAACGGCTTAAAAAACATTTCCTTCATCAAAAAAAATTATGAACCTCAAACCTGGGCGGAGATGAAAAACAGCATCATTGAATATCAAAGAACCCGCGCAGCCTTCATCAAAATGCTCACCTATTCCCACGTCAAAGAGTTGCAGCAGCTTGGCTTAACCGACTTTGATATCAACCTCATGAAGCAAGGCATAACACCTGAAAATTTCAACACTCATCTCAAGGTTCCGTTTGATTTCGGCGGTGCCTGCGACTTCAACAATCTCTGCCTGATAAAAACCCACCCCGACCACGATTACATTCACGACCTGATTGACGTGCAGATTGAAAACAGCTTTCTAAAAGAAACCGGCGGCATTTTCATTCCTCATATGGAAGGAAAAATTTATGGAAATTAAAGAACTCTTGGAAACCTTCAAAAATTTTCCAGGCTGCATCACCTTCAGCGGCGCCAAGGATGAAGATATTGCCAAATTAAACATGCTGAACCAAGACTACAAAAGTTTTCTGAAGCTAACCGACGGATTAATCTATAACGGCATTGAATTTTTTGGAGTTGAACCGCACCTTAGAAAAGAAAAAGATTATAAGTTCCCAAGCATCCAATCCATCAACAAGCATTATTGGGAGAACGCTTTTTTTGAAAGCAAAACCATTGTCGGAAGGCTCTCCGAAAGCCTGATAATTTATGATAAAAAATCCGACACCTACGACATCATCGACCGTATAAAACTCCGCTCCCGCGTAGAGCTTGACAGCTTCCCCGAACTCTTAAAACTTCTTCTCGGCCTACTTGCTATCGGGTAAGTTCTTATAAAAACTTATTCATCTGCTGCAGCAAAATCTTCCTGTCAATCGGCTTGGCAATATGCCCGCTCATGCCCAAAGCAAGCGCCTCATCAATATCTGACTGAAACGCATTTGCGGTCAACGCAATAATCGGCACCTCTTTGCCAAACTCCGTTTTGCGGATTTCAGCAGTTGCCTTAAAGCCATCCATTTCCGGCATTTGCACATCCATCAAAATCAAATCATATCGCCCTTTTTCCGCCTTAAATTTCTCAACTGCTTCCAGACCGTTTTCAGCCGAATCAATTTTAACATTGGTTTTTTCCAGCATGGCATATACAATTTCCCGGTTAATTGCAATATCTTCTGCCAAAAGAATTGTCTTGCCGCTCAAGTCCGGAACAACGTCCGTATTGTTTTCCTGCTCTGCCTTAACATTCTTTCCGTCACTTTCCTTAACCAAGATGGAAAAACTGAATGTACTTCCCTTATTGCTCTCGCTTTCCACCCAAACTTTTCCGCCCATCATTTCGGACAAGCTTTTGCTGATTGCCAAACCAAGCCCGGTACCGCC
>JAVBOV010000008.1:0-8593 GCA_031550205.1 Alphaproteobacteria bacterium
ATCAAAGGCGTTTTAAGCTCCATCAACGTTTCCTTAAAATCTCAGGGCACATATTTCAATCCCATGGCCAACAGCAAAAAATCCGTAGGGGTCGGCGGCCCGTACATTCCGGAAAAAAAAACTCCAATCCGCGATAAAAAAATAAACGATAAAATCACCAAAATTTATGAAGACGTTGATAACCTTGAATATTATAAAGAGGTTATGCAATATGTACCGATTGGCAAGCCCGTGTGGAGCTATTGGGTAACCTCTCACTACGGCGCCAGATTAGATCCGTTCAACGGCAGCCGCGCCCAGCATAAAGGGCTTGATTTGGCCAGCCGCACCGGCAACAAAATAAAAATCATGGCCAAGGGCAAAGTAACCAGAGCTGAATATGCCGGCGCTTACGGCAACCTTGTGGTAATTGAGCATGGCAACGGTTTTGTAACCAAATACGGCCACCTTAATAAGATATATGTAAAAAAGGGTGACTATTTGGAAATTAATGCTATTATAGGCGAAGTTGGTTCCACTGGAAGATCAACCGGCCCTCACTTGCACTATGAAGTTTTATTCCAGGGTAAAGACATTGATCCAATGCCGTTTATAAAAGCTAGAATATCATCTTAAAAAAAACTTAAAGAGGTATAAATTATGAAAAAACTAAGACGCTTATTATCCGTAAAACTGGCTCGTGCTTTTGGCCGCAATGAAAATGCCGCTCCTGTTCCAAGCATTGTCAGCGAGGGCACCCGCATTAAGGGTGACATCATTAGCAACGGCATCATCCACATAGACGGCAAAGTAGACGGCGACATCAGCTGCGATGAACTGGTCATCGGCCTTAAAGGCTCTGTTAATGGCGGCGTAACCACCACCAGCTTGCAATTATACGGCGTTTTAAGCGGCAAAACGGTTGTTGATAATCTGTTTGTTGCCAAAACCGCAAAACTTATCGGCGATGCCACTCACAACACCATTGCCATTGAACCCGGCGCATATATCGACGGTCACTGCATCCGCTCCAACACGTCTCATTCTTCATCAGACAATTCTGAAGAGCTGGTTGTTGTGGAAGGCCGCCGTTCCAGAAGGGCATAATCCTTCAAGACAATGGCAAAGAACACCAAAAAATCAGATTACATTTCAACCGGCCTGGTGGCGCACAACCGCCGGGCCAATTTTGATTATATGATAGAAGAGGTTTTCATTGCCGGGCTTGAGCTGACCGGAACAGAGGTGAAATCTCTTCGTCTTGGTCATGCCAATATCAACGATGCCTTCGGCATTGAAAAAAACGGTGAGCTTTTTATCTCCAACATGTATATTGCCGAATATGTCAATAAAGGCTATGAAAGCCACGAAGAAAAGCGCGAAAGACGCTTGCTTTTAAAGAAAAAAGAAATTGTCCGCATTATTAAGGAGCTTGCGCAAAAAGGCAGCACCTTGGTTGCCATGAAACTGTTTTTCAACGACCAGGGGCGCGCCAAACTGGAAGTGGGGCTTGGCCGCGGCAAAAAGCTTTATGATAAAAGAGAAAGCATCAAAACCCGCGACTGGAACCGCGACAAACAACGCGTTATGCACAATTTCAACAAATAACCATCACCCATATATAAAAAACAGGCTTTAAGCCTGTTTTTTTGTTCTCCGCTCCCCTTCTTTTCACCAAGAACTACGCAGTGCGTAAAGCGCACTGCGTATCAGCCTTCCATATAATTTGGGACATTTTGTTACAGCACACTAGAGCATATTAAGATTAAATAGAATAACGTCATTGCGAGGAACGCGACCTGTCCGCCGTAGCTTTAGCGGAGGAGGAAGCGTGACGTGGCAATCTCATCTGAACCTTATTCTACCTAACTGTGAAATGTTCTATAGATACCAACAGTATTTATACAAAACCGCTCACGGTTCATAGCTCGAAATGACCAAGGATAAATTCGACTTTTCGCGAATATAATGTCGTTTTGAAGATGCTTTTCCAAGCACTGTTGAATATGGTGTAGCAATCTATCTCATTCGGCAAAAGTCAGCAATATATATTTGGTCATCGGCGCCGGTTTGGTAATAATCACCGAGAACGCTCTGCGTTCTTCCGGAAACAACTGCTTAATTCTCAAATTCTCATTAAGCACCTGCAAAATGTTTGTGTCCTTGTCGAGCATATTAATCTCCAAAATCGGAATATTGATGCTTGAAGACGTTTTGTTAGAGATAAAGCCCTTAATCTCTATTTTTGCCACATAGTCTTCCTCATATTCTCTTCTGGTCACGTTTTCAAATTCCAAACCATATCCCGGAATAACCGATTTAATGTTAAAAGCGGCATAAACATGAGACATAAACGGCATTATGCGGGTAATTCCGAACCTGGCATAAAACATCAAAAGCACAAAGATGGCCGCTGACAACACAAACAATATTGTCCGATTCTGCGACCTTGCCAGCCCAAAAAACCTTGAAACGGCTGATTTGGCTTTTTCCACTCCGGTTTGCTTTTGCTCCTGCTTGAAAACCTCTTCATTTTTAGAAGCAAGGCGTGCAAAAATCTCTTTAACATCTTCTTCTTTTTTTTCCGCCTCGCCGGTAGTTTCTTCTTTTTTAACCGTTTCTTCGGGCAAAGGCTGCGGCTTGGGTTTTTCAAAAACCGGTTCCTGCCGTATCACGGGCTGAGGTTCGGGAACATCCATATCCGGCGCGTTTTTGATTTTTTCCTGCGGCTGCTCAACAGCCACAAGGGTTTCTTCCGGCAAAACCTTAATCTCTTCCTCCGGAGTCTTTTTTTCCACAGCGTCAACCGGGTATGCCGTCCAAATTGTGCTGCATCTGGCGCAGCGGAGTTTTTTGCCTTTTGAAGGCACCAAATCGTCTCTTACGTCGTAGGTTGTTTTGCAGTTTGGGCAGTTAAGCAGCATCATTTTTCTCCACTTTCATAAACCTATTGCATAAAAACCATTTAATCAAAGAAAAAAGATGTTTTATTAAAAATAATCTTGGGTTATCATATGCCGATTAGGAGATAAGCTTTGGAAAATTCAATTCCTGCCATAATTGAAATGCAAAACGTCGGCATCCGCTACAACCAGGGTCCGGAAATTTTAAGTGACATCAAGCTTTCCTTAAAAAAAGGCTCGTTTCACTTCTTAACCGGCCGTTCAGGTGCCGGCAAAACCACGCTTCTGAGCATGATGTATCTTTCCACCCGTCCCAGCCGCGGCATTTTAAACGTGTTTGGCAAAAACGTAAACTTCACCAACCGCGACCAGCTGGCCATGCTGCGCCGCAGGGTCGGTGTTGTTTTTCAGGACTTCAGGCTCATCAACCATATCTCCGCCTTTGACAACGTTGCTTTGCCCTTGCGTGTTTGCGGCATGCCCGAGCGCGAGGTTAAAAAAAGAGTGAGCGAACTTTTGCAATGGGTGGAACTTGATAACCACATGCTGGCAAGGCCCGAGAGCCTCTCGGGTGGAGAAAAACAGCGCATTGCCATTGCTCGCGCCGTCATCAACCGTCCGGACATTCTGCTGGCCGACGAACCCACCGGCAACGTGGACAACGACATTGCCCCCAAACTGATGAAGCTTTTTGTTGAACTTAACAAACTCGGCACCACCGTTGTCATTGCCACCCACAGTGAAAAACTGATAACCGATTTTGCCTATCCGCGCCTTCATTTGCAAAACAAAGGCCTGCGCATTCATTATCCGCACGATATCAGCGGCTTAAAGGAGCAGCCATGAACAGCAACGCGCTTTTAATCAGCCGCAAGCAGGAGCTTCCCTTAAAGGAGCACGGCCTGTTCATGGAGGTGATGATTGCCATTGCCGTCTTTTTGTTTTCCATTGCCTTGGCCGGCACGCTGAGCATAAACTCAATGTTAAGCGGATGGAATGAAAGCATTCTTGGCTCCTTAACCGTACAGATTATGCCGCTGGTCACGGCAGACAAGGAGCAGTCCGCGGCTGAAATGCAAAAAAGCCAGACCAAAGTTGTTGAGGTTTTGCAAAGTTTGAATGTTATTGAAAAAGTTGCGCCGCTTGAAAATAAAGACCTGGAAAAGCTGATTAAGCCTTGGCTTGGAGACGGCATTAATATTGAAAATCTGCCGATTCCAAGACTGATTGACGTTAAATTGAAACCCGGAGTTGATGTCGATTTCAACCAATTGGCCGCCAAGCTGGCTGAAACTTCGCCGCTTGCCTCGCTGGATAATCACAAGCTCTGGCTTTCTAAACTGATTAACTTTGCCGACGGCCTGCAAATGCTGGCCTTAACCGTGTTGGCTCTGGTCATAACGGTAACCTCAGGCGCCATTTTTTACAGCACGCAAACCAGTCTCGGCCTGCATCGTTACACCATAGAAATTCTGCACCAGATGGGCGCCAAAGACACATATATCGCCCAGCAATATGCCAAGCGTACGGCTTTTCTTGGCCTCATCGGCGGCTTCTTCGGCCTGATGTTTGCCATTCCGGCCATTTTGGGCATGGCATCACTTGCCCAAAAAATTGAAGGCGGCATCATCTCCGGTGCCCACCTTGCTTTAGACGGCTGGATAATCATTTTAAGCCAGCCCTTTGCCGCTTCATTCATTGCCATGATAACCGCCTATTATACCGTTAAAAGAACCCTTTCCAAGATGATGTAAAAAATGAAAAAGAAAATATCTCTCATCTCTTTTGTATTTTTGCTGTTTTGCTGGCTTGCCGGCTTTATGGCCTTTGATTATAAAATCAACAATTATCCGCCGAATTTGAGCAAAAAGACCGATGCCATTGTGGTCTTAACCGGCGGCAGATATCGCATCGTTGAGGCTTTCAAACTTTTTGAACAGGGGCTTTCGCAAAGAGTTTTTATCTCCGGCGTGCCCAAAGAGGTTTCTTTAAAAGATTTATCCGCCCAAAACTCGATTCTTTTAGACGAGGCGGTGGAAATGGGCACCGATTCTAACAACACGGTTGAAAACGCCGTTGAAACCGTTTTTTGGATTAAAAAACATAATGTTAAGTCAATTCGCCTGGTCACCAGCAATTATCACATCCCCAGAAGCTTAAAAGAATTTCAAGCCCGCATGCCCGGTCTGGAAATTGTTGTTTACCCGGTATATTCAGACCAGGTAAGAAAAGACTGGTGGAAAAGTCCGGCCAGCTTTTGGGTTTTGTTTTCGGAATATAATAAGTTTTTATATGCTTATACCATAGGGAGACTCTCATGATTTTTCTTCGCTCGCTTGTTTTCAACATTTTGTTTTATGCGGTTTTGGCCGCCAGCTGCATCATCAGCTGCCCAATCGGCATTATCTCTCAAAAAGCCGTAGTAAAGTTTTGGAACTATGGCACCATTCCTTTTTTGAGAAAACTCTTGGAGTGGGTTTGCGGCTTAAAAATTGAGGTTAGGGGAAAAGAATATATTCGCCAGGACGGCGTAATTTATGCCGCCAAACACCAGTCCGCGGTTGAGACTTACACCTTTTCAAGCATTGTTAAAAAGGTTGTTTTCATCTTGAAAAAAGAACTGCACTATATTCCCATCTTCGGCTGGGCCAGCAACCTATACGGCATGATTCCGGTTGATCGCGGCTCCGGCGGCGCGGCCATGCGCAAAATGCTGGCTGCTGCCAAAGACCGTTTTGACAAAGGCCGCCCGATAATCATTTTTCCGGAAGGCACCAGAACCAAAGCCGGCTTAAAGGGCGTTTATAAACCCGGCATTTTGTTCATTGCGGAAAATCTTAATGCAGAGGTAATTCCCGTTGCGCACAACACCGGTTTGTTTTGGCCAAAAAAATCTTTTGTAAAATATCCCGGCACCATTGTGTTTGAGTTTTTGCCGCCCTTGCCCAGGGGTTTGAAAAAAGAAGAATTCATGACTAAATTAGAAGAGTCCATTGAAACCAAGTGTCGGGAGCTCAACGCCGAGGCCGTTGCCAAATATCCTCACGCCAGAGAGGTTTATGAGAGGAATGTGAAGGGTGCTTAAAAAAATGTTCAACATCAATAAGAATGCTTTGCTTGCTTTTGCCGGCGGCTTTGTTTTGCTGTTGATCATCATTGCTTCAATCATCTGGCGCTTAAACTGTGTCAATGAGCTAAAAAAAGAATTTTTACGTTTTGAAAAATCTTTGCTCAAAGCCGGTTATGAACTTGGTTATGAAGATTTAGACTGCTCGTTTTTCGGTCTTTTTTCGGTTAAAAATTTTGAAATTATCTCACCTGATTTTTCTTGGAAAGTTCCTGAAATAACCGCCGGCTCTTTTTGGGGCAGGCTCAAGTTTAACCTCTCTGATGAGCAGTTTTTAAACTACCATCAAGAGGCATATAACCTGGCTTTCTCAGACTTCAGCATTTCTTTTGGGCAGGATGATGCCGAAATATATTTCAAATCTTTAAACTTTGGCGGCCTTTTTGAAAGCGGCCCTTTTGAACTTTCCTTAAATGAAGAAAAAAAAGACGACAACAAAGATTTGCCCATATCTTTTAAAGGTGAAGTTGAAATATCTGACATTAAAATTTTGCCTGAATTTGAAACCAATCTTCCGCGCCAAATT
The DNA here is from genome assembly GCA_031550205.1 of Alphaproteobacteria bacterium. Lineage (GTDB taxonomy): Bacteria > Pseudomonadota > Alphaproteobacteria > RF32 > CAG-239 > JAVBOV01. The sequence continues at coordinate 6,536 of JAVBOV010000008.1, forward strand.
GAAAAAATTTCCTTGAACTATAATGTAATCGGCAGGCTTGAATATAATGAAATTTATCGCGCCAGCCTAATGAAATGGCTGAATTTAGGCGGGTTTATTGAGGTTGAAAAGCTGATTTTAAACTGGCAGCCGTTGAGCATGGTAGCCAGAGGCGAACTGTTTTTTAATGAAAACATGAAGCCGAGCCTTCACCTGCAAACCTCAAGCAAAGGCTTGTTATCTTTTGTTGATAAAGCCTGTGAAAGCGGCACCTTTGAAAGCAAAGGCTGTTTTGTTGTCAAGATTTTGCTAAACAACAAATCGTTCAAGTTAAATGAAGATGACGAGCATTTAACTCTCACCACCCCAATAAACCTGAACAACAACACCTTCAGCATCGAAAATATTGCTTTGATAAAGAACCCATAAACGTCATTGCGAGCGGCCTGTCGCGACGTAGCGCAGCGAAGACGGAAGCGCGGCAATCTCATCCGATGTTCTCTAAAAACCAAAACTTGGCAATGCCGTAGGTTCTCTCATCAACAACCCGCCAGTCTGTCAATTCGAGAACCTCATTTTTCTCCGTCTCCACAATCACCAAAGCACCGTCCGCCAGCCATCCTTGTTCTGCCATCGATAGCAGGGCTTTTTCGCTCAAACCCTGATTATACGGCGCGTCCATAAACACCAAATCATACTGCTCTGAAGCTTTGGGCAATTTGCAGGCATCAGCCTTAAGCACTTTAATCTTGTCTTTTTCCGCCACAAACAAAGCCGCATTTTTGCGCGCCAACTCAACATCTTTATCAATCAAACAAACCTCAAAAGCCCCCCGAGAAAGCGCTTCCAAGCCAAATGCCCCGCTGCCTGCAAAAACATCTAAAGCCCTAATCTCCCTCTCCCCTTGCGGGAGAGGCAATATCTTCTTCTCCCTCTCCCCTTGCGGGAGAGGCAATATCTTCTTCTCCCTCTCCCCTTGCGGGAGAGGGTTGGGGTGAGGGGTTAAACCAACCATCCGATTCTTAACAATATTAAAAACCGATTCCCTGGCTCTATCCGCAGTCGGGCGAATGCTCTCGTCTTTCGGCGAAAACAGTTTCTTCCCTCTATATTTGCCGGCAATGATTCTCATAACTGAAATTTACCGCCCAGTTGTTCCTTCAAAACCTTTTGCGGAACTTCCTTAACCTCGCCGTCTTTTAACGAACCCAGCTGAAATGGACCGTAAGAAAGGCGAATTAACCTCGCCACATCCAGCCCAACATATTTCATCACTTTGCGCACCTCGCGGTTTTTGCCCTCATGCAAGGTAACCATCAGCCAAGAGTTAGAGCCTTTTTTAATCTCAACTTCAACCTTAATCGGCGCATAATTAATGCCCTCAATGGTGCAGCCGTTTTCCAGCTCTTGCAGTTTCTTCTCATCCAAAAGCCCATGAACCTTAACCTTATACCTGCGGCTCCAGCCGTTTTCCGGCAGCTCCAAAACCCGCGAAAGCTCGCCGTTATTAGTCAGCAAAAGCAAACCCTCGGAGTTTAAATCAAGCCTTCCCACTGAAATCACTCTCGGCATCCCTTTCGGCAGGCTTTCAAACACTGTCTTGCGCCCGTTGGTGTCTTTGTGGGTTGTCACCAGTCCTTCCGGCTTATAATAAAGCCAAAGCCTGGTCTTTTCCGCCTGCGGCAGCTTCTCGCCGTCAATGGCAATTTTTTCAGCTCCCGATACATTAAAAGCCGGACTTTCAATGGTTTCACCGTTAACCGTCACGCGCTTTTGCTCAATCAGCTTTTCGGCATCTCGGCGCGAACAAACCCCCGAGCGGGCAATAAATTTTGCAATTCTTTCCATTTTATCTCTTCCTTTTCCCTCTCAAATATCATAGTATTGACTAATAATCAACACATTAACTCCACACTCCTCCCCTTTGCAAGGGCATACACAATTTCTCCTCCCCTTTGCAAGGGCATACACAATTTCTCCTCCCCTTTGCAAGGGCATACACAATTTCTCCTCCCCTTTGCAAGGGGAGGTTGGGAGGGGTTAACAAACCATCCATATGGAACACATCATGTTACAAAA
>JAVBOV010000014.1:0-16665 GCA_031550205.1 Alphaproteobacteria bacterium
CCCGTGGTTGAAGAGATTAAGCCGGCAGAAGAGCAAAAGGCTGAGCAACCTGCAACGGAAGAAAACAATAATAACAACTTCCGCAACAACAATAACCGACGCGACCGCAGAGACAGGCGCAACCGCCGCGACCGCAGACACGGAAGAGATAACCGAGACAACAGAGATAACCGAGACAGAAAAGACAGGCCGCATCATAATAATAACCAACAACAAAGCGAACAGTCTGTTCAGCACTCCAGCCCTGCTCCTTCTCAACGTTTTGAAGAAAAAAAGCATGAAAAATCCGGTGCGGTTATCTTGTATAATTCTCACGAAGATAATACGTCCGATAATAATAACGGCGGGGATGATAAGAGCAAAACCGCTTGGTGGAAAAAATTAATCACAAAGTGATTTATATTTTAGATTTTAGATTTTAGATTTTGGATTTTAGATTATTGAAAAAATTTATAATCACATTTCTGTTAGTATTTTTTGTATGCACAAATGCGCGGGCTTTGTCTTTGATTTCTGATGAAGAAACCGAGCAGTTCTTGCAAAAAATTGTGCAGCCGGTTTTTAATGCGGCGGGGATTTTATATAACCGCGATAATATTTATATTGTGAACGACGAATCCCTGAACGCATTTGTCGGCGACGGCAACCGTCTGTTTATTAATACGGGCACAATTGTCCGTTCTTCAAACCGTGATGAACTGACCGGAGTGATTGCCCACGAATCGGGGCATATTTTGGGCGGGCATATTCTACGCAGCAAGATAAAAAGCCAGGAGCTCAACCGCGTATCCATTGCCTCGCTGATTATGGCCGGAGCAGCGGCTGCAGCCAGCGGCAGGGGCGATGTTGGCGTGGCGATTGCTCTGGGTTCGCAAAGTTCGCTAATGACCAATTATGCGGCGTATCGGGTTGAGGAAGAGCGCAGCGCCGACGAATCGGCAGTTAAAATTTTGGGGCAAATGCATAAGTCGCCCGAGGGTCTGCGCGATTTTATGAAAAAAATTCAAACCCAGAATATGCTAAGCGGCATTGAAGAAACGGATTATTTGCGCACTCACCCAATGACTTATGAACGCTTGAGCTTTTTGGACGACGCGGTTGAAAAAAGCGCATATAAAGAAAACAAAACCAGAGACGAAGAATTTTTGCGGGTTAAGGCAAAACTGTTTGCCTATTTGGAAACGCCGGCAAGAACTTTTAAAAAATATCCGGCTTCAGACCACTCTGTTCCGGCGCAATATGCCAGAGCAATTGCCAATTTTAAGCAAGTGAAAATTAAAGAAGCAATGAACGGAGTTGACGCTCTTATTGAAAAAGAACCGAACAACCCGTATTTTCATGAACTAAAAGGACAGTTTCTGCTGGAAGACGGCAAGGTCAGAGCCGCAAAAAGCGAGTATGAAAAAGCTTTGGAGATTATGCCGAACTCATATTTGTTTCAGCAAAATCTGGCGCAGGCGGCTTTGGAAGACAACCCTAGCACCGCTGAGTTAAACGAGGTTATTGAGATTATGAACAAGGCGGTGATAAGGCGGCCGGACGCATATTCCTGGTGGCTTTTGGCGCGGGCATATGGAGCAAAAAATGATATGCTGAACTCAAATTATGCGTCGGCGGAATACAGTTATCGAATCGGGGCCAATGAGGCAGCGCAAAGGCAGATTGCCGCGGCGTTGAAGCTTAATCCGAAGCCGGCCTTGAAGCTTAAACTGGAAGATTTGCAAGCCAGAATCGACGATGAAGAAATGTAGGACAACAATAAAATACCATTTTTTTATTGCATGTTTTAAGATTTTGGGTTAAACAGGCAGGCAAATGTAAAGTGTCATTCCAACGAAAGCTGGAAACCAGGTCAAAATAATTAGCTATATTACCGACCTGGATAAAGCCCGAGTATGACATGGATGCTTTTCTAACGGCCCCATCGTCTAGCGGTTGAGGTGAGCGACCCTCTCAAGGCTGAACCGGAGCGAAAGCGAAGGTCGGCGCCCGCGAGAAAAAGTTTTCAGAGAAAACTTGGACGAGCAGCCAAACACGAGCAGACTGCAAAGCAGTCTTAAATTTATTATTTTGCCGAGATTGCCACGGTTTGCTTCCTACTTCACTCTTTCAGAGCTACGTCGGACAAGTTGCAAACCTCGCAATGACATTTTTGGCCCCATCGTCTAGCGGTGTGGACGCGGCCCTCTCAAGGCTGAAACACGAGTTCAATTCTCGTTGGGGTCACCAAAAAAAACTAAAAGCCACCCAAAACGGGTGGCTTTAGAATTTTTAGGTTTCCCAAACCAATCGAGCGGCACGCTATGCGTTTGCTCTCTCGGGCGAGAATACACTTCGGCATCTAAGCTCGCTACGGCTGTTTCACAGCCTACCTCGGTAAGATGTTCCGAAGCTTTTGCAGATAAAAATATGACATTAAGTCATATTTTTACTTAGCAAGCGTTGGGGTCACCAAAAAAAAACTAAAAGCCTTATCGGAAGATAAGGCTTTTTTCGTTAGAAAAATCGCTAGTAAAAACAGATTGTTAGAAATAATCTAAATTTCTTAAATCAAAAATAACATTTACACCAACAAAGAGTCAACAGTTCTTATATTTCTAATAAACGCATTTTTGGATTTTGACCGTGAAATTGACATAAAACTTAATAACAATGCCCGAAGCTACGTGGACTATTATGTTAGTTTCGGGCTTCTTTCCGGCAACGGAAGAGTAGACGAGATTGGCGAAGAACTGGCGCTTAGCAAAATCTATGATATTAAAAACTGATTTCTGATTTAAAAAAACTCTCTGCCTATTTGCGGGCGGAGAGTTTTTTTGTTGGCGTTAATACCAGTTGTCAAATACCGAACTGTCAGGAGATGATGACGGCGACCAATGGCCTTTTAACCAGGGCAAAAGAAACAAGAGGGCAACCGCTACGGTTCCGACAAGCCACCATTCATAAGAGCCTAAAGCCGCCATCCAGGAAGCGGAAAGGGAGTTTAGGAACATCCAGTTCAAAACAACATTGATCAGGTATAACCCTATCATTGCACAAAAGCTGGAGAGAAAAGACAGGTCTCTGATTTTTTTATTTCGCCTGTCCACTCCTCCGATGCTTGCTAAAATAACACCTGCACAAAAACTGAAGCAAAGATATTGCATCAGCGTAATAATGTTAATGGCTGTTTCCATAATAATATTTTTTAATGATTAATATTCATAATTTGTTTGTGCTTTGACTTGTATATTGTTTAGACAGAAAAGTCAAGGGGATCCTGAAACAAGTTCAGGATGACGGTTATGTTGTTGAGGAAAAACTGATGAAAATGAAGCAGAAGCTGTTTGATTATATTAAAGAAAATTTGGGTGTGGAGCCGGATTATCCGTTTAAAGAAGATATTGCGATTTTCAGGCATGGGTCTAACCGCAAGTGGTTTGCGGCGGTGATTGATAACTTGCCAAAAAGCAAGCTGGGAATGGATGATGAGAGAAAATGCGATATTGTCGATTTGAAGTGCGACCCGATTTTGTCGGGCTCTTTTTTGAAGCAGCCGGGAATTTTTCCCGGGTATCATATGAACAAAGAGCATTGGATTACGGCGCTGCTTGACGGCACGGTTGATGAGGAAACTCTGTTTGCGCTGGTGAATATCAGTTTTGAGATGACTAAGAGCGCGGCGAAGAGGAAGAGATAAGGATAATTAATTGAACCCCTCACCCCAACCCTCTCCCGCAAGGGGAGAGGGAGTAGTGTTTGTTAAACATTAATTCATCTTTCTGTCCTAGCATCCGCTATAGGGCGAGAAGCCCTGAGAACCTAACTTTCTAACCTTGTGGGAGAACACCATGAACAAAAAGCTCGTTTTCTGCACTTTTGCAGCAATAATGGCGAGTAATGCAGCTTTAGCTGAAACTGCAACCTCTAAATCTTTTTACAACGATTATAAAACTTTCAAAGAAAACTTAAAAAAAGATCACGGCCTTACTTATCGCGCTGCTGTTTCTTTATTTGCTCAGAATGGCGCGCCCAACGGCAAGATTACGCCGATGCAGTGGTTGTCTACCGTGAATGTCAACTGGAACGCCTTTAAATCCGATTACGGCGACGGCTCCTTCCAGGCCGGCTACACCAAAATCAGATATTGGGGAAGAACCGCCGAAGAACTGCAGGGAAATATCGGCACAGTTAATCCGATTAACCACTACTTTGAGAACCAAAACCGTTTCCAACAACTTTCCTACACTCATAAGATGCCGGGAAAATATAATTGGATTTCAGTTACCGCCGGTCAGTTCCCAATATATTTGTTCGACTACAATCCATATGCCGCCAACCAGCAGATGGACTTTAACAACTTTGCCCTGACTCAGGGCTTGGCCGATACATATTCCATGGCCGGCGTGGGCGCGTTTGTTAAAATGAACCCGACCGACGAGTGGCAGTTTGCATTCGGCGCGCAAGATGCCAACACCCCGATTAAGACCAGAAAAATTTATACTTCTGAAATTGATGACGGCAAATATACAAGCTTTGTGGCCGCAAAATATACTCCGACCATTACCAATGTGGGCAAGAGCTATGTTTCCTTAATGTTGTGGAACAGACCGGATACCGACTGGCACAAGGGTGAAAGCAACGGCTGGAGCCTTAATTTGGCACAAGACTTCGGCGATAAGTGGGCACTTTTTGCCGGCGCAAACGCCAATACCGAGCACACTTCCGTAATTGACGAATCTTATCTTGGCGGCGTGGTGTACAAAGACCCGTTCAACCGTAAGAATCCTCACGATAGAATCGGCCTCGGCGTAACATATAACATGATTAACCAAAAAATCTTACAGACCGCACGCTCTGAAGAGACTGTGGTGGAAGCTTATTGGAACTACGGTGTGACCGAATATTTTGTGCTGTCTCCGGATTTTCAATATTATTATAAACCCGGACTTAACCCCGATCATAACAATGCGTTTGTGACCGGACTTCGAGCAACATTGTTGTTTTAGGAAAAAGGATGTTTAAAAAATCCCTCTTTTTGAAAGGGGGATTTTTTTATGGATTGCTTCGGGGTAGACACCCGCTCGCAATGACAGGATGGGAGAGGGGTATGATGTTAACGCATGGTCCATTTGCCGTTGTTGTCCTGTTGCCAGTAAAAACATTCATGGCCGGAAGATTTTATTTCTTTCCAAAATTCTCTGGCATCAAGCAAAGCGCTTTCATCAAAAACATTAAACACGCGGTCAAATTTACTTAAATCTGCCGCATAGGCGCCGTCAACCAAAAATAAAAGTTTGGCAGCGTTGGGCAGGTCATCGCCATCGGAGATGAAAATAGGCTGCGAAGAAGTGTTGCCGTCTTTGGCTGTGCCATGCGGCAGAAAAGATTCTTCATCATAAGTCCAGAGCAAAGAATTGATAAATTCAATGCGCTCATTGGTGCCGACTTTGATTTTGATATTTTGTTTGGTATCAAGAGCTTTTTCCAAAAGTTTGGGCAGCACTGCTTCCAGACTTTGCGATTTCAAATGATAAAAATCTACCCTGCTCATGGCTGTCTCAGCTTCAAGGCAACAAAGTTTAAGGCATCGCCGTGCTGCACCAAAAGCAATATCGGGCGGTTATTATCAAAGCGAGCCTCGTTAACAAAATCGTTCAAACCGGTTTTATCAAAGACGTCTTTTTTATCCACCTTCACAATTACATCGCCAACTTTCAGGCCTTTGACATCGGCCTCGGAAAGCGGGGCAACTTCGGTAATTATCAGGCCTTTAATTTCATTATTAAGCTGATATTTATCGCGCAGCATTGGGGTAATTTCTTCAGCCTTGAAGCCCAAATCGCCGATGCCTTCTTTGGAAGGCTTTTCATCGGCAGGTTTTTTAGTTTCTATTTCAGGAGCTTCTTCAATGCCTATTAAGATATTTATCTTTTGGCCGTCGCGCCAAACATCCAGTCTTGATTGTTTGCCAACGGCAGTTTCAGCCACAATTTTGGAAAACTGACGGGGATTGTTAAGGGCTTTGCCGTCAAAGTTCAAGATAACATCGCCCACACTTAAATCGGCTCTAGTTGCCGGAGAATTTTCAGTTAAACCCGAAACCAACACGCCCTGAGTGCCCGGCAGTTTTAAGCTCTTGGCCAAGTCTTCAGATATGCTTTGCACCTTTAAGCCAGCCCAGCCGCGAACCACTTTAGAGCTGACTTTTAACTGCGGCACAACCCACTTAACCATATCGGAGGGAATGGCAAACCCAACGCCCATGTTCACGCCGTTGTTTGAAAACATGACGGTATTTACGCCGATAACCTCGCCGTTTAAGTTGAACATCGGGCCGCCGCTGGAGCCTTCATTAATGGAAGCATCAGTTTGCAAAAAACTGTCATAAGGACCGGATTCAATATCGCGTTCTTTGGCAGAGATGATGCCGACCGAGGCGCTTGAGCCCAAGCCGAACGGATTGCCAATGGCCACAACCCAGTCGCCGACCTTGGCTGCATTAGAATCGCCGAATTTAACCGGAGACAGTTTTTTTTGCGCTTCAATTTTAATTAAGGCAAGGTCAGTTTTTTTGTCGTGACCAATAAGCTTGGCAGGCACTCTGGTGTTGTCAAACAAGATAACTTCAATGTCTTCCGCTCCGGAGATGACATGATTGTTGGTGACAATGAACCCGGCTTCATCGATAATGAAACCGGAGCCCAAAGCCTCGGTCTTTCGGGCGTCAAACAGTTCTTCATTATCATCACCGGTCTCTTTAGCAATGGTTGAAATGTTAACCACAGAAGGCTGCAAAGATTCAATCAAAGGAGCCAGTGTGGGTAATTGGGCATTGGCACAAATGATGTTTGTAAGAATGAAGGCAAACACAAGCACAATCAATTTTAGATTTTTGATTTTTGATTTTTGATTGTGGATGTGTGGTTTGTTCATTACCTTAAAGACCTTCCGAAGTAGTTGAAGAACTCTGAGTCGGGTGAGATTACCATTGAGGTTTCATTGTTGGCCATGGATCTGCGGTAAGCCTCAAGTGAGCGATAAAATGCATAAAATTTTGGATCGGTGCCCGCGGCATCGTTCCATATTTTAATTGATGTACTGTCACCTTCACCGCGGGTAATCTGCGCATTTTTATCGGCCTCGGCTAAAATAATGGTGCGCTCTTTTTCAGCTGTGGCGCGAATCTTTTGAGCCTCTTGCGCGCCTTGGCCGCGGAACTCTTTGGCATCTCTTTCACGTTCACTCTGCATGCGGGCGTTAATGGCCTGCAAAACTTCCAAAGGCAAGTCTGCTCTTCTGATGCGGACATCTGCCACGCTCACGCCGATTTGTTCGGCATCCGCTTTTACGGCGGTGCTGATATTGCCCATGATTTGAGTTCTTTTTTCAGACAAAAGCTCTTGCAGAGTTATTTTACCCAAAACTTTGCGCACCGAAGAGTTGACAATTTCTTCTAATTTGCTTCGAGCTTGATATTCGTTTCTGACGGTTTGATAAAAACGCAGCGGATCAACAATTTTGTAACGGGTGAAGCTGTCAACATCCAAGCGCTTTTTGTCATTAAGCACAACTTCTTGCGCAGGAGGGTCTAAGTTGAGCAAGCGCTTGTCATAAATCACAACATTCTGGATGAAGGGGATTTTGAACTTTAAACCGGGTTCTTTAACCACGCGCATCGGCTCGCCAAACTGCAGAACAATGGCTTGTTCGGCCTGCTCAACAATATATAGTGAGCCGGAGATTAGCAAAACCAGACCTAAGGTTATGCCAAAAATAAAGATTTTTGCTTTATCGTTCATGGTTTATCTCCCGGCATCGTTAAGTGGTAATAAGGGAAGCACGTTGGCGCCTTTGGAAGAAGGGTCGATGACCACTTTCTTTGAAGAGCTTAAAACGTTTTCCATTGTTTCTAAATATAAGCGTTTGGATGTGACCTCGCGGCCGCCTTGATATGCGCGGTATACTGATAAGTAACGCTCAGCATCACCTTTGGCTTTGTTGACAACAGATTCACGATAAGCCTGCGCGTCTTGCAGGCGCTGTTCGGCCTCGCCCCTGGCCTTTGGCAAAATTTCGTTGCGATAAGCTTCAGCTTCGTTTTTTAATCTTTCCATGTCGGCTTTGGCGCGTTGAACTTCATTAAACGCGTCAATTACCTGTTTGGGAGGGTCGGCTTTTTGGAGCTTGACGCGGACAATATTGATGCCTGACTTGAAATCATCCATAAGTTTTTGAAGCTCCTCTTTGGTATCATCTTCAACCTTGCCGCGGTCTCCGGTGATAATCGGCTGCATTTCAGACTGGCCGACAATCTCTCTTAAGACAGACTGAGCGGCAACGCGAACGGTGTCATCGGGGTTTTGCATGCTGAACAAATAGTCTTTGGCGTCTTTAATTTTCCAAACCACGGTCAGGTTGATGTCAACAATGTTTTCATCGCCGGTGAGCATGTGGCTCTCGGTGAAAGAACCAAGGTCGGCTCCGCGGTCTTCGCTGCCGTTAGAGAGTGATTTGATGTTGCTTGCATTATAAGCTCTTTGGCCGCCAACGCCCAAGTTGATGCTGCGCTCAGAGGTGATATTGACTTTTTCAACGTTTTCAATGGGATATGGAAGGTGGTAACGAAGACCAGGTTCGGTGGTGTATATGTATTTTCCGAAGCGTAAGACCACGCCCTGCTCGTTGGTTTGCACCTGATAAAAGCCGGAAAGCCCCCAGAGAACAAACAAGCCTAAAATGATGAGCTTGTAGTTGACGTTGAAGCTGGGCGGAGTGGAATCACTTTCGGCAACTTTAGGAAACAGGTTGATTTTGGCTTTTTTGGCCTTGGCCGGAGCATCGCTCCAAGGGGTTTCGTCGGTGTCTTCACCCCATGGTCCTTGAATCTTGGTCATTGTTATCTCCTCTTATGATAAGTGGAGATATTATAGAGGGAAAAGTGAATGGTGAAAAGTGAAAAGTGCTCAGGGACAGCGGTCTGTGGACAGTGAGTGGATAGAACGTCTCCTCCCCTTTGCAAGGGGAGGCTGGGTGGGGTTGGAATATCATCAAAACATGGATGATTTGCTAACCCCTCTTAATCTCCCCTTGCAAAGGGGAGAAACGTTAGGAAAAAAATTACAGCTCATATTCCCAGCCGGGCTGCCATTTGAATTTGGCGGCGACAAGAGTTTCTAAGGGAATTTTTGAGATGATGTTATCAAGGCCGTATTGAGTGGCGCGGTGGCCGATTATGAGCACTTTTTTGCCATCATAATTTTGCTTTAAATCGTTGATGAAATATGCCATTCTTTGAGTGGTGTCTTGGTAGCTTTCGCCGTTTGGGAAAGGGGTGGATATTCTTGAAAGTTTTTGACCTTCAACCTCTACTGATGGGGCTTGAGTTAAATCGCCATAGTCGCATTCTCTTAGTCTTTTATCTTTGATGATTGGAACGTTTAAGCCCTCAAAAGCGATTTGTGCAGATTTATATGAACGCTGCAGGTCTGAGCAAAAAACAGCGTCATAACCCATGCTGCGCCTTCTTACACCAAGTTCTTTGGATTGCTCCAAACCTAAAGGAGACAGCTCAACGTCATACCAGCCTGAAGATTTTTTGGTTTCATTGTCATAAGTGGTTGAATGGGCTTCAAAGGTGATTTTTACGACCATGATTGATTCCTTATATAGATGGTTTGCTTGGTTAGATTGCTTCGCTTTGCTCGCAATGACGGGGATTATTTTTTCTTAGACAGGGCGATTTCTTCCCAGGATTTGCCGAGGCCGATTTTGTTCCAGTCCAGCGGGATTTTTTCAACGCGGTTTAACTCAACCATATAGCTGTCTTTGATGTTTTCTAAAATGGTTTCAACAACCACGACCATTTTGGCGTGGCGGAGTTTTTCTCTGATGTCGGGGTGGATGTAGTCTAAGATAATGTTTTGTTCTGAGTTACGCACAAAAATGGCGTGTTCATTGCCGTCATAAACAATTTTGGGAGTCATCGGCCGGCTTTTTTTGGCCTCGATGAAAACATATAATTCACCCTCTTCGCCTTCGGCGATTAAATAGCTGTTCTCTTTGGTATAATTGGACATTATCTATCTGCCTGTGTTTAATCTTCTAATTTCAAAAGGTGCTTTTTGGTTGGCTTGGGTAATCTCTCTTTTTTCTTTTTGGTCTTTCATATAACCAACTGCGGCTTTCAGCAGTTTATCACCAACGCCAAGAGCCACGGCTGCACCACCACAAGCAAAAAATTTGCCCCATTCGGCGGTTTGTTCCGGTTCTCCGGTGCCAAGTGCGCCGACTGCGCTTAAGGCCAAGACAGCAATGCCGGTGCCTTTAACCGCTTTCCAAGATTTTTTGAGAAACTCTTTTGCTTTATCGGTTTCATGATTTTTCTGAGCCATAGTCCATACTCCCTGATTGTCCATTCTGTTATTAGGATAACATTTTGGACAAAAATAGTCAATTAAACAATTATGAAATATTTGTAACAGGAGAAAAGTTAAAAAGCAATAAACTTTATTATTTTTGATTTTAGATTTTGGATTTTTGATTGAACCCCTCCCAACCTCCCCTTAAAATTAAGGGGAGGAGATTATTGGGATTTTACCATTTAACCAGGTGGTCTAAATAGGCATCGACGAAGTCGGGGCGGCGGTTTTGGTAGTCCAGATAATAAGCGTGTTCCCAAACGTCTATGCCGATGATGGCTTTTTTGCCGTGAGCAAGAGGGTTATCGCCATTGGGGGTTTTCATCACCACCAGTTTGCCGTCTTTCTCTTCAGCCAGCCAGGCCCAGCCTGAGCCAAACTGAGTGGTGGCAGCGGTTTTGAACTCGGTGCGGAAGTTTTCATATGAGCCGAAAGTTTGTTCAATGCGTTTTAGCATTTCAGCGTTTGGTTTGCCGCCGCCGCCTTTTTTCATGTTGTTCCAGAAAAAGGTGTGGTTCCAGTGCTGGGCAGCGTTGTTGAAGATTCCGGTAAACTCAGGCTTGCCGGCGCTTTGTTCAACAATTTTATCCAAATCCAAATTTTCAAATTCGGTACCTTTAATCAGCTTATTTAAATTATCAACATAAGCGCGATGGTGTTTGCCATAGTGATATTCTAATGTGGTTTTAGACATATATGGCTCAAGAGCGTTCATTTCATAGGGAAGCGGCGGAAGATCGAAGATCATTTGGTTTTCTCCTTTGGTTGTTATAAATCAGCGTTGCTTCGCAACCTGTTTGTGGATCCCGGATATGGCAAGTCCGGTGGGGCTTGCCTTCCGGGATGACAGAAACCAGGTTTTGGGTTAATCAATTTTTTCTTTTTCTAATATAGGCATTGGTGCCGATTTCATCAAGGGTCTGCTGCTCTTTTATTTCTTCTTCCTTAAGCTCTTTTTTTTCTCGGTTTTCATCAACAATGTCATAGGTCTTCTGCTCTTTATACAAGGCGGTGATGATATCTTTTATTTCTTCAATTTTTTCTTTAACTGCCGCCAGTTCCGCTTCATAGTGTTTTCTGGTATCAATATAACTTTTCAGATATACGCCAAAGCTGGAAAGCTCTGCGGTTTTTTCGCAATATGCCTTTTCGCGCTCAAAATTCTCGTTTAATTCTTTGAGTTTGCGCATTATGGTTACTTCTTCGTTCAAATAGCCATTTAATATCTTGCGCTGTTCGTCGATATTATACTTCTGGATTTTTGATAAGCTTTTTAATGACTTTGCCATAAGTTACTACCCCTTATACGGAGTGGCCAAGATTTTTTCCAATGCGGCATAACACTCTTCTAAGGTGGTTTTTTCATTCTTACCCTGCGCCAGAAAAGCCTCTATCATCGGATAATAAAAGATTGCCTCATCAACCTCGCGGTTGGAGCCTTTTTTATAGGCGCCAAGGCGGATAAGTTCGGCCATGTCCTCATATGAAGATATATACTTTCTGGCCTTATAAACAAGGTCGTTTTCCTCTTTGGTGTTGCAATCTGGCATTACGCGGGAAACTGAACGCAAAATGTTGATGGCCGGGTAACGGTTGCGCTCGGCAATGGAGCGGTCTAAAACAATGTGGCCGTCGAGAATCGAGCGGACAGCGTCAGAAATCGGCTCATTATGGTCGTCGCCGTCAACCAGCACCGTAAAAATGCCGGTGATGGTGCCGTTGCCCTGCCCAGGGCCGGCGCGCTCTAAAAGGCGCGGCAGTTCCGAGAACACGCTTGGGGTATATCCCTTGGAAGCCGGAGGCTCGCCAACGCTTAAGGCAATTTCGCGCTGAGCCATGGCAAAACGGGTGACCGAATCCATCATGCAGAGCACGTTTTTGTTTATGTCTCTAAAAAATTCTGCCACGGCCAGAGTCACATATGCGGCCTGGCGGCGCATCAGCGGGCTTTCATCAGAGGTGGCAAGAACCATGACCGATTTTTTTAAGCCGCTTTCGCCCAAAACGTCTTCAATAAACTCTTTGGCTTCTCTTCCGCGCTCGCCAATCAGCCCGATGATGGAGATATCAGCGTTAGAGTGGCGCGCCATCATTGACATTAGGGTGGATTTTCCCACCCCGGAGCCGGCAAAAACCCCCATACGCTGGCCTTTGCACATGGTGAGGAAGGTGTTGACGGCGCGGACGCCGGTGTCAACCTTGCCCTTAACACGGTCGCGGAACTGAGCCGGCGGCGGAGAAGATTTGATGAAATATGGTTTATCGCCTTTGATAAGCGGACCATGGCCGTCTATCGGCTCGCCAAAGGCGTTAATGATGCGGCCGAGCCAGGAGATATGCGGATAAATTACCGGAGAGGCGTTTTCAACCTCAACCTTGCAGCCGGGAGCCACGCCCTCGGTTGAACCATAGGGCATTAGGAGTAGTTTGTCTTCTTTGAAGCTGACCAGTTCGCAGGGAATCTTTTTGCAATGAACGCTTAAAATATTGCAGCGATCGCCGATGCTGAGCTTGGTTCTGATGCCGCTGACCTCAATAAATAGGCCCTGTACAGCCGTTACCGAACCGTAATAACTTCCGGTGTCAATGTCGCAGATTTCATTGATTATATTTGCAAATTTAACAGACAATCTTCTTCTCCCCCAATAAGAAATAAAAACCGTCATGCTGAACTTGTTTCAGCATCTCATCCTAATTATCAGGAGATGCTGAAACAAGTTCAGCATGACGCGTATATTTTTCTCCCCGCCCCAATCATATATGCATTTATTAATAATTGTTAACAAATATTTAAAAAAGTTAACAGATTAAAATTTAAAGGTTAATATTGCCTCATTGATATAGACTATTTATAAGGATTTTAAATATGAGAGTTTTGCTTGTTGAAGATGATTATGCGGTTTCTCAAAGTATTGAAACCATGCTCAAAAAAGAGGGAATGATTATAGACACCACCGATTTGGGCGAAGACGGCCTTGAGATTGGCAAGCTTTATGATTATGACATTATCGTTTTGGATTTGATGCTGCCGGATATGAACGGATATGAGGTTTTGAAGAGCCTGCGTTCATCCAAGGTCAACACTCCTGTTTTGATTCTTTCGGGGCTTTCCGAGCCGGACAAGAAGGTTAAGGGACTTGGCTTCGGCGCCGATGACTATTTGACCAAGCCGTTTGATAAATCTGAGCTGTTGGCGCGTATTCATGCCGTGGTCAGACGTTCTAAGGGACATTCCAATTCGGTGATTAAGACCGGCAATGTTGAGGTTAATTTGGACACCCAGACCGTTAATGTGGCCGGCAAGGCTTTGCATTTGACCGGCAAGGAATATGGCATTATGGAGCTTTTGTCTTTGCGCAAGGGTTCAACCCTCAATAAAGACCAGTTCTTAAACCACCTCTATGGCGGCATTGATGAGCCGGAACTGAAGATTATTGACGTGTTTATCTGCAAGCTGCGCAAAAAGCTTGAGAAGGCATCAAACGGCAAGAATTATATCGAGACTGTTTGGGGCAGAGGATATGTTCTTAAAGATCCGGATGAAAAAAAATAAAAAAAAATAAGTGGGCAATTGCCCACTTATTTTTTTGGGTTTGTCATTGCGAGCGCAGCACGGCAATCCAACCAGCAATAAAGCCAATTTGTCTTGGATCCCACGCAGATTTTATAATTTTCTGATCCGCACTCCTTGCAGTCGATGCGGGAAAATTATGAAATATGCTCTGGATGACAAGTATGAAATTATTGTTTTTTGGTTTCTGTTGTTGCGGCGGAGGCCAGTTGTTTTTCGGCGGCGGCGAACATGCTGGGGTGAGAGGTTTTTACCTCAGCCACAACCTGTTTGAAGCTTTCAAAATCTTTGCCCTTCAGGTTCTCACTGGCTGAGGCCTTGATGGTGGCGGGGCTGACGCGGCGGCCGCCTTTGATTACCTCATAATGAAGGTGCGGGCCGGTAGAGTTGCCGGTATTGCCGACATAGGCAATTATTTGGCCTTGCTTTACTCTGGTGCCGGGGCGGATGCCGCCGGCAAAGCGTTGCATGTGGCCATAAGCAGTGGAATATTCGGAATTGTGGCGAATTTTGATATAGTTGCCGTATCCGCCGTGCCATTGCGCCATTTGCACAATGCCGTCACCGGCGGCAAAAATCGGGGTTCCGCGCGGAGCGGCATAGTCTATGCCCCAGTGGATGCGAATGTCGCCATATATGGGATGGCGGCGGCGGCCAAACGGAGAGGTGACGCGAGCCTGACGGAAGGCCAGCGGCTTTCTATCAAGCGTTTTTTTCATGGCAAAGCCTTTTTCGTCGTAATAATCAACCGTGCCGGACTTGTCTTTGAAACGATATAAGGCAACCTTGTCTTTGCGCAGGGTTAAGGAAGCGTACAAAATATTGCCGGTTCTAATCAGTTCGCCCTCTTGGTTGATGTAGTTTTCATAAACCACCTCAAACTTATCGCCAAAGCGCACGTCGCGGCTGAAATCGATTGAGAAAGCAAAAATGTTGATGAAATCGGCAACAATGCCGCGAGGAATGCCTTGGTCCTGCATGGCAACGGAAAGATTGCCGGTGATGACGCCGGAGGCAGTGTTGACTTCTTCAACCAGCTCGTCTTTTTCAACGCGGGCGGCATAGGTGTTTTGTTCAGTTCTTTCAACAACCACACGCTCATCAGCGGCAAGGCTCACCACCATGCGGTTTAAGGAAATCAGTTTATTTTCGTCTTTGGTGTCGATTAAGGTTAAAAAGGCAACTTTTTGGCCAATTTTGAGGCGGCGCGGGTCATAAACCTTTTTAAGCTCGGCAAAAACCTCATTAGCCTGGTTATAATCCAGGCCGATGTTTTTTAAAATGCTGATAAAGGTGTCGCCGGAGGCAACTTCAATCTCTTGTTCAATGTTCTTTTCACGGGGAGAGAACTTTTCAAACAGAGAACGGATGTTGTCAATTGAGGTTTGGTTTTGAACGCCGGCCTGACGAGAAATGATATTTTCATGCAAATGAGCGGCATTAAACTCTTTTTTGGCAATGGAAGCATTGACCTCAGAGTTGCTGATGACGGCGATAACAACCACAAAAGCAATGACAAAAGCATAGCCGACAGCCATGAGTTTGCGCTTGTGTTTGTGGTTGATATATTTTTTTATAAATTTCATTCTTTGAGATATACCCCAAAAATATTTCGTTGTCGAATATTTTATGCGGGATTAGTTAAAAAAAACATAATACTTGGAAAAAGTGCCAAAAAGGAGTATAATCAGGGGTCTAAACAAGGAGTATTTAAAATGTCAAAAGTAGAAATTGTTGAGATTAGCAGCAAATATATGCCGGAGATGATTGAGGCTCTGCAGGAAACCAATGCGTTTCATTATGACGGCTGCCCAACATATTTTATGAAGCCGAACAAAGACAATGATTCTGCATATTTAAGGTGGATTATGAGCACGTCTGATAACTTCGGCTATCTTGCGCTGGTCAACGGTAAGCTGGCCGGAATGATTTTGTGCGGCCTGGTGGTTAAGAATAACTGCTATAAAAAAGTTTATTATATACACGATCTGGTGGTGAAAAGCGAATATAGAAGCCTGGGAATCGGCAAATACCTGTGCAACAAACTCACCGAACAAGCCAAAAAAAACGGAATTAAGCATATTGAAGGGGAAGTATTTATGTTTAATGAAAATGCCATCGGATTTTATAAAAAACTGGGCTATAAAACAGCCTCCACAGTCATGAGCCTGGATTTGTAGGGAGAATGATTATTGTTTTAGGCAGCTTGTCTCCGGTTAATTAAGAAAGTGCGGCCTTTATAGCCGCACTTTTTTATTTTCCTGCAAAAAAGTTCTTGCAATTATAAACAATGTTGTTTATAAAGTGTCTTGTTTTGTGGGGGTGTAGCTCAGTTGGTTAGAGTATCGGCCTGTCACGCCGAGGGTCGCGGGTTCGAGCCCCGTCACTCCCGCCAGATTAAACAATACAAAACCCACCTTTAACAGGTGGGTTTTGTTTTGTTTATGGCGGGCAGCCGGGGCTACGCAGCTAGGCTTGTAACGTTTGTTTTGTTTGCTGTCGCAAAGTCACAAACTAACAAGACTCTCGCCTGTCGGCAAAATCGACCAATTCAATGGTCGATTTTTTACTTCAGTGTCACTCCCGCCAGATTAAACAATACAAAACCCACCTTTAACAGGTGGGTTTTGTTTTGTTTATGGCGGGCATCCGGGGCTACGAAGCTATGATTGTAAAGTTTGATTTGTTTGCTTT
>JAVBOV010000036.1:0-5192 GCA_031550205.1 Alphaproteobacteria bacterium
CGTGCGCCAAATCAACCCCGGGCTCGCCCTGACGCAGCGTTGCCGCAATGCTGAACAATGCCTCGCTCATGCCGAATGTCGGCTTGTTAACAATTCTTGGAGTATATTGCGGCTTTGCCTCGACAATTCTCTGGTTAAGCCTTTGCAGCATGTCAAAAAGACTCTTGTCGTCATTATACTTTTCCAAAAGCTCCACCGCCTTAATCTTTTGATCGGTGCGCACATAAAAATTGGTAATGACCTGCAGACTTCTAAAAGACATGTCTGAAGAATATTCTTTCACAATTTTCTCATAATCAAACTGAGCCGCTTCATTATCCTTAAAATAATCATTAATCATTCCGGCATGAAAATAATATAACGGCCTGAAGCTCGGCTCTTTTTTCAAAACCGCCAAAGTTTCCAGCGCCTTGTTTTTCTCATTAAGCCCGGCATATGCCCATGAAGACATCAGCGGCACAATAAATTCCTTATAAATCGGCCCGTCAAGCTTACTCAAAATTTTGTTAACCTCGGCATAGCGGCCTTTTTTCATATGCTCAACCGCCATAATAATGTAGGTAAAATTGTTTTCATCTCCGGCCTTAAGAGATATTTCGGCATATTTTGCGGCGGTCTCAACTCTTTCCTGAGAGGCCAAAATCACATAAATTCTGCTGAGCAGGTCTTTGTTTTTGGGGTCTTGATCCAAAACCGCCATATAATAATCGGCAGCCTTGTCAAAATCTTTGCGCAAATGAGCCACCCTCCCGGCCAAATAATTTCCGTAAGGATTGCTGAACTTTTCGCCGATTGCCGCCGGCTCGTTTGGCGCCTGCGGAAAAATCAGCCCTTCCATGCATGAATTAAACATTAAAATACTTAAGATAATCGCCAGAAAACCGCTCAATTTTGACATTTTCAAATCCATTTATTAACTATTAAGTCATCTCACTATAATTAACTTGTAAAAAAATATCTAGTAGTTTAATTTGAATATATGCAGAAAAAAGACATTTTGGAATTTTACATTGCCTCCGGCATCTCTGAAATTATCGGAGATGAGCCTTTCGGCGTGCAAAAAAAAGAAGCTCCGGCGCCGCTGCAATCAGCCGCTTCCGTTGTGGTCAGAAACACCGTAGACACCATCCAAAACTCCAAAGAAATATGCGATTCTGCCAAAACTCTGGCTGAATTAAAAACCCTGGTTGAGAACTTTACCGGCTGCTCTCTTAAGACAACCGCCGCCAACACCGTTTTCGGCGACGGCAACCCCTCTTCCAAACTTATGATAATCGGTGAAGCCCCCGGTGCCGACGAGGACCGCCAAGGCCTGCCGTTTGTAGGGCGCTCCGGCAGACTCTTGGATAAAATGCTTGGAACCTTGGGCATCACCAGACAAAACTGTTACATTACCAACATTTTACCGTGGCGCCCGCCCGGCAACCGCACTCCCACCGCCGTTGAGGTTTCCGTCTGCCTGCCTTTTTTGCAAAAGCAAATAGAGCTGATTCGTCCTGAAATTATCTTGGTCTTGGGCGGAAGCGCCGCCAACTCTTTGCTTGACAACGCCGAGCCCATCTCCAGACTAAGAGGCAAATGGTGGGAATATCAAACCAAAAACCATCAAAAGATTGAAGTCCTTGCCACTTTTCACCCGGCGTATCTTTTGCGCAATCCTGCGCAAAAATCCAAGGTTTGGCAAGATTTCATCAAACTCAATAAGAAACTGCCTTCCACTCAAGAAGCTGTTAACTAAATTGTGAAATTATTGGAAAATTAAACAATTTGGATTATTATTTAAGAAATTTTATTTTTATAAAAGGAAAGAAAATGAGCAACGTAAAACACACTTTAACTTCCATTCTTTTCGCGACTGCAGCTGTTTTTTGCGGCATTGAAGCTAAGGCTGCCGATACTGAAATTCTTGTCAAAATCAGCGATGTGAAATTGACCAAAGACCTTAACGGAGCCACCACCGGCTGCGACTTTAACGCCACTTTTTACAATCGCTCGGCATTCAACGTTAACAACGCCGGCCTGGAGCTTATCTGGACCGATGACGCCGCTGAAAACATCATCAATCAGGAAAAAGCCGAGGCGGAGCTCATCTCAAACGCCGGTGAAAGCACTACCGCCCGCCGCGCCAATGCCAATCGCAGCAGAACCTCGCTTAGGTCAAGCACTGAAGAAGCCACTCCCGGTCAGGTATCTTTAACCGTAGAACTTCCTCCGCTCAACTCTTATCAGCAGCTTACTCTTCCCTTGAAATTAAAAAATGACCGCTGCTTCCTGCTGGTTAACGACAAAATGGACATTAACGTCAACGATTGCTCCTTAAGCGGCACCACCGCGGCCACCGCCGACAATCGCGGCCAGCAGACTGAAGACAAAAAGTCATGCACCCGCATCTTCAAATATGTTTCCTCGCGCGATTCTCAATATTACAGAGAATTTAAGCCCATCAGCCTTGAAGAACAGAAAAAAATTGAAACCGACGCTAATGAGAAAAACAAAAACGACATTGCCGTATCTTACCAAAACGCTCTTGACGGCATGAACAAAGCCATTCAAACCCTAAGTGAGATTAAATAAGCCGATGAAGAAATTTTTTCTTTCATTATTATTTTCCCTTTTCTTATTGGCTCCGGCACACAATTCCGGAGCTCAGGTTTTTGATGACGAAGAAGACAAAAGCACCCTGCAGCCCAAAGTTCAGCCTGCCGCTTCAGCTTCTTCCTCCAACGCTTGGCTCCCGGCTCAAGAACCCAAAGCTGAAGCCAAACCAGCCGCCCAAGAAGAGCTCTTCATGCCGGAGCAAAAAACTCCGCAGCTCTCTCGCCCTACCTTGGACGGAGTTGCCCGCGGCCGCATTTCCATGAGCCCGGTTGTCACCAAACAAAACGCCGGCCTGGTTAAAGACGACGAGCTTATCTTCATCTATTACAAAGACTTTGCCATTGAGCGTCTTTTAAGCGGCATGGTCACCTGCGATGTCACTTTTGTGGTTTTAACCACTCTTGACCGCAAACTTTCCAACATCAGCTTCAAGTTAAAATGGCCGACCATGACCACATCCTTGTCTTATGACGACGTTGCCCCCAACACTGAAACCATCTATCGTTACACTCTCTTGGGCGACGGCTGTTATTCCATGGATAAAATTCCCAACATCATTGTCAACCGCTGCCGTGTCAAGGACACGAGCCAGCAGGCCTGCGCCGGTAAGATCAGATGGCTCAGAAAATAATCGGAATTTTTGTTTTCCTGCTTGTGTTGTGCCGGGGCGGCTTTGCCGTTGCCCAAAACACCGTAATTACCGACGATTGTTATGAAAAAATCCTTGAAAAGCACGGTTTAACCGACAAAGATGTGCGCAACTGCAAAAATGCTTTTCGCGCCATTGAAGACGGAAACTTCAAAGAAGCCGAACAACTGGCTGCGGAAGTTGAGAACAACGCCCTTGCCGGCCATCTTTTGGCTCAAAAATATCTCTCGAATAAATATAAGGCAAATTATCAGGAGCTAAAATCCTGGCTGCTTAAATATTCTGACCATCCTCAAGGCCACCGCATCTATCAGCTTGCCTTAAAAAAAGGCGATGAGGAAGGCCTTACGATTCCCTCCGCCGTCAATGGCAGCCGCCAGCGTTTTTTCACGCCCTACAGCTGGTATAATGAAGATTATGAAAACTTAAAACCCAAAAACGGCAAATATCTGCGCAAGAAGGTAAACGAGTTCAGGAAATATATTAATAACGGCAAAACCCGCATGGCCAAAGGCGTTTTAGAAGATCCGACCTTTCGTCAGCGCATTCCGAATAAAAATTATGACGCCATGAGCGCAACTTTGGCTCTGGCATATTTAATGGACAATTATGACAGCCTGGCCATTGCCTGGAGTGAAAAAGCCGTTAAAAGAAGCAGCGATGCCATCGCCGCATGGATTGCCGGACTTGCTCATTACCGCCAAAAAAATTATCAGGAGGCCGCCAAATATTTTTCCATTTTAAGCGATTTGAAGGACGATGACGAATGGCTGGTTTCCGGAGGCGGATATTGGGCCAGCCGCAGCTATGAAAAACTCTTAAAATCCAAAGAATCTGAAAAATACTTAATCAAGGCCGCCAATTATCCGCGCACTTTTTACGGCATCTTGGCCAACGCCAAACTCGGCAAAGAAGTGGAATATAACTGGAGCGGCAAAAGTTATTTAAATGACTTGGACGACGACAAATACGTTGAACAGATTTTAAGCTCTCCCTCCATTATGCGGGCGGTTTTGCTGCTTAAATCCAAGCAAAAAGAACTCGCCGCCCTTGAGCTTAAAGCCGATTATCCTAACATGACGCCGGAACAGCAGGAACTTGCTGTTTATATTACCGAACAATATGACATGCATTCGCTTGGCATCACGCTTTCCAAGTCTTTAAGAAAAACCGGGCTGGATGTATATTATGACCACATTGCCTACCCCGCCCCGAACTGGAAGCCGCAAAGCGGCTGGAAAGTGGACCAGGCCTTGGTTTGGGCTTTGGTCAGACAAGAGTCGGCATTCTCACCGGAAGCCAGAAGCGGCGCCGGCGCCAAAGGTTTAATGCAGCTAATGCCGGGCACCGCATATCACATTACCAAAGATAAAAAGATAAAGAAAAATCAGGCGCCGTTGTTTGAGATTGAATATAACCTTGAAACCGGCCAAAACTATGTCAACTACTTGCTTGAAAAACCTTTCATCGAAGGCAACTTATTTTTTCTGGCCGCAGCTTATAATGCCGGCCCCGGCAATTTAATGAAATGGCAGAAAAAGATGAAATATGACGGCGACCCGCTGTTGTTTATTGAGGTTATTCCGTCTCGCGAAACCAGATTATACGTTAAAAGGGTAATGACCAATTATTGGATATATAACGCCCGCTTTGATAAACCCAACCCTTCATTAGACGACGTCCTAAACGGCCGCTGGCCATTAGTGCACAAGTAGGGTAAATTTCTCCCTCTCCTGTTTCATCTTGTGTCTTATTGCAGCTTTTTAGATTTTGTTTGCAACCCTTCTTTCTCTTTCGCCACATTGCGAGACAGCCTCAGCTTTGCGAACATACCAAAGAGAAATTTCATTTTTAGTCTTTAGCTAAAAATGGAATTGATGCACTAAAAAGAAGAACAATATTTGTATGAAAGCAAAGCGCTAGGCATCGAGCCGTGGCAGGACTT
>JAVBOV010000042.1:0-8678 GCA_031550205.1 Alphaproteobacteria bacterium
CGCCGGAATTTTATGCCAGATATGAATATAAAAATGCGGCGGCTTCAATTATGGCCGCGGGGTTTAGTCCGGAGTTTAAATCAGAGTTGGTTAAGCTTGGGACCGAGCTTTATGCGCAGATTGTGAACGGCATTAAAAATGACAGAAAGTTTGCAGGTGCGGGGGAGATTAAAAAACTGATTGATAAGGCTCCGTTTTCAGCAGAAGAGGCAATGGCTTTTAAATTGGTTGACAAGATTGGGTATCGTCAGGATTTGACGGCCATGGTTTTGAAAGACACTAAGGCCGAAAAAGTGGTTTTTGACGACTATGCCTTGAATGTATTTGAACAGCCAAGCAATGTTTCGGCGATTGCTTTTGTGGTGATTGAAGGTATGATTGTGGAGGGCGACAGCATTAATAATCCGCTAAACGGCGAGATGATTGCCGGTTCAAGAACCGTTTCCGCACAGTTGGAAGATATTGCCAAAAACAAGAGTATTAAAGCGGTGGTGCTGAGGATTAATTCTCCGGGCGGAAGTTATGGCGCATCTAAAGAAATTTGGTATGCGGTTCAGGTTTTGAAAAAACAGCGCAATATTCCGGTGGTTGTTTCAATGGGTGATTATGCGGCATCAGGCGGATATTTTGCGGCTTTGGCCGGAGATTATATGATGGCAAGTCCTTCTACCATTACCGGTTCAATCGGAGTTTTGGGCGGAAAGATTGCCTTAAGCCGTTTGTGGAAAAAAATCGGGGTTAACTGGGAAGAAATCAGTTTTGGGCAAAATGCCAACATTCTTTCATTAAACCGCAATTTTTCAGCAAGCGAAAAAGAGGTGTTCAACAGTTCTTTGGACAGGGTTTATGCGGATTTTACCGAAGAAGTTTCCAAACGCCGCGGAATTGGTTTGGCGGATTTAGACAAGCTTGCCAGAGGCCGGGTTTGGGTTGGTTCAGAGGCGCTTAAGGCCGGTTTGATCGACGGCTTGGGCGGAATCGGCGAAGCGGTTAAGACGGCCAAACAGAAAGCCGGAATTAAAGAAGGCGAGCCGGTAGAGATTATTTATTATCCGAAGAAAAAGACTTTTCAGGAAAAACTGGCGGAAGCCTTGGGCAGAAAACCGGCATCTGCCGCTGCAGAAGCCATGATTAAAGAGTTTAAGATGAAAGATGTTTATTTGTTGAAACGTTTGCAATATGATGCGGTTTTGCTGCCGTTTGAGTTGAGGTATTAACGTCATCCTGAGCGAAGCGTGAGGATCTCGGCTAATAGATTATGGTGTTGTGCTAATGCAGTATTATGTTTATATGATTTCCAATAAGACAGATTCAACGTTGTATGTTGGAGTAACAAGTGATTTGGTTAAGAGGATATATGAACATAAACATGGAGTGTTTGAAGGATTTAGTGATAAGTATAATTTGCATAAGCTGGTGTATTATGAGTTTTTTGATAATATAGATTTGGCGATAGAAAGAGAGAAACAGTTAAAAAAGAAAAAGAGAGAAAATAAGAATATATTGGTATATAAGTTTAACCCTGAGTGGAGAGATTTATATGGTGATATTTGTGAGTAGGAATCGGCCGAGATCCTCACGGTTTGCTTTGCAAACCTCAGGATGACAATAAAGGAGGTGGCAAACCTCAGGATGACAATAAAGGAGGTAGCAAACTTTGGGATGAGATATTTGAAAAATTATAGTCATCCTGAGCGAAGCGTGAGGATCTCGGCTAATTTGGAGGGGTATGTTTTGATATGATTAATAATGAAGAAGTGGAAAAAATTGCGTTTCTTTCGCGTTTGAGAGTGGAAAATGCGGATGCGGCCGTTACGGAGTTTAATAAAATTTTATCTTGGATAGAGCAGCTTAAAGAGGTTGACACCAAGGGGGTGGAGCCGTTGGTTTCAACTAATGAAGAATATTTGGATTTGCGCGCCGATGAGGTGAGCGAAGGTGGCAATGCAGAAGCAGTTTTGGCCAATGCGCCGGTTAAGGAATATGGGTATTTTGTGGTGCCGAAGGTAGTGGAATAAGGTGATTTTAGATTTTAGATTTTGGATTTTTGATTATGGAAATAAATAAGTTGACAATAGCTATGGCTTTAGAGGGCTTGAGGAAGAAAGAGTTTTCGGCGGCGGAGCTCACAAAGGCTTATATTGGGGCGATGGAAAAGAACCGTGCTTTGAACGCGTATGTGCTCGAAACTCCTGAAATTGCTTTGGAGCGC
Organism: Alphaproteobacteria bacterium; assembly: GCA_031550205.1. Classification (GTDB taxonomy): domain Bacteria; phylum Pseudomonadota; class Alphaproteobacteria; order RF32; family CAG-239; genus JAVBOV01. The sequence continues at coordinate 2,213 of JAVBOV010000042.1, forward strand.
GCCAAGCTTTCAGATGTTAATTATGCCAGCGGCGAGGTTAGGGCTTTGGAAGGGATTCCGCTGGGTATTAAAGATTTGTTCTGCACCAGGGGAATTAAGACCACTGCTTGTTCTAAAATGCTTGCTGATTTTGTTCCTCCTTATGAATCTACGGTTACGCAGAGGCTGCTTGATAACGGCGCGGCTTTTTTGGGCAAGCTGAATATGGATGAATTTGCCATGGGCGGTTCAAACGAGAGTTCTTATTTTGGGCCGGCGGTTAATCCATATGGAAAAAATTTGGTGCCGGGCGGGTCTTCAGGAGGTTCGGCGGCTGCTGTGGCTGCAAATATGTGCGCGGCAGCAACCGGTACGGATACCGGCGGCTCAATCCGCCAGCCGGCGGCTTTTTGCGGCGTGACCGGAATTAAGCCGACTTACGGGCGCTGTTCTCGTTATGGAATTATGGCTTTTGCATCGTCATTAGACCAGGCCGGGCCGATTGCCAAGGATGTTAGGGACTGCGCTTTGCTGTTAAAGGTTATGGCCGGGCATGATGCCAAGGATGCAACATCTTCCAAAAAAGAAGTGCCGGATTTTGAAGCCGCCTGCGGCAAGAGCGTTAAAGGTTTGACAATCGGCGTGCCGAAGGAATATCGCGCCAACGGCATGAACGAAGAGGTTGTGAGGTATTGGGACAAGGCGATTGAGATTCTGAAGGCGCAAGGCGTTAATGTTAAGGAAATTTCTTTGCCGCACACCAAATATGCTTTGCCGGTTTATTATATTATTGCGCCGGCCGAAGCTTCTTCCAACTTGGCGCGGTATGACGGGGTGCGTTACGGCTTGAGAGTTGATGGAGAATCTTTAGACGAGATGTATGTTAACTCTCGCTCGGCAGGGTTTGGCAAAGAAGTGCAGCGCCGCATTATGGTTGGCACATATGTGCTTTCTTCCGGCTATTATGACGCATATTATGTGAAGGCGCAGCAGGTTAGGCGCTTGATTAGGGATGACTTTATGGCCGCTTTTAAGGGGGTGGATGCGATTTTATGCCCGACCAGCCCGGTTTCGGCTTTTGCCATCGGCGATAAATCGATGCTGGAAAACCCGATTAATATGTATTTGAACGACGTGTTTACGGTGGCGGCAAATTTGGCCGGTCTGCCGGCGTTGAGCCTTCCCTGCGGGTTAGATTCCAAAGGTTTGCCTTTGGGGCTGCAGGTGATTGGCAAGCCGTTTGACGAAGAGGGCGTGTTTAGGGTTTCATCTGCTTTAGAGAAGGAGATGAAGTGATGTCTGATTGGGAAATTGTTTGCGGTTTGGAAATTCATTGCCAGATTACTTCTAAGTCTAAGATATTTTCAGGCGCTTCAACCGATGTCGGTGCGCCGGTGAATGAGAATGTTTCTTTTATTGATGCCGGAATGCCCGGAATGCTGCCGACCTTAAACGAGGTTTGTGTGAGGCAGGCGGTTAAGACCGGTTTTGGCTTGAATTGCAAGATTAACAAATATTCCGCGTTTGCGCGCAAGAACTATTTTTATGCCGATTTGCCGCAGGGGTATCAGATAAGCCAAGATAAATATCCGCTGGTGGGAGAAGGTTTTTTTGAGCTGGAGAACGGCAGAAAAATCAGAATCGAGAGAATTCATATTGAACAGGACGCGGCAAAGTCGATGCACGATATTGCTCCGGATAAAACCTATATTGATTTGAACCGTTCCGGCGTGGGGTTGATGGAGATTGTGACCGGGCCTGACTTCAGGGCGCCTGAGGAGGCCGGAGAATTTTTGCGCGGCGTGCGCTCAATTGTGCGCTATTTGGGCACCTGCGACGGCAATATGGACGAGGGCTCAATGCGCTGCGATGTCAGCGTTTCAGTGCGCAAAAAGGGCGAGACAGCCTTAAGGCCGAGAGCCGAGATGAAGAATATTAACTCGGTGCGGTTTGTTTGCCAAGCTGTTGAGAGCGAGGCCAAGCGTCAGATTGAGGTTTATGAGAAGGGCGGAACCATTGAGCAGGAGAGCCGCAAGTTTGACCCTGCGGCAGGTGTTTCGCAATATATGAGAGACAAAGAATTTGCGCATGATTACCGCTATTTTCCGGAACCGGATTTGCTGCCGTTGGTGATTGATGATGCATTTATTGAGGGCATTAAACAGGAGATGCCGGAGCTTCCATCTGTTAAGCGCAAGCGTTTTATGAGTGAGCTTGGATTGAATGAGTATGATGCAAATTTATTGTGCGAATCCAGAGAAATAGCTGATTATTTTGAAGAAACACTTAAGGTTTGCAAAGATGCAAAAAAGGCGGCGAACTGGATGCTGGTGGAACTGTTTGCGGTGTTAAAAGAGCAGGGTTTGAGGATTGAGCAAAGCCCGATTAAGGCGATTGATTTGGGCGAACTGGTGAAGCTGATTGTTGAGGGCACAATTTCAGGCAAAATTGCCAAGGATGTTTTCGGGATTATGGTTGAGACCGGCGGCAAACCTTCTAAGATTGTGGAGGAAAAAGGGCTTAAACAGGAAACAGACGTGGCGGCAATCGAGAAGATTATTGATGATTTGATTGCCTCAAAACCTGAAGAAGCGGCTGCTTATAAGGCGGGGCGCAATAATTTGCTTGGTTTTTTTGTGGGACAGGTTTTAAAGGCAACCCAAGGCAAAGCCAACCCGGCAGTTGTGAATAAGATGGTTCTGGAAAAGCTTAGCAAGTAGATAATGAAATTTATGGTTGACGCAAGGTTAAAGATAATATAAATATATGCGCAAGAGCCCGCCTTCGCGATTTGTTTGGAGATTGCTCTGAATGTGTAAAAGCTGCGGCGCGCGTAATAAAACCTAAAAATGCTCTGCATTTAAGGTTTCTAACGGAGAGTTGGCAGAGTGGTAATGCAGCGGATTGCTAATCCGTCAACGTGTTAAAGCGTTGCAGAGGTTCGAGTCCTCTACTCTCCGCCACTAAAAAACACCTTTGAAAAAAGGTGTTTTTTTGTTGTTAAAGCATATAATGGGTTATTTACTTTTATCTGAAATAATTGTAGCCTTTAATACAGATTTATTAAGGAGTGCGTTTTATGCAAAAGTGTTATCAGTTGAAAAACCCGCATGACGAGTTTGAGCAACAATGGAATGCGGCAACAGTAGCCTCTAAAACGGAAGATGTTTATTATTCTCCGGAGATTTTGGAAGCACTGTTTAAATATGTGAAAAAGACCGACAAATTGATTGAAGCCGGGTGCGGGCTTGGCGGCTGGGTGAACGTTTTGCATGAGAACGGATATGATGCTTTGGGGGTTGATTTTGTGGAAAGTGCGGTTAAGGCTATGAAAGAATATAAGCCTGAACTGAAAGCCGAAATGGGCGATTGTACCAATTTGAAATATAAAGACAGCTCTTTTGATGCCTATTTGAGTTTGGGGGTGATTGAGCATTTGGAAGAAGGGCCGGATGCTTTTTTGAAGGAAGCCTCAAGGATTTTGAAAAAAGGCGGAGTTGGTATAATATCTGTGCCGAACCAAGCTTGTTTGCAATATAAAAGAAAGAAAAACCCCAAAAAATATCGGGGAAAGCAATTGGTGTTTTTCCAATATGAATTTTTAAGAGATGAGTTTGAGGATGCGCTAAAAAAAAGCGGCTTTGAAGTGATAGATTTCTTTTATAATGATTTTCATTCATATATTTGGAACAAGCATAAGTGGATGCGCAGCGAAACTAAATATAAACTTAATAAGTGGGGAGAGTGGCTGCGCCAAAGGTATATTAAGAAAAACGATATTACCAAAGCCATGATGCAGGTGGCTGTGGTCAGGAACATTAAAGAGGTTTAGTTGATTAATAGGGTTGCGATTACAGAGCTTGTGAAGGTGATTCAAGAACCAAAAATTATATTCAATCGCTTTGACTTGATGTTTGGCGGTGATTTTGATTTGCTTAAAGTTGATGAATTTTATGTGCCTTTGCGTATTAAAAAAAGCAAAGCCGTGCTTGGTCTTTATCTGACCAAAGTTTCTCCGCAAGCCATTGAAGAGCTTATAGACTATATTTTTAAAAATTACAAAAAAGTGAAGAAAATTGAGTTTAAACATTGCTTGACTCCGGTGCCAGGAGTTAAACCTGCTCCGCATTGGCATGTGGAATTGAGCAATAAAGAAGATTTTGACAAGGCGCTTTCCAATAAGACCCGCTATAATACCAAATGGTATCCCAAAAAGATTAGAGAAGAGGTTGGAGAGTTTGAAATTAAACACTTTTCCAAGGATAAGATATCTCAAGGGGTGGTTGATAAATATTTGGAATTTAAGCGCAAGACTCACGAATTTGAGTGGAAGAAAGACCATGATAAATATTTGGATGAGATGTATATTACCGATGCTTATGCGATGTATATTAAAGGTGAGATTAAGGCCATTGCTTTTATGGTGACTATTGATGATGAGGTCTTTTTAGAGAATTTAACCTATGATGTGGAACTCTCGAAATACAGCCTTGGTTCCGTGATATATTATCATGCCTTAATTGATATGATGGAGAAGGGCATTAAAAAGGTTTATCTTTTGGGTGGAACATTGGACTATAAGCGCCGCTTTAACGGGATTGAAACCCAAACTTATACCGGAACGGTGAGGAAGCCGAATATGCTGAAGTATTGGTTTAATGAGCTGTTATATAAAATTAACCGTTGCGAAGTTAATGAAGGAGAATAAAAATGAGGCTTTTTCCTAAGCTTAAGATTGAAATTAAGAAAGGCACCAAATGTTTGGTGGTTGCTCCGCATGCCGATGATGAGGCGATTGGGCTGGGCGGGACAATGCTTAAATATAAGGGGCATTTTGACTGTCTTTGCGTAGGAAGCTCGGGCATTGCTTATAAGGAGATTACACCCAAAGAGCGCTCTGATATGCGCATTAAGGAATTTGAGCAGGCGATGAAGTTTGCTGGGGTTGAAAACTACTGGATTATGGAAACTTATGGCAAGCAGCCGTTTATGGGGCAGATTAAAAAGTATTTTAAGGAATATTTGAAGGTTTTAGAGTTTAAGCAATATGATTATATTTTTATGCCGCACCCTAAAGACGGGCATGTTGAGCATATGTTTATTACCAACCGTTTGATGAAATGGCTGTTTTTGCGCAAAGGGTTCAGTCTTAAGACCAAAATTGTTTTTTATGAAGTTTGGACGCCGATGGCTTTGCCCAACCATTATGAAGATATTTCAAACGTGATTGAGGAAAAGAAAAAGATGATCGGGCTTTATAAATCGCAGTTGGTGGTTTATGATTATGTGAGCAGGGCGGCGGCTCTTAGCCATTATCGCGGAACAAGGTGCAACAACGCGCCTTATGCAGAGGCATTTAAGGTTAGCTCAATTCTGACTTATTTGTTATGGTTTTAAAAAGCCTGGATCCCCGGGTTCAGCCTAGTTCGGCAGGCCTCATACGGCTGACTCCGAGGATGACGTTCCGTAGTCGTCCGGCTTCGCCAGCCGACCTGTTATACTAAATTTTCTTCCATTTCTCTAAGATCCAGCTGGAGGAATTGGCTTTGTGTTCGCCGCCGACTCCGAATCTTAATTCAACGTTGCACTCTTTGCAGGCGGTTGTTTCCGGGATATTCTCTTTGGTGCGGTCGCCGCCGTTGGCAAAGACCAGCTCATCGTTCGGGTATTTGGCGCGGACTTTTTTGATGCCGTCCGAGGCGGAATTGTCGGCATCATTGAAAGCCAGAACATCTATAACACCCTTAAGATTTTCGCAAATGGTGCAGCGGGTTTTATAGTTCATGAAATTTGAGCCTTTTTTGCGCACCAGCCATTCATCGGAATTAAGCAGCAAGATGACGCCGTCGCTCATTGCCCGAGAGGCTTTTATCATTTCAATATGGCCTTCGTGGATGGGGTCAAAACCACCGCTGACAATGTAATATTTCATTCAATTTTCTCCTTGACTTGGGCTGAACTAAGACTAGAATAACGGCATTATTTTAAAAGGAAAGGGAAAACATGAACAAAGATTTTATAAAATCATTGCAAAACAAAATTGCGGAGGTGAAAGATGCCGGTCTATACAAGGCCGAGCGCGTTATTACCTCTCAACAGCAGGCAAATATTGAACTGGCAGACGGCTCAAAAGTGCTCAACTTTTGCGCCAACAACTATTTGGGTTTAGCCAACAATCCGGAGCTGATTAAAACTGCGGCCGAGGCCGTGCAAAAATATGGTTACGGCATGAGTTCGGTTCGTTTTATTTGCGGAACGCAGGACATTCATAAAAAGCTGGAAAAAACCATTTCAGACTTTTTGGGAACCGACGACACCATTTTGTATGCATCTTGTTTTGATGCCAACGGAGGTCTTTTTGAAACCCTTTTAGAGGCTGAAGACGCAATTATTTCCGATGCCTTGAACCATGCTTCGATTATTGACGGCGTGCGTCTTTCCAAAGCCAAGAGATATCGTTATTCCAACAACAACATGGCTGAGCTTG
>JAVBOV010000001.1:0-6915 GCA_031550205.1 Alphaproteobacteria bacterium
AAACCCCGTTTCCAAAGAAGGCACACTCATCATCCGCCCGGGTTTTTTCCACCCCATAAGCTGCATCGATTTAAAATCAAAAACTGATTTTAGAGAGATAGATGGAAGCAAAACACGGAGCACAGAAGCGGAATGTACACAATTAGTACATGAGCATTCGAGCACCGGATTTTGTGACAGATACTCTATAAAATCAGTTTTTCTAATAGGCGAAGCCGGCGGCTACATCAGCCCATCCTCCGCCGAAGGCATCAGCTACGCTTTCCGCACCGCCAAAATTTTGGCGCAAAGCAATTTCAACCCAACAACCTTCCGCCTCAAAATGCGCCTGGTTCAAATAGATTTATTTTATAAAAAGCTCAAAGCCCTCCTCATGTACACCCCCAGCCTCCGCCACCTGATTATGTTACTGTCAAAATAATATCTTTGTCATTCGCTTGGATTGCCGCACTCCGCTTAGCTCATGACGCACAAAAAAAACCCGCCACAACCGGCGGGTTTAAACGTGCTTACAAATAATAAAGTGCAGGAGGCACCTTCAAAGACAACAATTTTGCCACCTTTTTAGCAACATTATCATCATCTAAAACCTGCGGATGCCTGCTAATCCCCTTGCGCATAAATTCCATTTTTTTAATATGGTTTTCCAAGTCATGGGTTCTCCCAAGCTCGCCTTTGGCATCCATCAGTTGCAAAGAAGCTATGTTTATATCCAAAACCTTAATCGCTTTCTGAAGCGCATTGGTTTCAAACACAATAACCTCAACTTTTTCCTTGCCAAGGTTAACAAATCCAGCGCTTTCAAAAGCCTTAAACTTAGGCTGCCCGAAAACAATAATAAACTTTCCCATAATTTTGATATTTTTTTAATTGTTACAATAATATTAAATTAGCTCTTTTTTAGCATTTTCTCAAAATTTTGTCAACAATCCATTTGACGCATAGACAAAAACGTGCTATATTTTTCTCGTTAAATTGAATTATTTATTAAAAAAACAAATATTATCATGAAAAAAGTTTTATTATTTTTATTTGCAGCCGCTTCAGTTTCCGCCGCTGCGCAAACCCTGCCCAAAGAACATTCCTTAAAGGAAATTGCCGACCGCCATCGTTATGATGTCAACGTCACCGACAGCAGCCACTATTTTGTAACCTTTGTCTTAAACCTCACGGAAAAAGACAATTACCCGCTGGTGGTTACCAAGCGAATTGATGAGACAAACATCCGCAAAGAGGAATATCAAATTGGTTATGATACCAAAATGAACCTTTTTGTTGACGGACGCCTTCACAAGATTCAAATCTACGTGGAAAACGGCAAGGTTTACATCTACCGCTACAACGTGGTTAAACCGGAACAGCTTAAAGAGCGTGAAAAGCAGTTCAAAAAAGGCCTGATTGCCAAGGATAATTACCCCGGCGAAGCAGATTATGAAGGCGGCGCCTTTACAGACCGTTTTTTGGTTAAAAAGCTTTACTTTGACGTTTTTTATCAACGCTGGCGCGAAGATGAAAAATATTTCAAAAGAAAGCAAAGTGAAAGCATGGTGGTTGACCAGGACTTTTATGTTGCCAACGGCAAAAACATCCCTGAGGTGTTAAGTCAATATAACAAAGGCAACTACTGGCACAATTACAAAATTGCCACCAACGGCAAAGATTTTGCAGTTGCTTTCACCACCGAAGAACGCCGGCCGATGATTGAGCTTAACTTTGCCGAAGGCGGCAAGGTTCGCGGAAAAAACTATGAACTTAGGCCAAAAGCCAAATTCACCGACAGTTTCCGCACTGCTCAAAACGACGAGTATCAGATTGTTGTTGAAGACGGCACTTTTGAGATATGTTATTTTGAACATATCGCCGGCACCTCGGTACGCGGCCCGCTAAAACACCGCATCCAATGGTCGGTAAATTATGAAACCAACGAATGGAGACAGGTGCATAATCAAGAGTACCAAACTCCTCAGCAATAAAAGAAGAGGCTCTGTTACAGAGCCTCTTTTTTTATTGTCATCCTGAGGTTTGCACAGCAAACCGTGAGGATCTCGGCCTTTTATAAGTACATCAACCACGCATAAATGGTTGAAATTACAACCGTTGCAATCATCACCGGAATACCCCACAGCATAAATTGCACAAAGCCGATGCCTCTGTGGTTTTTGGCGGCAATTCCGGCCACCACCACATTGGCGGACGCCCCGACAATGGTTCCGTTTCCGCCGTAGCATGCGCCCATCAAAAGCGCCCACCACAAAGGCATTGCGGCTTCTCTGCCGCCGATTGCCGGCTCAACCGCTCCCACAATCGGAATCATTGTCGCCACAAACGGAATATTATCAATAAAGCTTGATAACCCGGCGGCAGACCACATCAAAATAAACATCAGCTTGGCAAAAGAACCTTCCGTCCACTCAATCAGCTTGTGTCCGGCCAAATCCAAGAGTCCGGTCACTTCCAAACCTGCCACAATCACAAACAAACCGGCAAAAAAGAAGATGGTAATCCAATCCACATTGCCCAGAATACCGCGCATTTTGTCTTCTTCAACCTGCACTTTATCTCCCAAAGTATATAAGAACAAAAGCGCTGTAGCCCCCATAATGGCAATTGTTCCGGTATCCAAACCCAAACGGTGTGCAAACACAAACCCGCATATTACTGAACCCAAAACAAACAAAGATTTTTTCAAAAGCGGCTGATCTGCCAAATGCTCTTTCTCATCAATTTTCATAATCAACTTGCGGTTTTTCTCAGCCGCATGCAGTTTTCTGCCCCAAATTACATCAAACGCCAAAACCAACATAATCATCAAAAGATAAGAAATCGGCAGCATATTATATATAAAGTCCATAAAGCTGAGACCGAGCTTTGAACCGATTAAAATGTTTGGCGGGTCGCCGATTAAGGTTGCAGCACCGCCAATATTGCTTGAAAAAATCATCAGCATCAAGTATGGAAAAGATCTCACTTCCAAAGTCTTGGTAATCTGAATTACAATCGGCGTCATCAAAAGCACCGTTGTCACGTTGTCAATAAAGCCTGAGAGCACCCCGGTCAAAAGCGTCATCACCGCCAAAAGCGCTCTTGGGTTTGCTTTCACTTTTTTGGCAATCCAAATTGCGCTGAACTGAAACACTCCGGTTTTTTCCATTACCGCAATAATCACCATCATGCCGATTAAAAGATTAATTGTGTTAAAGTCCACACTCCTGATTGCCTGAATTTGACTCAAAACCCCAAACACAATCATCAATGCCGCGCCGAACAACGCCACAATCGCCCTGTTTACTTTTTCGGTAAAAATAACCAGATAACACACACTCATAATTGATATCGCCACAATCTGTGCATTCAAATTAAAAAAAGCATTAAGCATAATCTTTCTCCTCTGCTGCCACCATATCCTCAAACACCTTAACAAGCGTTTAAGAAGCTCACATGCTCAATTTTCTTATTGAAAAATTAGCCGCTTTATAATATTCATATAATAAAGGAGAGATATATCATGATCCGCATCATTTTAACTGTAAGCCTCATCTTTTGCCTTTCCGGCTGTGCCCAAACAAAGAAAGCTTGGCAAAATATCAAAGGCCTTGGCTCAAACACGGCCGACCTTGCCAAAGACGGCGGCAGCACTGCTGTTAACAGCGCCAAAAACCCCATACAATAAGAGAATATAAATGAAGTTTTTAAACATCTTAATCGCCCTTTTTTTAATCTCCGGCTGTGTCAGCCGCGACAAATCGGGCGCAGAATTAACCTCCCGCTGGATTGGCCGCGAGTTTGACGAATTTGTATCCTTAAACGGCGCGCCCGGCAAAAAATTCGTACTTCAAAATAAAGACGTTTCATATAACTGGGAAAGTTACCAAAAAATCAACAAAGAACCTTACAAATGCCGCGCCACAATTCTGGTAGATTCAAAAGGTTTGGTAAGGCAAATCACCGTAATTAACGACAGCCTCGGCTACTGGGGCTTGTCTTATTGCGCTGAAGTGCTTAGATAACTTACGATACATAACATTAACAAACAAAGGAGGGACTTATGACAACCTATCAATTCCTATCAAAAAAACTACAAAAGTTCACGTTGGTTGAATTCGCCATGGTAAAGTGGGTTTACATCACTTTGGGCGTGTTAATCGCATCGCTTTATACGCCTTTGCTCGCCGTTTCCGGCTGGGCGTTTCTGGTCATCACTCTGCTCGCCGGTCTGCCTTTAATCGTTTATACTCTGGGCTTTAAGGGCGGCATCAAACAAAAATGCAGGCAATATCTTCAAAACAACAATCCCTCAAACCAAGTCCTAACCTTAATCAGTTGCTCTTTTTTGGGCATCGCTGCCGCGGCATTTTGCCCGGTTTTGGCAAGCTATGAATGGTGGGTATATATTCTGATTATGCTTATTCTGGTTGCCAAGCCGTTCAACCACGTTTTTTTAAGAAAATAAAACAGCAATGAAAATCAAAAAGGCTTTCAGATTTTTCTGAAAGCCTTTTTTTGTTGGTAGCGAGGGGCGGATTTGTCCTGCGCTACGCTTCGTTCCACTGCGGTTTTGGGCTTTGCCCACCGGCGTACTTCCGTCCGCCTAAACCTTGTAGTGAACCATCTTCCTCGACGGTTCAAACCGAACTCGCTAATTACCATAAAAAAAAGACACCTCAAGGGTGTCCTTTTTTATGGTAGCGAGGGGCGGATTTGAACCGTCGACACGCGGATTATGATGCCAGAGCGCACGAGGAAAAATACCTTTGACCTTGCCGGTTTTCCGCGGCTCTCAAAAACCTTTGTATCCGCTGATGTCTAGATGGTGTAAAACCACCCACCACCACCCGCCTGTGTAAAACAGCCTTATTATGCCGTGCGGCGAAAGCTTCAATTTCACATTTCTATTGAAATCAATATGAAAATGAAATATACTCCTATCTATGAAACACGCATTTTACATTTCACCTATCTATTTTTTGCCGCCGCCGTTTGGCGGATAATTTTCTATACGTGATTTTCAATATCACTTAAAACAATTCATAAAATTTAAAATATAATGTAAACTCTGTGCAAACAGAAGTTGGAGAACACAATGAAAATAGAGAATTTATGCGTTCGGCGCATATTCGGCGATGTTGCTGGTGTAACAACACGCGGACATAAAATAGCCATTAAAGGAGGATATATTCACCAGACTTTAGCCGGAATTTATACCTTGTCGCCATTAGGGTGTCGCGTACAGCAAAATATAGAAAAAATAATCCGAGAAGAAATGAATGCAATTGATGGACAGGAAATTAAAATGCCAGTCGTTTCAGGCGCAGATTTATGGAAAAAATCAGGACGGTATGACAAAGTTGATGTTTTGGCCAAATTCAAGGGTCGTAGCAATATTGACTATGTCCTGAATCCAACTCATGAGGAAGTTGTTGTAGATTTTGTCCGCAGTATTTTGGAAACTTATCGCCAGATGCCTTTTACTGTTTATCAAATCCAAACAAAATTTCGCGATGAATTACGTGCACGTGCTGGTTTAATTCGGACTCGGGAATTTATAATGAAAGACGCATATTCATTCCATGAAACACAAGATGACCTAGAAAAATACTATGCACGCGCTTTGAAAGCATACTATAAAATTTTTCAGCGATGTGGACTCAAAAACGTTCGTGCTGTATTTGCCAGCAGTGGAGATATGGGTGGCGATGTAGCTCACGAGTTTCAATTAGCGCATTCCAACGGAGAGGATACTATCTATCTTTGCGAAAAATGCGAATTTGGTGCAAACATTGATTCGGCACCAGAATCTAAAATATGTCCTAAATGTGACACAAAAATGCGTGAAGAACGTGGAATAGAAATCGGAAATATTTTTCAGCTTGGAACAAAGTACTCAATGTCAATGGACTTGGGTTATACCGCGTCGAATGGAGAAAGACAAAATCCAATAATGGGTTGCTATGGGATTGGTGTTGGTAGAACATGGGCGAGTATTTTAGAAGAAAGTGCAGACGATAATGGTCCTATATGGAATATAGAGACAGCCCCTTTTGCTGTTGAAATAATCGGGTTAACTGATAAAACTGGCGCATCATTTGTAGTGGCAGAAAAAATTTATAACGATCTGCAGGCTGCAGGTATAGATGTTTTGCTGGATAATCGCGATTTGCGCGCGGGTGAAAAATTTGCAGATGCGGATTTGATAGCTGCCCCGATACGCCTGATTGTTTCTGATAAAAATTTAAAAAATGGAGCGGTAGAGGTAAAATATCGCACGAACAATCGCAACACAAATACTCTGAAATCGATGTATGTTTTGGAAAAAGTTATAGAGGAAACAAAATCTACAATAGAAGCGTTGAAATAAATTATACCCTTATGTGAACTTTTACTTTCTCAAAAACAAAGTAAAAGTTCACATAGAAAAAACCTCTAAAAGCCTCACTCTTATTGACTTTCACGATTAACAAAACCACAAACTTTACAACAGAAGAAACAAAAAAGGGTTTCAGTAATCTTCTGAAACCCTTATAATCTGGTAGCGAGGGGCGGATTTGAACCGTCGACACGCGGATTATGATTCCGCTGCTCTAACCAACTGAGCTACCCCGCCATAAAAATCTTTGCTATGTCTAGAGCTGTGTACACATAATGTCCAACACTTTAGCCTTTTTAGCAAATCTTACTACAAAATAATTTTTCTTTCTTCCCGCTCAAACTGCCGTATTGTGGCTTAAACGGGCTTAAACAGTCTTGCGGCGAAACGGATTATGATTCCGCTGCTCTAACCAACTGAGCTACCCCGCCGTAAAATTCATCGTAAAATAATATTTCTTGCCCGCCTTGTCAACTATTATTTTTTTCAAAAATTCAAGGGTTGCATAATATTTTAAATATGCTTTAATAAACATCCATATTTTTTTAAGT
>JAVBOV010000026.1:0-11150 GCA_031550205.1 Alphaproteobacteria bacterium
AACTACGTTGAAGGTTCTGAGGTTAAAGAAGGAGATATTTTATTCCAAATAGACCCCGAGCCTTATAAAGCCGCCCTTGCTCAGGCCAAAGGCCAGCTTGATGATAATAATGCGCAGTTGAAAGCTGCCCAAACCCAATGGCACCGCATTGCCGAGCTATTTAAAGAACGCATTGTTTCGGAAAAATCCAGAGACGATGCCAAAGCCAACCTTGATTCCTTAAAAGCCGGAGTTGAAATGGCTGAAGCGGAGCTTAAAACCGCGGAACTCAACCTGGGTTATACCACCGTTACCGCGCCAATCTCCGGCATCACCAGTCTGGAAACTCAGTCGGAAGGCAGCCTGATAGTTGCCAATTCTGATGAATCTCTTCTCACCACCATCACCCAGCTTGATCCCATTTACATCATGTTTTCAATTTCTGATAACGACATGTTCAGATTCCAAACAATGCTGAATGAAAATATTATAGATCATCCGGATTTTGCCAATACCGTAAAAGCCAAGGTAAAATTTAATGATGATACCGTTTATGAAAAAGAAGGAGAAATAAACTTTGTCAACCCTTCCATTGATGAATCTACCGGAACCGTACAGCTCAGAGCCGTTTTCCCCAATCCCGACCGCAAAATTATGCCTAAGCAGTTTGTACGCGTGACAGTTGAAGGTCTGGTCATGAAAAACGCCATCACCGTTCCCAAAGAGGCTGTTTTACAGGGAGCACAGGGCTCATTTGTATACAAGGTAAACCAGCAGGGTAAAGTTGAAGTTGCCTTGGTTACCATCGGTTTAACGGCCAAAGACGGAACCTGGATAATTGAAAAAGGCCTCAAAGCCGGAGACATTATCATTACCAACGGCATCATGAAGCTTAAAGAAGGCATGCAGGTTACTCCGGTTTTCAAGACAGACAAACCGGCAGAATCTCAAACTCACAAACCTAAAACCTAAAATCCAAAAAACCCGGAGGATTTTCCAATGTTTTCAAAATTTTTTATTGAGCGGCCGATTTTTGCCAGCGTTATTTCTTTGGTAATTTTACTTGCCGGCCTGGTTTCCATGAAAGCTCTTCCCGTAGAGCAATACCCGGACATCGTCCCTCCTGAAATTCAGGTTTCTGCGGTTTATCCCGGCGCCACATCACAAGTTTTGGCCGATACGGTGGCAGCTCCGTTGGAGCAGGCAATTAACGGCGTGAACAATATGATATACATGTATTCAACCGCCACATCATCCGGTTTTCTTACCATCGGCGTTGTTTTTGAAATCGGCACAGACCCGGACCAAGCCACCATCGACGTCAACAACAAAGTTCAGTCCGCTCTTTCGTCTCTGCCTTCAGAGGTGACCAAACAGGGCGTTACGGTGGAGCAAAAATCAAATTCCATATTGCAGATTGTTGTCTTAAAATCTTCTTCCGAACAATATGACGATATCTTTGTCAGCAACTATGCCTTAATTAATATTATAGACGATATCAAGCGCATTAAAGGCGTGGGCGACGCTTCCTTGTTTGCCACTCAGGATTATTCCATGCGCATTTGGCTCAGCCCCGACAAGCTGGCCGATTACGGCTTAACTTCCAAAGACGTAATTTCTGCCGTTCAGGAACAAAACTCTCAGTTCGCCGCCGGAAAGTTCGGTCAGGAACCGATGAGCGAATATCTGCCGTATACCTACAGCGTAAACACCAAAGGCCGCTTGCTCAACCCTGAAGAGTTTGGCGACATCATCTTAAAAGGCACATCGGAAGGCGCCATGCTTAAGCTGAAAGACGTTGCCAGAATTGAACTCGGCTCACAAGATTACAGCGTTAAGTCCAAATTAAACGGAACCGAGGCTGTAGCTTTTGCCATTTACCTTCAATCCGGCGCCAACGCTCTTGAAACCGCCGAGCAGGTGAGACAGAAACTTGAAGAACTTAAAAAGAATTTTCCCGAAGGCATTTCATACAGCGTCCCATATGACACCACCTTGTTCGTAAACACTTCCATCAAAGAAGTTATTCATACTTTTTTTGAAGCCGTGCTGCTGGTGATTATCGTGGTTTATTTGTTTTTGCAAAATATGCGCGCCACCATCATTCCCATTTTGGCGGTTCCGGTTTCCATTATCGGCGCTTTTGCCGGCATGATAGCCTTTGGCTTTTCCATAAATCTGCTCACGCTGTTCGGCTTAATCCTGGCCATCGGAATTGTGGTCGATGACGCAATTATTGTAATTGAAAACGTAGAGCGCATTATGGCAACCGAGCATAAATCTCCCAAAGAAGCGGCAATAGACGCCATGAAAGAAGTTTCCGGTCCGGTTGTGGCTGTGGCTCTGGTGCTTTCTTCGGTGTTTTTGCCGATTGCCTTTTTGGGCGGCATGACCGGCGTAATGTATCGCCAGTTCGCCGTTACCATTGCCGTTTCGGTAATCATTTCAGCCTTGGTGGCCTTAACTCTGACGCCGTCCTTATGCGCGCTGATTATCAAAGAAGAAGGAGATAAAAAAGAACCCAAGGGCATTTTTAAAAGCTTTAACGGCGGCTTCTTAAAAATAACCAATCTTTATCTTGCCGGCGTCAAGCTGTTTTTAAAGTTCCGCAAAGTTGCGCTTCTGAGCTTTGCAGGCTTAATTGCCGCCATCCTCTTCTTATTAAAAATCATTCCCGGCGGTCTGGTCCCAAGCGAAGATCAGGGCACTCTTTTAATGGCCTCCAGCATGCCTCCGGCTTCATCATTGCAAAGAACCCTGAAGTTTACTGACAAGGTTTCTAAAGATGTTCAGTCAGACAAGAATATTCAAGATATTCTAACCGTGTCCGGCTACAACATGCTTTCCTCCACCCAAAACACATATTCGGCCATCAGTTTTATCGTGTTAAAAGACTGGGATGAACGCAAAAAAGAAGAAGACAGTGCTGAGGCTTTAGCCCGCCGCTATACCGGCATAGGCATGAGCCACCCTGAAGGCATTGCCTTTGCGTTTAATATGCCTCCGATTATGGGCATGAGCGTGACCGGCGGTTTTGAGGGATACATCCAAAACAAATCCGGCGGAACTTCTGCAGATTTAATGAAAAAAGTTACTGAGTTCATTGAAGAAACCAAAAACAGCAAAATTTTAAGCGGCGTTAACACCACCTTTTCGGTTTCAACTCCGCAATATAATGTTGAGCTTGACAGAGAAAAAGCCAGAGCTTTTAATGTTCCGATTAATGACATTTATACCGTCATGCAGTCTACTTTCGGCAATCTCTATGTCAATGACTTCACCTATTACGGACGCAGCTTTCAGGTAAACGTGCAGTCTGAAGACCGTTTCAGAAGAAGCCCTGAAGATTTGCGTTATGTTTATGTACGCTCAAACGACGGTAACTTAATTCCGCTTTCCACTTTCATTGAGGTAAAGCGCATTATCGGCTCGGAGCTAATCAACCGCTTTAACATTTTTCCGGCGGCGCAAATTTTGGGCAACCCGGCCCCGGGCTACAGTTCAGGCCAGGCCATTGCTGAAATGGAGCGCATTGCTGACAAAGTTTTGGGCACGGAATATTCTCTATCCTGGACCGGTTCTGCATATCAGGAAAAATTGACCGGCGGCGCCAGCACGCAGGCATTTGCCTTCGGCTTAATCATGATTTTCTTAATTCTGGCTGCTCAATATGAACGCTGGTCTCTGCCTTTTGTGGTTATCTTGTCGGTTCCGTTCGCGGTGTTCGGTGCGCTTTTGGCCACCTGGTTAAGAGGTCTGAACAATGACCTGTATTTCCAGGTCGGTTTGGTGACGCTGATTGGTTTGGCTGCCAAAAACGCCATCTTAATTGTGGAGTTTGCCATGATGAAAGTTAAGGAAGGACTTAGCTATGCCGATGCCGCGGTTGAAGCTGCGCATCTTCGTTTCCGCCCGATTGTAATGACCTCTCTGGCCTTTACCTTCGGCGTGTTTCCGCTTGCCGTTTCAACCGGTGCCGGCGCAGGTTCGCGCCACGCCATCGGCACCGGCATGATCGGCGGCATGCTGCTCTCAACCTTTGTGGCCACGCTGTTTGTGCCCATGATGTTTGCCATCATCGGCGAAATGTTTGATAAAAGCAAGAAATAAATAAAAAAGTCATTGCGAGCGGCCTGTCGCGACGGAGCGAAGCGGAGACGGAAGCGCGGCAATCTCATCAATATATCCTCCCCCTTTTAAGGGGGAGTTAGATGGGGTCAATCGCAAAGCTTCATATTCTTAGTCTGCTCTGTCAGCTTGGAAACATAAAATTCATGCCTGCCGTTCTTGTCTAACATGCTTTCAATCTCCGGATGCCTGTTAAGATAATCGGCCAGCTTATCGCCCATAAAATCATATTGCGAAATCACCTGCACGCCTGCGGGCAGATGCCTCGCAAAAGCCTCGGCCACAATCGGATAATGCGTGCAGCCCAAAATCAGGCAGTCGATTTTCTTAAAAAATTTCAAATATTGAGCAATTTCCCTGTCTGCTGCGGCAAAATCTGCCGCCTCAATCAGCGGCACCAGCTTCGGCGTCGCCAATTCCTGAACCTTAATTTCTGGATTAATTTTTTCAATTTCAATTCGATATATATGCGAGTTAACGGTGGAGTTTGTAGCCGCCACGCCTATGGAAGTTTTAGAAGACACAATCGCTTCTTCAACCGTCGGCACAATCACGCCCAAAACCTTAACCTTTGGGTGATGCTCCGGCATATATTTCTGCTGCAAAAAACGCAGGGCGATAGAAGAGGCGGTATTGCAGGCAATAATAATCAGCCTGCATTTTTTCTTAATCAAAAACTCCACGGCATCAATGGTATATTGCAAAACATCCTTAGGGTCTTTGTCGCCATAAGGCAGGTTTTTTGTGTCTCCGAAATAAACATAGTCATACTGCGGCATTTGCTGTATAAATGCCTTGGTAATAATGAGCCCCCCAAGCCCTGAATCCATAACACCGATTTTCATAAAATATTCCTTATTTCTCCCTCCCTTTGCAAGGGAGGGTTGGGGTGGGTTTGCAAATAATCTATATCAAAAAAAAGAGAAGGGCAATCCTTCTCTTTTTTTATAACACCATTTTTTGTCATTCCGGAAAAATTTTATAATTTTTCTCTGTTGAGCGTAGCGAGCAGAGATAAAAAATTATAAAATTTTATCTGGAATCTAGTAATTATGTCTAATTAAAAGTTGATACAAAATAATCTTCGCATCGTCCTTCAAAGGTGGTTCCCTTGATTCTGCGAAATTCTTTAGCCTTCGTTTCATCTTTTGTAAAAAAGAATTTTTGCTTATCAATTACTAATGTGCAATCTTCTCCATCGAGATTTTTTAAGATTATTGAAGCATCAAGCAAGTCCTTTACAATTGTAGAATAGGAAATTCCGCGTTCTTTTTGCCAACACAACTCCTCAATGCTTTTAACCAGCCTCTTTACTCTTGAAGAATTATATTTTTCATAGTTTCCCCACATAAATGCAGCTTCTAGAGCATCACCCTCAAGGTGCATTTCAATATCTTCTGAATTATCCCAAAGAATTTCGCTGCCATCAACAATCGCAAATATCTTTTGATAGCGCCCATATTTAATGGCTTTTTTATAGGTGGAAAACAATTGCACCACAGCATAACCTTCGGCGGTCTTTTTCTTCAAATATTCTTTGTGACAAGGGCAATGCACGCATCTCCCAAATTCCGAAAAAATTTCAAATTCCACACCGCTTTCTGTTAAAAATTTTTGCACGGCTTTGTGTCTTTTGTTAGACAGGTAAAGCGCAAAAAAATACTTTTTCATATATAATAGTTTTTAAAAATTAATAATTCGGTTTATTACCGCCAATTATCACTTTTTTTGACAAAAAGTCAACAAAGTAATTGACTCATCGACAAAACTGCGCCATTAATTAGAGCAGACAAAGAATTATTCACTAAAACAATATAATTATGAAAAATCAAGTTAACCAAGCCATTGTCTTGTTTATTGTTGCCGCTTTAGCCGGAGCAGTTTGCGTATTAGCCATCGACAGCAGGGCCTCAGTCTGGACATTATATGTCATGAGCTTGCTCATCTGCGCTGTCTTAATACTCATTTTTCTGCTTAACGGCAGCATGAGAAAAGCCTCTCGCCACGCTAACGGAGAAGCCGACATCATCGCAAGGTATCAAGAATTATACGACCGTCTTGCTGAAGCTTCTGCCGCCGATAATGAACAAACCATTGAAGAGCAGCAGGAAACGATTGAGCAATTGCAGCAGGTCGTCACCGAACAAAACGGAAAACACATTCCTATAAGAGGCTTTCAAAACCAAGGCAGCGTTCAAGGCTAAACCAAAAGGCTTTCTCTAAAAAAGAGAAAGCCTTTTTCACATATTATCACAGCCCCCGCCATTGTCATTTTTGAACCCCTCTTTCTGTCATACTCGGGCTTGACCCGAGTATCCAGGTGACAATATAGCAAATTTATTTAACCTAGATTCCAGCTTTCGCTGGAATGACAAGGATATATGTTTAATAAAACTCCAACCTCATCCTCTTATTATAAAGTGCCGCCAGCTTATTAATCAAACTGACATCGCGGTCATATCCCATTTCCAAACGATATATGGTCAACTCATCGAGCCTCGTATGCTCCGCCACTTCCTTAATACTCAAGTTGGCATTAACTCTAAACGCCCGCAAATCCTTGGCAAAAGAATGCCTGAACGCCTCCAAATTTATCTTCATTTCTCTAGTAGTTAACATTTCTCAAACTCCCATGTTTTGTAGACTATCCATCCTCGTCATCCTGAGCCTCAAACCGTCATGCTGAACTTGTTTCAGCATCTCCGGAGATCCTGAAATAAATTCAGGATGACGCGGTTGGAATTACTTTTGTTAAAACAAAACCACCTTTGAAAAAAATCAAAGGTGGGGAGTTCGTAACTGTCTATAAACAGTCTGGGTTATTCGAGCAAAGCCTTATATCCCCAGCTCCCCAAAGGGAGTCAGTTTTTATAGAGGAGCTACGACACTCCATCGGCAGAACACCCGCCGACAAAGCAATACTAAAGCAAACCAATTTAAAAGCAATTAAAAAAACGTTGTCATCCTGAGCCTGTCGAAGGATCTTGCAGAAAAAGGCACTGTCTTTGCCTTTCAAAAAGATGGTTGGGCAAGCTCACCATGACAAGGATATTTTATCCACTCACTGACCTCTGGCCACCGACTACTTCCCACCGACCACTAAAAAAGCCTCTCTCCCGAGAGGCTTTTTTCCTACATATCTGCAATAACCTTAACTGAAACAATCTCATCAGGTTTATCAACCGAGCCATTCGGGCCGTTTCCTTTTTTAATCATGTCCACAAATTCCATGCCGCTGGTAACATTTCCCCAAACCGTATATTGCCCGTCCAGCCAGGTGCAGTCATTAAAACAAATGAAAAATTGACTGTCGCCCGAGTTCGGGTCCATGGCGCGCGCCATTGAAACCGTTCCGCGCTTGTGCGGTGTTTTAGAAAACTCCGCCTTAAGCTTTTTGCCGCTGCCGCCGGTTCCGGTTCCATGCGGGCAGCCCGTTTGCGCCATAAAACCCTCAATCACGCGGTGAAACTTCAGCCCATTATAAAATTCTGCGCGCACCAGTTCCTTAATGCGCTCAACGTGCATAGGCGCAACCTCCGGCAGCATCTCAATCACCACTTCGCCGTTCTTAAGCGCCAACACCAAAGAGTTCTCGGCATCCTTAACCTTGTATGAATGCTTAATCTTTTTGGCGCGCTGCGCACTCACGCCGATTTTCTTCACTTCAGCATTTTGCAGTTTTTTTGTTTCTGCAGATTTAATCAACTTCTTGGCTTTTTTAACCGGTTTAGTTGTCTCTTTACTTGGCTTCACAGCTTTCATATTATTTCTCCTAAAATCAAAAATCTAAAGTATATCTAACCCGTTCTTCCCAGGTTTTCAAGGTCTTGCACTGCTTGTCAATTTTCTTAATGGCGTTGGCCAAACCTTTGCCGTTGGCAATCTGAATGGCAAGGCCGGGGCGTGCATTAAGTTCCAAAAGCATCGGCCCGCGTTTTTCATCCAGCACAATATCTGCGCCAATATACCCAAGTCCGGTCATCTCATATGCCTGCGCGGCAATTTTCAAGTGCTCTTCCCAAAGCGGAATCTGCAGTTCAAGCAAATTAACCCCGGTGTCGGGATGATGCGTAATCGGCTCATCGCGCATAACCGCTTTTAAGGCCTTTCCGGTCTTAATATCCAAACCGACGCCGACCGCACCCTGATGCAGGTTGGCTCTTCCGCCGGAAGCCGCCGTAGAAAGCCTGATCATCGACATCACCGGATATCCCCTATAAACAATCACGCGCACATCAGGCACGCCCTGATAGCTGAGATTTTTAAACACCGGAGAAAAGTTAATCATCTCCTCAATCAGAGCCTTATCATATTTTCCGCCCAAAGAATATAGGCCGCTTAAAATATTTGAAATGTGCTGATACAATTCCTTATAAGAAATGCTTTTGCCCGACGGCGTAATGAAGTTGTTTTCATCATAACTGCATATCACCATAATTCCCTTGCCGCCGGAACCGTGTGCCGGTTTAACCACAAAGGACTTGTGCTTTTTGACCATTTCCAAAAGGTCTTTAACCTCGTGCTGAAACTCAATAACCCCGATTAAGTTTGTGGTGTTAATTCCGTGCTCATGCGCCAGCGTTTTGGTCTGTACCTTGTCATCCACCAGCGGATACAAACTGCGCTTGTTCAGCCTGGAAATAACATGATAATTGCGGCGGTTCATGCCCATTACGCCGGCATCTCTCAACTCTGAAGGCTTTGTAAAATTTTTAAACCATCCGAACATTTATTTTCTTCTTTTTCTTTTTTTTGCCAAAGGCGTAAAGCGCCTCAGCTCGGTTAAACGGTAGCCGGTATACGTTCCCAAAAGCATAACCGCAAACAAAATCACCAAATTAATTTCATTAAAGGCAAACATAATGTGGCGGATATATTCAAAGCTCACAATAAAATAAATTACAATTGCCGTAATCACGCTGAATATAATCTCGCGAATGGCGTTATATGCTCCGTCTTCTTCCCAGGTAATTGAGGCGCGCTCAATAATCCACGCCATAATGATAATCGGAAAAAACGCCGCCGATTGCGCCATATTAAGGTCAAATTGATAACCGCAGATGGTCATCATCTGCATAATCAAAATAACGCAGATTACCACCGAGGCAATTCTCGGCACCAGCAAAAGGTTGCAGTGCGAAAGCAAATACCTTATAAACAGGCCGATGGTAACAATGACGCCGAAGGTCATAAGACCCGCCCAAAAACCGGCCTTAATCAAGGCAAAGGCCAAAAGCATTGGCGTAAAGGTTCCCATAGTTTGCAAGCCCACCACGTTTCTCAAAACCACCACCACCAAAATTCCCAGCGGAAAAATCATCAGCCACTTTAAAATGTTTTGCTCCAAAAGCGGCAGACTGTATATGGAATATTTAAACCACGAATTATCACTGGCCAGCTTTGCGCGGTGAGACGCCAGCACAAAAGACGGCGTAACCGATTTCAAGACCGAAAATTTAATTGAAGAATTTTCTCCACCCTCAATATCAACCAAGCTCTCTCCGCCGCGTTTGAACACCACAAAGTTTTTCGGAACACCTTTTTCACCGGTCTTAATGTCATATATTTTCCATTTGTCTCCCATATATGCTTCCAGCATCAAATCCGGCGTGGAGGCCACGCGCTCTTCTTCCAGCTTAATGCCTCTGACCGTGCGGTTGGGAATTTTTTTATAAGACAATAAAGACTTAATGGCATCAAGCATGTCCTGCTCGGTTTTTTTAACCGGCAGAAAAGTCATCACCGTATCATCCAGAGGGTTTTGGTTTAAGAGATGAATAATCTGCTGAACTTCGTCTCCTTCCTGACGGGCAGCCAGCTTCAATATCTCGTCGGCACTCAGTTGAGCTGCCTGGTCAAAAGCTGGTGCCTGCGGTGCGTTCGGTTCAATGTCTTTCTCGCGGCCTTTGGAGTCCATGTTGTCATAAAGCATAACCCGATAATAAATATTCTGGTGTGCGGTTTTGGGTCTTGATGTTAAAACAACTCTGTCCACTCCGTTGCTGACTCTGGTTTTTTTATATTTCGGCGCAATAATATCTTCGCCCAAAATCTTAAATTCGTTGCTTTTTGACGGAGTCGCCATTGACACCTTAATCGGCTCATTGGTCGGGTCAAAAGCAATGTGCGCCTCAATTGTCCAGACATCTGAGGTCTGGTTTGGCTTTAATGAAAACCCCCAATATTTTACCTTATAATAAGCCCCATATCCGGCAACGCCGATAGACAGCACAAGGCACGCAAACAAAACAAATCTTATATTCAGCAGCTTTTTAAACATAATTAACATCCATAATCAAAAATCGTCTAATATAGTGTATTAGATATATTAGGGTCCACAATGGCTCTTCCGGCCAGAATATTTCTGCCGATTAAAGCCTGATACTCAAATTTTTCGCGGTCGGCCAAAGAAAACTTGGCTGTAATCAGTTGTTTTCCGAGCCTGACCTCCATCTCCACTATCGGGCGTTTTTCATTTTTGCCGATTCTGGTTATAACGGTTGTTTTCTTTACCGGTTTTTCAAAAACATGTTTTTCTCCATTGTCGCGGTTAACCACCGTAAAGGAAACCCACTTTTTGCCGTCTCTTTCAAAATGCTTAAGGCTCTGCACATCCAAAGAAGAATTTTCTGCGCCGGTGTCGATTCTGGCTGAAAAAGGCGCTTTCATCGGCAGAATATAAATAGGTTCAACCGCGCCGATGGTGCCAAGGACGTGAGAGTGTGTCGGTTTGTTTTGCGGCACTTCAATCGCCGGCACAATAGTGGGCTTAACCTCGGTGCTGCACGCTGCCAAAAACAGCAGACATAATGCAATTGCTAAAATTTCGGGAATATATTTCATTGTCTTTCTCTGTAATGCTTTAAAATTCTTCCGAAAATATACTCCAGAAAAAACAAAATAAAAGCAGTTTTTTTGCCCGTGAATATCTTTTTTTTTGCCTTTATCTGTAAAATTGACAAAATCATGATTGACATTTAATTTTAAGGATATATTTTGCAAATATATAAACAATTATTAACCTGTATGAGCAAGTATTTCTG
>JAVBOV010000046.1:0-12819 GCA_031550205.1 Alphaproteobacteria bacterium
AAATCTAAAATCCAAAATCAGAGCTTATTGCCAGCTGGCAATAAGCTCCTTAACCTTGCCGATATCGCTAAACTCAATCTCTTCATCGCCCACCACCTGCGTGGTCTCGTGTCCTTTGCCGGCGAGTAACAGCACATCGCCCGGCTTTAATTCCGCCATTGCCATGCGAATGGCGTTCTCTCTGTCACCGGCGTCAATCCCTTTCGGGCAGCCGCTCAAAACTTCTCTTCTTATCACCGCCGCATCTTCAAACCGCGGGTTGTCATCGGTAACATAAACCCTGTCTGCCAGTTCATGGGCAATTCTGCCCATAATCGGGCGCTTGGTCTTGTCGCGGTTTCCGCCGCAGCCGAACACCACCGCCAGCTTGCTCCTCACGTGATTATGCAGTGCTTTCAGGGCGTTTTCCAAGGCATCCGGCGTGTGCGCATAATCAACATAAATATCCGCGCCGTTATAAACCCCGGCCAAATCCAGCCTGCCGCAGGGCGCTTTCAAATCTTTCACGCATTCCATAATTTTTTCAATCTCAAAACCGCTTGCCCAAACCAGGCCGATGGCGCACAAAATATTCATCACCTGAAAATATCCGGCCACGCTGATGGTAATTTCGTGCCTCTTTCCGCCAACTTCCACCGCAAACTTTTGTTTGTTCCCCTCAACCTCGTTGGAAACCAGCTTCAAATCATCGGCGTTGCGGCCATAAGAAATTATCTTGCGCCCGCATTTTTTCAAATTTTCAAATTCCGGCACATCGGCGTTCAAAACCGCGATTCCGTCCTTGTCCAAAAGCTTGGTAAACAAAACTTCCTTGGCGCGAAAATAATTGGCCATGTTGTGGTGATAATCCAAGTGGTCTTGAGTCAAATTTGTAAAACCGGCAATATGCAGCTTAACTCCATCGATTCGGTGCTGGTCAATGCCGTGTGAAGAAGCCTCAAAGGCCATATAATCCACCCCGCGCTCGCACAAATCATCCAAAATCTGGTGAATTTCAATCGCCCCCGGCGTGGTGTTCTCGCCCTTAAAATGCTCTTTGCCGATAGTCAGACCGATGGTGCCTAGCGATGCCGCCTTCTGCCCCAGCATCTCAACCAGCTCAGAAACATATGTCACCACAGAGGTCTTGCCGTTGGTGCCGGTCACCGCCATAATATGCTTTGGCTGTCTGGCATAAAAGCGTGATGCCGCAACCGCCATTGCCTCATAAATGTTTTCAACCTTAATCGCCTCATCGCCGACAATGGCCGCCGCGCCGTTATCTTCAGCCTGTTTAATATATTTCTCGCGGTTTTTAGCAGCTGAACAAAAAAACAAGAAGCCTTTTTTAACTTCGCGGCTGTCGTTGGTAATTCCTGAAATCTCAACATCAGGCACATCGGTTGCTAAATCTTTTAATAAAACATTTAATTTCATAAGTCAAAAATCCTCAATCAAAAATCTAAAATCAAATAATTTCTCTCGCAATGCGGGAGAAATCTTTGCCTCGTTCTATAAAATTTTCATGAGAATTATAACTTGGTGCGGCCGGAGAAAGCAAAACCACTCCATTGCCGCCCAAACGCTTAACCGCCTCAGTCACCGCTTCTCTTAAGCCGGGCATCTGTACCGATTTTGAGGTCTTAACCATCACCCCCGTATCCGGCAGACAAAGCGCAGCCTTAATCTGCTCCGCATTCTCAATTGCTTGGTTCAGCTTGGTATAATCCATATTTTTGTTGTCATACCCGCCCACAATTAAGGCCACGTTTTCGCCCTTAAAAGCCTCAATCGCTGCCATCACGCTTTCCGGCACGGTGGCAATGCTGTCGTTAATAAAGCGGATTCCGTTTTTCTCATAAACCAGCTCCAACCGGTGCGGCAGGCCTTCAAATTCGCCCATATAAGCAAGCGCCTTGTTATAATCCAAACCCAGTTTTTTCAAAACGCTTAAAGACGCGCAAACATTGGCCAAATTATGGTCGCCCGGCACTTTCAGCTTGGGAACATTAAGCTCTTCGCCGGCTTCAAAAATCTTGCCGCCGATAACATGAAAAGCGTCGTTTTTATTATAAAAACCGACATCTGTAAGGTTCTTCAAAAATTCATCCTGAAAGTTCACGATTTTATAATCTGAAAACTTCAAAATGCGCAGTTTATCTTCAACATATTTTTCATAAGACCCGTGCCAGTCAACGTGTGCTCGGGATAAGTTCACCACCACGGCAATATCCAGTCTGTTTTCCAAATCTGCAACTTGAAAGCTGGAAAGCTCCAACACCACATAGTCCAAATCCTGTTTTAAAAAATCAAGCGGCGTAACGCCGATATTGCCGCCCAGGCCGACTTTCAAGCCCAGTTTTTGCAGCATAAAATAAAGCATTGAAGCGGTGGTGCTTTTGCCCTTGGTTCCGGTCACGCCGATAATCTTGCATTTGGGGTTTTTAAGGCGCATTTCGCTCAAAAAAATGTTAATGAGCGAAGTAAACTTCACGCCGTTTTTCTGTGCCTCTGCAATCTCCGGTTTATAAATGCACACACCCGGAGAGCGTATTGTAATCTCGGCATCAACAGGCAGCTTATCATCTTTAATCTCAACAATAAACTGTTGCGGAAGGTGATTTTTTAAAAACTCCAAAACCGCTTTTCCTTCAACCCCCATGCCCCAAACGGCAATTCTTTTACCTTTAAGTTCAGAAACTAACATATGAACATCCTAAAAATCAAATGCCCACCTTGGTGGGCATTATGGTTAGTATCCGCTGTAAGGGATAATTCTTGAGCGGCTGCCATAAAGCAGCATGCATCTGTCACCCGGCACCAAAAGCACGTCGTCGCCCTGAGTAACGGTAATCACTTTGCCGCTGTTAAGTTCCACCACATATTCATATCCGCCTTGTTCAGACAGCACGCCTTGCGCGGCATCACCGGCCATTCCGCCCACCACGGCACCGCCGATTGCGCCCAAAATGTGCGCCGCATCGGTTCCGCCGATCATTGAGCCGCCCACGCCGCCGGCAGCAGCGCCTACCAAAGCGCCGCCCTTGTTGTCGGAAGCCACTCTCACCTTGCGGGTAGAGAGCACGCGGCACCTTTGGGCCTCGGTTGCTTTGCCCACGGATGCGGTGGAATATTCGTTAGCTCCGATGTCTGATTTGCAGGCGCCGAGCGCAAACAAAGCGATTAAAATAGCAAGTTTTTTCATCTTTTTTCTCCAATATTAATTTTCCAATATTTTATACCCAACAATTGATTTGTCAATGCTGGACATTTTGTGTTAACTGTTATATATTCTCAAGCGTTATTTAAACGTTAAAAGGATATTAAGGGTATATAAAAATGCTAAAAAGAACCAAAATATTAACATTATTGCAATCTGATAAACCGCTTGCTTCAGTTTTGGTCAAAGGCTGGGTCAGAACCCGCCGCGATGCCAAAGACTTCTGTTTTATTGAATTAAACGACGGCAGCTGCCTTGCCAACGTTCAAGTCATTGCCAACAATACCCTTAATAATTATGAACAAATCAGCAAACTCACCACCGGTTCATCGCTGGCGGTTAAAGGCGCCTTGGTTGAATCTAAAGGCGGCAGCCAAAAGTATGAGGTCGTTGCTCAAGAAATTGAAATTTACGGCGTTGCCGATGAAGATTTTCCTCTGCAAAAGAAAAAGCATACCGACGAATATCTGCGCACCATTGCCCATCTTCGTCCGCGCACCAACAAATATGCCGCTGCTTTCCGGATTCGCTCTGAACTGGCTTTTGCCATTCACAAGTTTTTCAACGAGCGCGGTTTTAGCTATGTTCATACGCCGATTATAACCGGCGCCGACTGCGAGGGAGCAGGGGAGATGTTTCAGGTCACAACCCTGGAGCTGGACAAGCTCGGCAAATCTGAAATTGATTATTCCAAAGATTTCTTCGGCAAAAAAACCCACCTAACTGTTTCCGGCCAGCTAAACGGTGAAATGTATGCCATGGGTCTTGGAGATATTTATACTTTCGGCCCCACTTTTAGAGCCGAGAACTCCAACACCACCCGCCACGCTGCCGAGTTCTGGATGATTGAACCGGAAATGGCCTTTGCCGATATTTTTGACAACATGGATGTTGCTGAAGACATGGTCAAATTCTGCATTCGCCATGTTATGCAGCATTGCCGTGAGGACTTGGAGCTGTTTAACAAGTTTGTGGATACCGAGCTCTTAAACACCTTAAACAACATCATTGGCAACGACTTTGCCCGCATCACTTACACCGAGGCCATTGAGATTATGCAAAAATCCGGCCATAAGTTTGAATATGCCCCCGAGTTCGGCATAGATATGCAGACCGAACATGAGCGTTACCTGGCTGAAGTTCACTTCAAAAAGCCCGTAATTGTGCGCGATTATCCCAAAGAAATCAAAGCCTTTTACATGCGTCTCAACGACGACGGCAAAACCGTTGCCGCCATGGACGTTTTGGTGCCCCGCATCGGCGAGCTTATCGGCGGTTCGCAAAGAGAAGAACGCTTAAACGTTCTGGTGCAGAAAATTGAAGATTCCGGCATGTGCCGGGATGATTATCTGTGGTATATTGATTCTCGCAAATACGGCACGGTTCCGCACGCCGGCTTTGGCCTGGGCTTTGAAAGAATGATGATGCTTATCACCGGCATCACCAACATCAGAGACGTCATTCCCTTCCCAAGGACCCCAAAAACATGCGCCTTTTAATCTTTTCACTTTTCACTTTTCACTTTTCACTTTTCACTGGCATTGCTTTCAGCAATGCCTCGCTCTACGCAGAGAGCGAATATTACAACCTGCCTTCCTGCAGCGACAAACGCCTGGCAGAGCAGGTCTTGGCCAAAATAAACGCCTATGAGGCCGCCAAACCCGCCTTAAATGCGGTTACCAAAAGAAATCAGACTTTAATGTTAAAAGACATCAAAAGCTTCAAAGAAGTTAATTCTGAAAACTTCACCTCCAAACAAAACGCCAACGTGGCCGACCGGCTCATAACCTTAAAGGTCAACAAAGGCGTGAGCGCAAATTCCATCTTCCTCTGCCAAAGCAACTCCAACGGCCCCTCCAAGAACTTATATCTCTTGGTTTATTGGGACGAATACCGCCCCAAAGTAGAAATCATCAACTACGCCCCCGAAAAAGATTTTTATATAGATTTTAAGTAGTCCCCTTGGCGTCATTCCAGAAAAATTTTACAATTTTTCTCTGTTGAGCGAAGCGAGCAGAGACAAAAAAATTGTAAAATTTTATCTGGAATCCAGTAGTTATAGCTAATTATAAAGTTATTTACATTGAAGTGAACATCAAAACAACAGTCTTATTTGTGAAAAGTTTAACAAAACTGCAATGTCTTTTGTCTAAAAAATCCTTGTTTTTGTTCTAAAAGTGTGGTAGATTATCATCATCAAAATATTATGATGTGAAATTAATTATTAAAAACTATAAAATTATGGAAACAAATTTTCAAAAAATGGCATTGGAAGCGGTAGTAAAAGGTTTGGGAATTACCAGCCAAGAAGCAATCTCTTTATTATCAAACCAAGAATCTTCGGATAATCTTTTTGCCAGAGGCAATATCTGTTATGCCTATCTGAAAGGCCGAGAAATGAGTTTCTCTGCAAAAGTAGACTCAGGCAAAAATTTGTTTGGCTTTTGCATCAGCACCGGTAAGGAATTGTTTGTGATTGCCAAGAACTTTGGTACAATGAATCTTCTTTCTGATACAAAATGGAAAACGATTAAAAACTTTGTAAAAAGTGTTTCTTTTAATAATCAGAAGGCAGATTTGCCTGAAGATGCTTTGTTTGAGGATATCAGAGATAACATTAAGCCGCAGGCTGAATTCAACAAAATGGTATCTGAAGTGCAAACAAAAGGCATTGTTGTTGATGTTTGGCAAGGGTATGTCTGGGGCCCCGGGCTCGGCGATAGTTATGCTCGAGTGTTCAGTCTGGCTAGCGGTAACAAGAATTTCAGCAGCAAGGTTAGTACAGACAGCCTTGACCGCGTTGTCCTGGCTTTTAAATTTTCTTAACCCTTTCCCCCTTTAAAAGACAGCTTCGCTGCAAGCAGCGAAGCTGTCTTTTTATAAACGTCATCCTGAGCGCCCCGTCGCGACGGAGCGCAGCGAAGACGGAAGCGTGAGGATCCCGGCAAATTTAATTCAGCCGAGATCGTCACGGCCTAAAGGCCTCACGATGACAGTCCTTTAAAATTCATCCACCACTTTTCACCTTTCACCTTTCACCAACTTTTCCTCTTGATTCCTGTTTCCAAAAACGCTATATTAATCCTTCATAAGGAGAGGCTTTAAAATGGCAAAATCTGAAGTTATGGTCGTTAAAAGCTCCGGCAACCTGCCTTTGGTGCTGGAAGAAAACAGCGTCTTTGCATATTTTGAAAAAATCAAAAACATCCCCATGCTCACCGAGGCTGAGGAAGTTTCTTTGGTGCAAGATTTACAGCAAAATCACAACCTTGAGGCCGCCCACAGGCTGATTAACTCTCACCTGCGCCTGGCCGCCAAAATCGCCTTAACATATCGCCGCTACGGCCTGCCGCTGGCCGATCTCATCTCCGAGGCCAACATCGGGCTCATGCAGGCCGTTAAAAAGTTTGACTTAGAGAAAAAAGTCCGCCTTTCCACCTATGCCATCTGGTGGATTAAGGCCACAATTAACGACTATGTTCTTCGCTCTTGGTCTTTGGTCAAAATGGGCACCAAAGCCGCGCAAAAAAAGCTGTTTTACAACCTAAACCGCATCAAATCCCAGCTCGGCTTATATGATAATAAAGCCTTGGAACCTTCCGTGGTTAAACAAATCGCCCAAGAACTTGTGGTTTCCGAGCAAGACGTTATGGAAATGGATGTTCGCCTGGCCGGTGACAGCTCCTTAAACGTTTCCATTGGCGATGAAGACGATTCTGAAAAAATGGATTTTCTTGTCGATCCCAGTCAAAACTTGGAAGAAGCCTTGTCTAAAAAACAGCAAAGTAAGCTGAAAAAAGAGCTGCTTAACAATGCCCTGCGTCAGCTTAATGAGCGTGAGCAATACATCATCAAAAACCGCATGCTGACCGATTCTCCTGTTACCTTGGAAGAAATCGGCGAAAGCTTCCAAATCAGCCGCGAACGCGTCCGTCAGATTGAAAAACGCGCTTTTGAAAAGCTCAGTGAGCTTGTAAAAAAGGCCTCTTGTCTGTCCGCATAAAGTGTGGTAAAATCCTTTCCCCAAGGCTTTTGGAGAAAGGTGATGGACAATCCTCACAAATCCTTCAAAAACGGCTTGGTATATAAGGGCAGGTTTTCTCCAAGCTACAGCACTGCTGATATGGAGCGCCATATAAAGTTTTTGCTGCATAAAATTAAGCCCCGTAAAAAAGAAATCTTAAATGAATGCAAAATAAAAACGCTCAAATAAAAGAAAGATTGACCAAAGCCGGAATTGAAAATCCCAGACTTGAGACAGAGCTGATTCTCGAGCGGTTTTCTGATGAAAAAATCATAGAAGAGATTATCAACAAACGCCTTGAAGGCTGGCCGTTGGATAAGCTCTTAAACTCCAAAGGCTTTTATAAACACGATTTTTATACCGATGAAAATGTTCTTTCTCCCAGACCCGACACCGAAATTCTGGTAGAAGAAGCCATAAAAATAATCAACAATCAAAAATCTAAAATCAAAAATCTAAAATTACTCGACCTGGGCGTCGGCTCCGGCTGCATCCTCCTCTCGATTCTTTTGGAATGCCCAAACGTCATCGGCACCGGTATAGACATATCCCCAAAAGCCCTGGAAGTTGCAGAGAAAAACCTAAAATTAATCAACTATAATCAAAAATCCAAAATCAAAAATCTAAAATTATCCCGCCATGATTGGTTTAAAGATAAAATTGAAGGCACCTACGACATCATCGTTTCCAATCCGCCATACATTCCAAGCGCAGATATTAAAAATTTGGATAAAGAAGTGCGCGAACACGACCCCGTTTTGGCGCTTGACGGCGGTGACGACGGTTTGGACAGTTACCGCCGCATTGCCAAAATTGCTAACCAACTTTTAACCATCGATGGATATATTTTACTCGAAGTTGGAATTAACCAGGCAGATGCTGTGGTTAACATTTTTACCGAAGAAAATTTTAAGCTCCATAAAATTGCCAAAGATTTATCCGGCATAGATAGATGTATAATTTTTAAAAAAACCGGTTGCAATTAAATTTTTAATATGTATTATCAGCTTAAATTTTCCTTGAAAGACTATTTTTCAATCTTCTCTAAAATATATAGAGAAATTTTTCACGTGGTATATAAAATATGAAAAGACCTAATAACAACAATAAGTTCCGCAATAATAACAACAACCATAATCACTATAACCCTGCCTATTCCTTAAATTATCGCTTTGACAGCAATTCCATTGCCGGCAAGGTTTCAGGCACCGCTCTGGATTTAATTAAAAAATATAACGAGCTTGCCAAAGACGCCATGCAGGACAATGATTATATTTCTGCTGAGGTTTTCCGCCAATATGCAGAGCATTATCGCAAAATCGTAACCGATATTAACGAGCGCAAGGCTCAGCATATTGCCAACCGCCCGGTCAGAGAAAGCACCGCAGAAGCCGCTGCCGAGGTTCCCGCGCAAACCGACATTGTTGTTGAAACTTTGGAAGAAAAAACAGAGCCTCAGCCTCAGCCTGAGACTGAAGAAGCTGCTGTTCGCAAAGAATTTAAGGTGATAGAAATTGCCGAGGCCCCAAAGAGAGTCTATCGCAAAAAAGTTGAGGCTGTGGCCGCAGTATAAAAAACATCCATCACCGGCCACTGTCCACTGACATTGGCCGCTTTTTTTACGGAGCATAAAAATGGTACCCTTTTGGATTGCAGTTATAGTCGTGGCGGCTTCTTGCGCCTTAATCACCATCCGCACCTTAATTGGTTATTCTGATTTTAAGCTGGTTTACAAGCTCCTCATTTCGTTTTTGGTTCTGGCCGGCTGGTTTGCTCCGTTATGGACCGGCGGCATCAGGAAATATAATCTCCTTTCCGGCGAGGCTGCATCCATAGCCTACACCGGAGGATATATTTTATTCGGCTTTGCTTTTTTGTTTTTTGCTACGCTTTTTTTAAGAGATGTTTGCTGGTTCATCACTTACTGGCTTTCCAAATATTTTCACTTCAACTTTATCAGTCCGCATGACGTTGCCGCCCTAAACAAGGCCAATCTATGGGCCTTTGTGTTAAGCTTGGTTTTGGGGGCATATTCCTTATATGAAGGGTTTAAATATCCCAATCTTAAAGAAATTACCATTGAAAGCCCTAAAGTTAAAAAAGATACAAATATTTTGGTAATGACCGACCTGCACTTAAACCGCATCAGCCCTCAAAAACACACGGCAGAATTGGTGAGACGCGTTAATGCCTTAAAGCCCGATGCCGTGGTTTTGGTCGGAGATATTATAGACGATTTATATGGAATTGATAAAAATCTTCAGGAACTTTCCAAGTTAAAAGCTCCTTACGGGGTTTTTGCGGTTTTGGGCAACCATGAGGTTTATCGCGGCTTTGCTTTTTCTCAGGTCAAGTTCAAGGAATATGGCTTCAAGTTTCTCTTAAATGCCGGAGAAAGCTTAAAAGACCGCGGAGTTTATATTGGCGGCATATCCGATTACAGCACCAGAGAATATCATCAGCTTTTGGCCATAGACTTGGACAAAACCTTAAAAGACGCTCAAAAGAGCGATTATAAAGTGCTGCTTTCTCACGGCCCCAAGTTCATAGACACTCTAAAAAATAATGAAATAGATTTGCAAATTTCCGGCCACACTCACGGCGGGCAGATTTTTCCGTTCCATATCGGCGCCAAAAAAGCCAATGGTTATCTGGCCGGCCTTTATGATGTCGGGCAGATGAAAATTTTTGTTTCCCGCGGTGCCGGCACCTGGGGTCCGCCGATGCGCCTTCTTGCCCCGGCCGACATCACCTTAATTCACCTTAAGGCCGCCAAATAACCCGCTCTTGATTTTCTCATCCAAAGCTCCTAGATTATAAGCATAAAACAAAGCATAAACCTGGAGATTTTTTATGGATTTTGAAAAACTGACATCCAAATCAAAAACCTTAATCCAAGATGTCATCAACTTTGCGGCCAGTCAAAAGCACCAGCAAATTACCCCCGAGCATCTCTTAAAATGTTTGCTGGATGAAAAATCCGGCATGATTGCAGATTTATTGACCAAGTCCGGCAGCAATGTTGTTGAGCTCAGAGACAACTTAAATAACGAAATTGCCAAGTTTCCTCAAGTTTTGGGCACCAGCGTGCAAAGCGTAATGAGCCAGGACTTCACCCGCGTAATGCTTGAGGCTGAAAAGTTGGCATCTTTGGCCAAAGATAAATTTGTGACCTTAGAACGCATCTTGCAGGCTCTCACCATCATAACAGACACTCCGGCTCATGAGGTTTTAATAAAATCCGGCCTGAATGTTCATAGCTTAAACCAGAGCATTAACGAATATCGCAAAGGGCGTGTGGCGGACAGCGAAACCGCCGAAGACAGCTTCGATGCCTTAGAACGCTTCACCATAGACATTACCCAAAAAGCCAAAGAAGGCGGGTTAGACCCCGTAATCGGCCGTGAACAGGAAATCAGGCGCGCCATCCAGGTTTTATCTCGCCGCACCAAAAACAACCCGGTCTTAATCGGTGAGCCGGGCGTTGGCAAAACCGCCATTGTTGAAGGTTTGGCCATTCGCATTGTTGACAACGATGTGCCTGAAAGCCTGCTTAACAAGCGCCTTTTGTCCTTAGACATGGGTGCGCTGATTGCCGGCGCCAAGTTTCGCGGAGAGTTTGAAGAACGCTTAAAAGCGGTTTTAAAAGATGTTGAATCTTCAAACGGCGAAATCATTTTGTTTATTGATGAAATGCACACCTTGGTGGGCGCCGGTGCTGCCGAAGGCGGAGTGGATGCTTCCAACTTACTTAAACCCGCTTTGGCCAGAGGAGAACTGCACTGCCTTGGCGCCACCACCTTGGCCGAATATCAAAAATATGTTGAAAAAGACGCAGCTCTTGCCCGCCGTTTCCAGCCCATATTTGTCGGCGAGCCCGGCGTTGAAGAAACCGTTTCCATTTTAAGAGGCATCAAAGAAAAATTTGAACTCCACCACGGCGTAAAAATTTCCGACGCCGCCTTAATCTCTGCCGCCGCGCTTTCCAACCGCTATATTTCAGACCGCTTTCTGCCTGATAAAGCCATCGATTTAATGGATGAAGCCGCCAGCTCTCTGCGCATGATAATCGATTCTAAGCCTGAAGAATTAGACGAGCTCGACCGCCGCATCTTGCAGTTGAAAATTGAGCGTGAGTCTCTGAAAAAAGAACAAGATGAAGCATCCAAATCTCGTCTGGAGTTCTTAAATTATGAAATTTCAGGCCTGGAGGCCAAGTCTAAAAGTTTGCTCGACAAATGGAACCAAGATAAGCAGTCCTTGGCCGATTTCACCGAGATTAAAGAAAAACTCGACCGCGCCCGCATTGATGTTGAAATTGCCAAAAGAGAAGGGCGCTTTGAACGCGCCGGAGAACTGCAATACAGCAT
Source organism: Alphaproteobacteria bacterium (assembly GCA_031550205.1). Classification (GTDB taxonomy): domain Bacteria; phylum Pseudomonadota; class Alphaproteobacteria; order RF32; family CAG-239; genus JAVBOV01. The sequence continues at coordinate 11,594 of JAVBOV010000046.1, forward strand.
CATCCCCGAGCTTGAAAACAAATTGAAGGTTGCGGAAACCAGCGGCAAAAAACAAAAAAGCCACATCCATGAAACCGTGCAGCCGGAAAATATTGCCGCCATTGTTTCCAAATGGACTGGCATTCCGGTAGATAAAATGCTGGAGAGCGAAAAAGAAAAACTCTTAAAAATGGAAGATTTTTTAAGCTCTCGCGTCATCGGTCAAAAAGATGCCATTGCCGCAGTTTCCAACGCAGTTCGCCGCTCTCGCGCCGGCATATCGGACTCAAAACAGCCGATTGGTTCATTTTTGTTCTTAGGTCCCACCGGTGTTGGCAAAACCGAGCTGAGCAAGGCTCTTGCCGAGTTTTTGTTTAATGATGAAAACTCGCTCCTTCGTTTGGATATGTCTGAATATATGGAAAAACATTCGGTTGCCCGCTTAATCGGTGCTCCTCCCGGTTATATAGGCTACGATGAAGGCGGCGCTTTAACCGAGGCGGTGCGACGCCGTCCTTATCAGGTGGTGCTGCTTGACGAGGTTGAAAAAGCCCACCCCGATATCTTTAATGTGCTGCTGCAGGTTTTAGATGACGGCCGTCTGACCGACGGCAAAGGCCGCACGGTCGATTTCAAAAACACCATTGTCATCATGACCTCCAACCTTGGCTCGATTGATGCTGTTCGCGCTCATTTCAGGCCGGAGTTCATCAACCGCATAGACGATATTGTAATTTTTCACAAACTTGATAAAAGCAATATCAAAGACATTGCCAAAATTCAGATTAACGAGATTGAAAAGCGCTTGAAAGACAAGAACATTAAACTAAACGTAACCGAACCGGCCTTTACCTGGATAAACAACCACGGCTACGATGAAGCCTACGGCGCCCGCCCCTGAAAAAGGCTCTTAAAAAACCAAATTGAAAACCGCCTGGCCCTAAAGCTTTTGGAGGGAGATATTTCCAATAACTCCACGGTTGATGTTGTGGTGCAAAACAGCCAACTAGACCTGGTTAAATCAAAGAAAAAATGACAAAAACATTAGCGGTTTCACCGCTTAAGTTTTTGTCATCCTCGGGCTTGACCCGAGGATCCAGGTCAAACAAAGAATCTGCTCTCCCTCCCCTGATTTCAGGGGAGGGTTGGGGTGGGGTTAATTTGTGGATGCTGTTGAAAATAATTTTCCTCTATTCTGTCGTCCTTCCTCCCTCCCCTGATTTCCGGGGAGGTTTGGGGTGGGGTTA
>JAVBOV010000038.1:0-27164 GCA_031550205.1 Alphaproteobacteria bacterium
TTGCCAGTTAAACCCACCCCAACCCTCCCTTAAAATTAAGGGAGGGAGTCAAGAACAATGACGATTAAACGTTTTTAAGCCTATCCAAAAACCCCTGAAGAATATACGCCGCCGCAGATGAATCTAAAACCTCTTTCCGCCTCTTCCGATTCATATCCACTTCTTTAATCAAAAACTTCTCCATAGCCGAAGAAGAAAGCCTCTCATCCCAAAAAGCATATGGCAAACCGGTAGCCTTAAAAACCTCTTCGGCAAATTTGCGCACCTCGTTCGCCATCTCGCCCTCTTCGCCGTTCATCTGCACCGGCAGACCATAAACCATTCCGCCGACTTCTTTCTCTTTCACGATTCGCGCAATCTCTTCCAAGTCTTTCGGCCCGCGCTGAACAATCTTATATGAACTGGCAATAGTGCACAAAAGGTCAGAAACCGCCACGCCCAGGCGTTTTGCACCATAATCAAAACCGAGTATTGATTTATATGGTTTTAATGCTAATTTAAACTCCGCAATTTCCAATTTTTTACCTCAAATTAATTATTTGAACGTAAGATACAATACCGTCAATCTTTTAGCAATAGGTAACCTTAAAATGATGAAAATCAAATATCTTCTTATCCTGCTCTTTTCTCTCATCATCTCGCCTGCTCGTGCCGAACTTCAAATCGACGTCACCGGCGCCATGCGCGATCCTCTGCCTGTTGCTTTTCCTGAAATGGCTCATGACGGTTTCATGGTCGGCTCATACGGCTCACGGATTCGCTCCGTGGTTATGGCCGACTTAGAGCGCTCCGGCTTGTTTAAAATTATTCCTGAGGCCAGCTATATTCAGGAACTAAAATCCATCAACCAACGTCCCGCCTTCACCGACTGGAAAGCCATCAACGCCCACGCTTTGGTTCAAAGCACCATTTCTGAAATCGATTCCAACCACCTTAAGGTTGAATTCCGCCTTTGGGATATCTATGCCGAAAACCAACTGAAAGGCCAAAGCTTCACCACCACCAAAGACAACTGGCGCCGCATTGCCCACGTCATCGCCGATGCAATTTATGAACGCCTCACCGGTGAAAAAGGCTATTTTGACACCCGCGTTGTTTACATCTCTGAATCCGGCCCAACCACCAAACGCATAAAACGCCTGGCCATCATGGACCAAGACGGAGAAAACCATAAGTTCTTAACCAACGGCTCGACCATGGTTTTAACCCCTAGGTTCTCTCCCAACCTGCAAAAAATCACCTATATGTCATACGGCGGCACTTACCCCAAAGTTTATATCTTAGACATTGAAACCGGCAAACAGGAATTAATTGGCAACTTCCCCGGCATGACCTTTGCCCCAAGGTTTTCTCCCGATTCTAAAAAGGTTTTAATGAGCTATGCCTCAAACGGCAAATCTAATGTATATGAATATGACCTGCGCACCAAAAACACCGTGCAGTTAACCAACACCAGCGCCATTGACACCTCGCCTTGTTATTCTCCTGACGGCTCAAAGATTGTGTTCAACTCCGACCGCGGCGGCAACCAGCAATTATATACCATGAACGCCGACGGTTCCAATGTCCAGAGAATCAGCTTTGGCAACGGGCGTTATGCCACTCCGGTCTGGTCTCCGCGCGGTGACTACATTGCCTTCACCAAAATTGCCGACGGCCAGTTTTACATCGGCGTAATGCACCCTGACGGCAGCGGCGAACGCGTCATCGCCAGCGGCTTCTTGGTTGAAGGCCCGACCTGGGCACCCAACGGCCGCGTGCTGATGTATTTCCGCCAGGAAAGAGGCAATAGATTCGGCTCAGCCCCGGTAAAATTATATTCCATCGACTTAACCGGCTATAACGAGCGCCAAATGATAACCCCCTCCGACGCCTCCGACCCCGCCTGGAGCCCCCTGCTGCCATAACATCCTTCTCCCCCTTTCAAGGGGGAGTTAGAGGAGGTCAAAAAAAGCCTCGCTAATGCGAGGCTTTTTTTGCGTAACAAACAATAGCTATATTTTTAATTAAACCCACCCTGACCCTCCCTTAAAATTAAGGGAGGGAATAATTGAGAAAAAAACCACTCTTTCAAGTGGCTCTTATCTCAATTATCCCCAATCCTCAACGCCTCAATAAATGCCGATTGCGGAACTTCAACTTTGCCAAATTGCCTCATGCGCAATTTGCCCTTCTTCTGCTTGTCTAAAAGCTTGCGTTTGCGGGTCACGTCGCCGCCATAACACTTGGCGGTCACATCCTTGCGCATGGCCGAAATTGTCTCGCGCGCAATCACCTTTCCGCCGATTGCGGCCTGAATCGGAATCTTAAACAAATGACGCGGAATTAGGTCTTTAAGGCGTTCACAAATCTGCCTTCCGCGCGATTCGGCCTGTGTTCTGTGGCACAAAAATGCCAAAGCATCCACCGGCTCTTCATTAATCAAAATCTGCACCTTAACCAAGTCTGAAACATTGTAACCAATAATCTCATAATCAAAACTGGCATATCCGCTGGAAATAGATTTTAAGCGGTCATAAAAATCAAACACAATCTCATTAAGCGGAATTTTATAAACCACCATCGCTCTTGAGCCCACATAAGTCAGCTCCACCTGCTCGCCGCGGCGCTCTGTGCAAAGTTTTAAGATAGAGCCCAAATATGTGTCCGGCACCATAATCGTTGCCTTCACAATCGGCTCTTCAATCGATTCGATTTTGGTCACCTCCGGCATATCGGCCGGGTTATGCAGCAAAATCTGCTTGCCGTCGGTCGTATTAATCTTATATGCCACCGAAGGAGCGGTTGTAATCAAATCTAAATCAAACTCGCGGCTCAAACGCTCTTGAATAATCTCCATATGCAAGAGCCCCAAAAACCCACACCGAAAGCCAAGACCTAACGCGGCCGAATTTTCATTTTGAAATTCAATGCTGGCATCATTGAGCTTCAGCTTTGCCAAAGCATCTTTCAAAGTTTCATATTCGCTTGAGTCTACCGGAAACATGGAGCAAAACACCACCGGCACCGAAGGCTTAAAGCCCGGCAAAGATTCCGCGCAAGGCGTTTTATTATCCGTAATCGTATCACCGATATTACAGTCTGAAACCGATTTAATGCTGGCCGTAATAAAGCCGATTTCGCCCGGATAAAGCGCCTCGGCATCCTGCATCTTCGGTGTAAACACGCCAACTTTCTCAACCGTATATGCAGCGTTATTAGACATCATTCTAATCTGGGTTTTCTTGCGCAAAACACCGTCTTTAATGCGCACCATAATAATCACGCCCAAATAGGTGTCATACCAACTGTCAATCAAAAGCGCTTTTAACGGCGCGTCTTTGTCGCCTTGCGGCGCCGGCAGATTTTGCACAATCGCTTCCAACAAATTATCAACGCCCAAGCCGCTCTTGCCGGATGTCTCAACGGCATTGGAACAGTCCAAACCAATCACGTCCTCAATCTGCGCCTTAACCTTTTCCACATCGGCCGAGGGCAAATCAACTTTGTTCAAAACCGGAATAATCTCATGATTATTGTCAATTGCCAAATATACGTTGGCCAAAGTCTGCGCTTCCACGCCCTGCGTTGCATCCACCACCAAAAGCGAGCCTTCAACCGAGGCCAGCGAGCGTGAAACCTCATAAGAGAAATCCACGTGCCCCGGCGTATCCATCAAATTAAGCTGATAAGTTTTGCCGTCTTTTGCCTTATAATTAAGCCGCACGGTTTGCGCCTTAATGGTAATGCCGCGCTCGCGTTCAATATCCATAGAATCAAGCACTTGCTCCTGCATTTCTCTTTTTTGCAAACCGCCGCAAAATTCAATAATCCGATCCGCCAGCGTAGACTTGCCGTTGTCAATATGCGCAATGATTGCAAAGTTTCTAATTAAATCCATTTCTCACCTTATATTTTTATAAAGACATTGTCATTTCGACGACCCGACCAACGGGAGCGGAGGAGAAATCTTGCTTGTCGAGGTAAGATTTCTCCTCCATTCGCTACGCTCAAGTTGTCGAAAAGACAAAAAGCTTTATTCTAATACCAGATAGATAATAGAAAAATCTCCTTTCCGCAACATATTTTATTGAATTTAAGAAACTTGTATGTATATTATAAAATAACGTCATTGCAAGGCTTGCTTCGCAAGCCATGGCAATCTCGGCCGAATCTTGCTGTTTTTAGTCGTTATATGCACCGGTCAATCAAGGAGATAAAAAAAATGAGAAAAATGCTCGATATTACTTTTGGTTCTTCAAAATATGACGAACTGGTGCAGCTTCGCTACAAAATCCTGCTTGAACCTTTGGGCTTAAAGTTCTTGGACATGCACCGGGCTAAAGAAGCGGGCTATCTCCACATCGGCTGCGTCAACACGCTTGACGACAGCATCATCGGCGGCCTGATCTTAGCCCCGCTCAATAATGAAGAAATCCGCCTCATGCAGGTTGCCATAGACACCAAATATCAGGGTGAAGGCGTTGGCAAAGAGCTGATAAAATATGCCTGCAAGCGCGCTCATGAGGGCGGCTATTCCAAAATCATCATGCACGCCATGCTCTCGGTTGTAAATTTCTACGAAAAACTGGGCTTCACCCAAGAAGGTGACATCTTCGAAGAAAAAGGCATCACCTTTGCCAAGATGATTAAGGATTTATAAGAAAATACCCCGTGAACACGGGGCTTTTTCCATAATCAAAAATCTAAAATCCAAAATCTAAAATATCTTATGTCATTTCCTAATAACATAAGTAGTCTTCTTCGGCACTCTGCCGGCCAGTTTCTGAATATATCTGCCCTGATATAAATAAATCCCAAACGCATTGCCAACTTCCACCGCCTGCGGATCATCCACGCGGCAGATAATAATCTTGGCGCGTTCTTCCTGGCTGAAATTCTCTAAAAACGACTTATCCTGCCCGACCATATCCATAAAATTCTGCTGCCAGAGAATTTTAATAAAATCGCTGTCCATATATTGCCGGTTAATATATTTCAGCTTCTCCAAAGTCACGCCGTCAATGCAGACTTTATATCCGCGATACTTGGCAAAATTTTTGGCCAGAATATAAGATTTAACATCGCTCAAAATATCCACCAGCTGCAGTTCTAAAACAATTGTCGAGCGGGTTGCCGCACTCAAGTTTTCATCAAACGCCAAAAACTGGTCAGATAAAATCGTCTTAACATTAAGATTAAGACTAAACCCTCTCAAGAGAGAGCCGTCATCATGCTGGCTTATATTCACCAACACCCGCCTATCAAGGGTTTCAGTCAAATGCTGAAACAGCCACGGGTTAGCCGTCAAATCAACATCGGGCAAAAGCATGTCTCGCAAATCTGCAATTGAAACATATACTTCATCAAACACCGGCTGCGGATAAGACTTGCCAATCACCGCGCAAACCGACTGCCGCCTGATTAAGCTTGAAAAATCCGTCATTGAAAGGGTTTTTTGCACCTTGGCCAGCATCTCCGGAGTTAGCTCTCTATGTGCATGTTTCTTGGGACTCACCACCGGCGCGGCTTCTTCAATGCTCTTTTTTTGCACTGAAGGCTCCCGCACTTCTGCTTCTTCCTTAACAGACTGGCGAATGGTATATTTAAAATCCGCAAGCGCACCGGGCAAATCAAAAAACTCCACAAACCCAATGCTCTCAAGATCAACCGCTCCTTTTAAAAAGGGGTCGTCGCCGAACATAAACCTGACCTTAACCAAACAGGCCAAAATTTCTTCCTTAAACCTCTTGTTAAAAATAACGGCAACATCATCATTGTTCAAAGAGAAAACCCTGCCACCCGAGCGTTCCGTAATCAGCTCCAAATCTTCCAGCAGCACCTGACGCTGAGCGCTCTTTGACACCGGATTTTGCAAACTGCTCATATGCATATAAAAACCTGAGAAGCGCGCCAAATCTCTGTCAATCCTCATTAAATAATCAAGAATCAACATGTCTTGCTTCACCGCCGGCCTGTCTTGGATTTTGTTAAACTTAAACATCTACAATAAATCCTCCAAGATATCCTTATGCATGCACTCGTCTCTAAAAGCGCCCAACAAAAGACGCTTGCGCTTCAAGCATTGCAGCGTTGTACACTTTGAAGCATGAGGGCATCTCTCTCTGATAATCTCAACCTCAATATTGTCAATATACGGCCCCTGAAAAGCCGATATCCCGTGGGCAGTGCCGAAGCTGACCGCCTTTTCGCTGTCGCATTTGGCCAAAATCACATTATCTCTGCCAATCTTATCAATGGCGGCCTTCAACTCGTCGTCATCAATGCCGTCTTCCAAAAGCGGATCCCAAAACATCTTAACCATATCCGGCGCCAGCTTCTGCACATCAAGCATTTGCACGGTCGGCGGATCCATATCGTCAATTAAAATCTTATGCCCGTGCTTGTTCAAAAATTCCTTAGCCTTAAAATACGTATCAAGATTATTAAACACGTCCATCAGCTTAACTTCAACAATAACTCCGTCGTCACTTCGCGGAAAATATTCAGAAAAACGTTCAAATTCTTTAGAAAAAACGCTGGAAAGATTCAAGTTGATGCCCACTTGCCTCGGCCACTTTTTCAAATCGGAATGAGCCAGAGAATTTAACGCCTTCTTATCCAAAGTTTCGGTCAAATATAAAAACAACCAACGATTCGCAGTCAAATCCAGATTGCTGTCAAATTTTAAGCGCAAATCCTTAACCGCCACAAAAAATTCCTGAAACATAACCCGATAATTATTTTTGCCGCTTAAACGCATGACACTCTGCCGCTTAACCATTTCCACAATATCCAAACGGTTCAGCTCCAAAATAATCCGGTCTATCTCCGAAGCTTCAATCGGCCGTTTAACAACCGCCGCTTCCTCAATCAGGCCTTCTCTCTGCAATTTTTCAATCTGTTTATAAAAAGAGTTCAAATCTTCCGGAAAATGATAAACATGAACAAAATCTTCATGACTGTTCAGACTGAACACCGGATCCTTAGACAAGCTTTCTCTAATCTCTCTAACCGCCTTATCTACGCTGAGCTGCGGAATATCTTTGCTCAAAATTGCAAAATCTCCGTTAGAAAGAAAAAAGGTACTGCCTTTTGAGCCGATAACTCCGTCAAAAAGACGCGATAATATCTTGGCAAATTCCGGCGGTCTGTTTTCCGGCTTCAACTTGGAAACCTTAACATACAAAACGCCATACCCGAACGGATTCTTGGCAACCCTGTCCAGTGCATCTAAAAAATATTTTTCCATATTGCCGCTTTGCATCTTTTTTCCTATTCCATTTCCCCCTATTCTAGCTCAAATTTCTTATAAAATACTTAATTTTCTTTGTTGCTTTTTGCCTACCATAAAGCTATACTCCCGTGCTTTTGAAATAATGACTGAAATGAAAATTAAAATATGCTGATACCTAAGAACAACGCGTCTTCCATGCGCACTAAAATACTGATTAAAATCGCCGAAAGTTTTTTAAAAGACAATTTTAAAGAAGCCGACCGCATTCCTTTGGAATTAAGACCAAAAGAGATGCATCCGTCGCGTTGCTGCATTTATAAAGACCGCGCCGTTTTAAAATATCGCTGCATGGCCGCGCTTGGCTTTGCCCCGAATGAAGAAACCGACGAAATCAAAAGCCTTGAAAGCTATGGCCAAGATGCCGTTGCCAGAAAAGCCGCGCCAAAATCTCACCTGTCCGTAATCGATATTGCCTGCTCGGCCTGCATCAAATCTCAATACGTAATCACCAACGCCTGCCGCGGCTGCTTCGCTCAGCCTTGTCGCTTAAACTGCCCCAGAGAGGCCATTGTCATCACCAACGGCCGCGCTTCCATCAACCCTGAAAAATGCGTCAACTGCGGCCGCTGTTTAGGCGTTTGCCCATATAAATCCATCATCCGCATTCCCATTCCGTGCGAAGAGGCCTGCCCGGTAGATGCCGTTAAAAAAGACGAATTCGGCAGAGAACAAATTGATGAGGCCAAATGCATCTCCTGCGGCAAATGCTTAACCTCCTGTCCTTTCGGAGCCGTGGTTGAACGCTCGCAAATTGTTGATGTTTTAAAACTCTTAAAAAACCAAAAGCAAAAAGCTGTAGCCATCATTGCCCCGGCCATTGTCGGCCAATTTCCCGGCAGCATCGGCAACGTGGTTGGCGCCCTTAAAAAGCTTGGTTTTAACGACGTGGTCGAGGTTGCTCTCGGCGCCGATATAACCACCCAAAAAGAAGCTGCCGAATTTATTGAAAAAATGCAAAACGGCAAAAAGTTCATGACCACCTCCTGCTGCCCGGCTTATTATAAGGCGGCAGAGGTTCATATTCCTGAAATCAAACCGTTTGTATCTCACACCAAAACCCCAATGTATTACACCTCTGAAATGGTCAAAAAAGAAACTCCTGATGCCGCCGTGGTTTTCATCGGTCCCTGCCTTGCCAAACGTGCTGAAGCCGAGCGTGACCAACTGACCGATTATGTGCTGACCTTTGAAGAACTGGGCGCCCTTTTCATGGCTTCCAATATCTTGGTAGCTGAATGTGAACCTGAAGAGTTAAAGCAAGTATCTCACTCTCAAGGCCGCCAGTTTGCCATATCCGGCGGTGTGGCCGGAGCCGTGGCCGGCTTGGTTGAAGGCAAGTGCGAATTTAAGCCCGAAAAGTTTGACGGCTTAACCAAAGAAAGCCTAAAAGCCTTGAAAAAATATGCCCTAAAAGGCGGTGACAATAACATGCTGGAAGTCATGTGCTGCGAAGGCGGCTGCGTCGCCGGCCCCGGCTGCTTAACCCTGCCTTCAAAATCCGGCAAAGCCGTAGAAACCTACGCCAAATCCGGAGAAGATCTGAAAAACAAATAAAACCAACACTTTTCACTCTTCACCTTTCACTTCTCACTAAAAAAGCTCTCCAAAATGGAGAGCTTTTTTTAAGGCAATGCCGCAAATTCTTCCGCTGAAATAATCTTCAGCTTCTTAGGCGGGTAGCTTTCCATATTCGGAATATTCTGCGGATGATTCCAGCTAACTCTGGCGCCCCAAATCTGGCCGTTAATATAAAGCGGAACAGCTTTTAAGTTGTAGCCCAAATCATATGTCACCATCGCAATTCTTTTATCTTCCTTCAAAATGCTTTGCGTCAAAGGATTCCTAAACAGCAGATATTTGGCTTCTTCAGCAGCAGAAGCTCCGTCTCTTGCGGCAATTCTGAGTTTTAATTCCGGCCAAAAGCTTGGTGGCAGAGAATGTAGAACTCTTGGACGGCAAATATTTTCTTCTCCGCTGACAAAGTCTCTCTCCAACCCCCATTCCACCGCATCGGCCCCAATCAAGCGCCCGGCGTAGTCAAGCCTTGCCTTCCAGCCGATAAACGTCGTCATGGCCTTAAGCATCAGCTTGTTTTGCCCCTCGGGAATGGAATGCTCCGCAGCGCCTTCAATCTTATACAAATCGCTGTCGCTGCTTTGGTCGTTCTCTCTATGGCTCACTTCAAGATAAATCTCTTCCTTGCCGCCTTCATGCAGTCTGACCAAAGCGTGGGTAATTACGGTTTTAGAAACCTGCACCGCCTGAACATCGGCATTTGTCACAATGCCTTTTTGTCTTTTCAATTTCATATAATTTTGATTTTAATTGTTTTTAACAAAGCAATTGCAATTCGAATAACTTTCTGGCACCTTCTTCCTCAATCTCCAAAAACCTTTTTAAAAGGTTCAACAATAAAAAAATAACCGTGCCGATAATCCATCTTGCTTATCGACTTCAAAATCACCTTCTTATCATTAAGAGAAATAAGATAATACCAACCATTATAATCAACGCCGATTGCATATTTGCCAAGATATATCTCAAGCGATTTATAAATCGAATGAATGTGCGCTTTGCCGTTTTTCAAAATCCCCAGCTTACCGCTTGGCCGCCTGATGATTTCATAATCACCCTGCGTTTGTAAAATCAAATAGTTCTTTTTCATAATATTTAAATTTAATAGTTAGACATCATAATTATTTAATGCCCTAAACCTACACCACATTTAGACAAAATTCAAGCCTTTTCTCCACACCCTAACACCATATTCCATTGGACCTGACTTGAAATCAAAAAAATGTCATTTCGACGACCCGACCAACGGGAGTGAAGCAGAAATCTTGTCGGGCGCAATGATATTTCTCCTTCATTCGCTGCGCTCAAGTCGTCGAAATGACATTTTTTTGATTTCCAAGACAAGCCTATTATATTAGCAATACAAATGCTACGTGACTCGAGTCACGTAGCATTTAAGTAAAATAAAAAGCATTATCAATATGTTAAGATAAAGAATCACAAAAAAAACGAACCGGTTTTTCCGATTCGTTTTTTTAAATTCTAGCGAGCTCTGCCAAATTTTGCCCCCCATCTCCTGTTTAAAGAAGATTGCCCCTTGTAAAGCTTTCTAAGTAAGATAGTCAAAACAACAAGCCATATCAAAATAATGACAATAGCGGCAATAACAATAATTTTCATAGCTAATATTTTTAAAGATTAATAATAAGTTTTCTAAAAAAGATAATGCCGCAAAACGCGCCAAAAGTCTACCTGTTTTTCACCTTCTCCATGTTCAAAACCAACCGCTTTTCAAACCCGCCGCGCTCTTTTTTCTTATTCTGCTTAATCTTTTCAATATCAGAGCGTTCATAACCTCTTTCCTTAATAATGCCGTCAACAACCTCTAAAACGTCCGCCAGCTCTTCCTTGGCTTCCTTATCACCCTTTGCGCCCAAAAATTCCCAAACCTCTTCCAAAAGCTTTTCTTTCAAAAGCTTATCATGCTCTTTTTTTGAAGCCACACGAACCTCAGGCTCTTCGTTCCTTGCCCTGATAATATCAGGAATTTTATCTCTAACCAATTTTTCAACCATAACTCTCTCCTCATAGCAAAGGGCGCCCTAAGACGCCCTTTAATTCTATATCATATCTTTGAAAATTCAAGAAAATGACACGCTACGCAGTTAAAAATTTTCGCGGTGTACAATAAAGAGTACATAAGAAAATTTTTAACAAGTATGGTGTTATTTTACTGAATTTTCAGTAGTGGCAGCAGCTGCTTTTTCGGCCATCACCCTAGCTTTATCGGCAGCGCCTTTAGCATTAACATCGCGATCAACCAGCTCCAAAACAGCCATCGGGGCAGCATCGCCATAACGCATGCCTGATTTAATTACGCGGCAATATCCGCCGTTGCGTGTTTTATAACGCTCTGCCAAAACAGAAAATACCTTTTTAACAACTTCAGGATTACGAAGGAAAGCCTGAGCTTGTCTGCGGGCAGACAAATCGCCTTTTTTACCCAAAGTAATCATCTTGTCAACAAAAGTGCGCATCTCTTTAGCACGCGGCACGGTAATAGTAATTTGCTCATGCATAAGAACTGCATTGGCAAGGTTAGAAAACAACGCCTTGCGGGCATTGGTGTCCATATTAAGTTTTCTGTGTTTCATTCCATGTCTCATGACATCTTTCCTTTCTTTTAAGTTGCTGCTTTGCTGGGCAAAGCGGATAATAACCGGCCGGCACTACTTTTTTCAAATACATGCCAACCGCTCAAGCCTTTATTCAAGGCACGCAGAAAGACGATATGTGAGTCTTATGATAAGAAACAAGAGGTGATAAAAATTTTAATGTACACTTCAGTACATGAATTTTTATCAACCACGCAGTTTCTGTATCAGAAGACCACAGAGCGTCTTTCTAGAAATGTTCGTCAACGCGGCGAATCAATTCTTCAATATTCTCTGGCGGCCAACCCACAACATCCATGCCCAAATGAATGCCCATCTTCGCCAGCACTTCTTTAATCTCGTTCAAAGATTTGCGGCCAAAGTTCGGAGTTCTAAGCATTTCAGCTTCGGTTTTTTGAACCAAATCGCCGATATAAACAATGTTGTCGTTTTTCAGGCAGTTTGCAGAACGAACTGAAAGTTCAAGCTCTTCAACCTTTTTCAAAAGGTTTCTGTTAAACGGCAGCTCTTCTTTTTCAACCGAAGTCTCAGCCTCAGGTTCATCAAAGTTAATAAACGGCTTCAATTGGTCTTGCAAAATGCGGGCGGCAAAAGCCACTGCATCTTCCGGAGAAATCACGCCGTTGGTTTCAACCACCATTGTCAGTTTATCATAGTCGGTAGCCTGGCCCACGCGGGTGTTGTCCACCTTATAAGAAACCTTTCTGACCGGAGAATAAATTGCATCCACCGGAATTAAGCCGATTGGAGCATCTGCCGGTTTGTTCAAAAATGCCGGAACATAACCCTTTCCGGTATTCACAAACATTTCAACATTAATTTTTGCGCCTGCATCAAGAGTGCAGATAACATGATTTGGGTTCTTAATCTCCACATCATGTCCCGCTTCAATCATTGAAGCGGTAACCACGCACGGTCCCTGCGCCTTAAGATACATGCTTTTCTGGCCTTCGGAATGCACGGCCACTGCCAAACCCTTAATGTTCAGGACAATGTCGGTAACATCTTCCCTAACACCAGGAATAACAGAAAATTCATGTAAGATTCCGTCAATCTTAATTGCGGTAACTGCACCGCCTTGCAATGAAGAAAGCAAAACTCTCCTGATTGCATTGCCTAAAGTTAAGCCAAAACCTCTTTCCAAAGGTTCAACCACAATCTTAGCCTTGTTGCTGTCTTCGCTAGGAACAATTTCTAAGTTAGTGGGTTTAATAAGTTCTTGCCAATTCTTTTGAATCACCGGTTTTTCCTCTTTTTTTAGTGCATATGCATTATTAAAAAACACTGACCGCCGACCTCCGGCCGCTGATCACTATTATAATATTATTAGACTCTACGTCTCTTTTTCATACGGCAGCCATTATGAGGAATAGGGGTCACATCACGAATTGTGGTGATGGTAAAGCCTATAACTTGCAATGCGCGTATTGCAGATTCTCTACCAGATCCTGGGCCTTTAACTTCAACTTCCAAGGTTTTCATGCCGTTTTCCATGGCTTTCTTACCGGCTTCCTCTGCTGCAATCTGAGCAGCATAAGGAGTTGATTTGCGAGAGCCCTTAAAGCCCTGCGCGCCGGCAGTTGACCATGCAACTGTATTTCCTTGAGCGTCGGTTATTGTTATTCTTGTGTTGTTGAAAGTAGAATTTACATGAGCAACGCCCGCCGTAATATTCTTCTTTTCTTTCTTTTTAACACGTTGTACTACTGCTTTTGCCATTTTTCAAACCTTATTTCTTCTTGTTAGCCACGGTTTTGCGTTTGCCTTTGCGGGTTCTGGCATTTTGTTTGGTGCTTTGTCCGCGAACCGGCAAACCTTTACGGTGCCTTAAACCTCTATAACAACCAAGATCCATCAGTCTTTTGATATTAACACCGACTTCACGGCGAAGTTCACCTTCAACCAGAATATGTTCTTTTTCAATAACGTCGCGAATTTTGGCAACTTCTTCGTCGGTCAATTGATGAACACGACGTTCCGGAGTGATTCCGGATTTTGCGCAAATGTCTTGAGCAGTTTTCTTTCCAATACCAAAGATATAAGTCAAAGCAACTTCAACTCTTTTGGCAGTTGGAATATTTACACCAGCTATACGAGCCAAATTTAATCTCCATTCTTAAAAATTTTACACACCCGTTGGATTAGGACGGATATATCATCAAATCGACTAAAACAAGGCATTTTAACGCCAAAATTTTTGTCGTCCTCGGGCCATTCCCGAAGATCCGGGAAATGTAAGGGTGCTTTTTGCCAAGGCAAAAACACCGGTTTACATCATTCAAAAAGCCGAAAACTGCCATTTTTCGCAGTTTTCAATATCGACACTTCTTAAAATTAAGCCGGATTATAGGGCATAATTTGATTGTGTCAACAATAACTTTACAAAAAATTTACATTTTTTTGTTAAGCATCCAAGCCTAGAACACTTCTTATTTTGGCGGCGGTTGCCTCAATTGTGCCCGTACCGTCCACGCAGCGAAGCAGACCCTTAGACTCAAAATAAGGAATTGTCGGATACGTGAGCATTCTATAGTTTATCAAACGGTTCTGCACTGTTGCCCGATTATCGTCGACTCTTCTGGCAAACGCCAAACCGCCGCATTCATCGCAAACGCCGTAAACCTTGGGTTTTTGAAATTTGTCATGATACCCGGCTCCGCACTTCATGCAAGTGTATCGACCCAAAATTCTTTCCATAATAATCTCATCGGGAACCTGAATCTCAACCACCGCATCCAAGGCAGTATTTTTTCCCTTTAACATGGTTTCCAAGGCTTCCGCCTGCGGCATGGTTCTCGGAAAACCGTCCAAAATAAAGCCGTTTTTGCAATCGTCTTCGTCAATTCTTTTAGAGACCATCTCAATAATCATCTCATCGGTCACCAGCGATCCTTTGTCAATCACCGACTTAATTTCCAAACCGAGCTTTGTACCCTTGGCAGCCTCTGAGCGAAGCATCTCTCCGGTTGAAAGATGCGCAATCTTGGCTCTTTCTTCCAAAATTCTGGCCTGAGTGCCCTTACCGCAGCCTGGGGCTCCGGTAAAAACTACTCTCAAACCTTTGCAAAAAAGCTCGCTCATTGTTATCAATGCCTTTTCTTTTTGCCGGCCAATTGGGCTTTCCTAATCAAACCTTCATACTGATAGGCAATCAGGTGAGACTGAATTTGGTTAACAAAATCCATTGTCACCTGCACCACAATCAAAAGTGTGGTTCCGCCCAATACAAACGGAATGGAAAGCCTGTCGATTAAAATTTCCGGCAAAATGCAAAGTGCTGTTAAATAAAATGCACCCAAAACCGTCAATCTGGTAATTACATAATCCAGATATTCGGCTGTATTTTTGCCGGGACGAATACCGGCAATAAAGCCGCCGTGTTTTTTAAGGTTTTCAGCTGTATCCTCGGGGTTAAACACCACCGCAGTGTAGAAAAACGCAAAAAACAAAATCAATGAAGCGTATAATGCCAGATAAAGCGGTCTGCCGTGACCCAGATATTGGCTCAGCGTCTGCGCCCATCCGGCACCGGTTTCTGCCGACATATTGGCAATTGTCATCGGCAGCAAAAGCAAAGACGAGGCAAAAATCGGAGGAATCACGCCGGTCGGGTTAATCTTGAGCGGCAAATGCGAATTCTCCGAAGCGCCCATTCTGCCCATCACCTGACGCTTTGGATATTGAATGGTAATCTTTCTCTGAGCACGTTCCACCAAAATAATGATATAAATCAAAGCCATGGCCATAACAAACAAGCCAATCAGCATCCAAACTGAAAGCGAACCCACGCGTCCAAGTTCAAAAGTATGAGCCAAAGCCGTCGGAATATTGGCAATAATACCCACCGTAATTATCAGCGAAGAACCATTACCCACGCCTCTTGCCGTAATTTGCTCACCCAGCCACACAATAAACATGGTACCGCCGACCAAAGAAACAATAGTGGTAAACTTAAATACAAATCCGGGCTGAACCACGGCCGAAAGTCCTGACGATCCGGTCATTCCCTCCAAACCGGCCGCAATGCCGTATCCTTGAACAATTGTAATTAAAACCGTCAAATAACGGGTCATCTGCGTAATCTTGCGGTGCCCGGCTTCGCCTTCTTTCTTCAAAGCCGCCAATGAGGGCAGCACAGATTGTCCTAGTTGAATAATGATTGAAGCGGAAATGTACGGCATAATGTTTAATGCAAAAATTGTCATACGCGACAAAGCGCCGCCTGAAAACATGTTAAACATGCCCAAAATTCCGCCTGACTGTTTCTGAAAAATATCAGAAAGCACGTGCGGATCAATGCCCGGCAGCGGAATAAATGTGCCCAAACGAAAAACCACCAGAGCCAAAATTGTAAACATCAATCTTTTCTTAAGCTCTTCAGCCTTTCCGAACACAGACATATCCATATTAGCCGCCATTTTATCTGCCATCGATGCCATATCACACAATCCTTACTAAAATTAAAAAATAAATCTCAATTACGTATAATTTGATAAAGGGTTATGCTGCGCAGTGAAAATTTTTCGCGGTGTAGACTTAACTACATAAGAAAAATTTTCACAAGCATGATAACCCTTTTGCAAATTATACCAAGTTTACTTTGCCGCCGGCTTTCTCAATAGCCTCAACCGCTGCTTTTGAAGCAGAGTTGGCGGAAATCATAATGCCGGTGGTAATGGCGCCGCGAGCCAAAATGCGCACGCCGTCCAATTTTTTGTTAATAACGCCGGCGTTAAGAAGCGCATCAATATCAATTGATTTTGCGTTCAGTTTTCCGGCATCAACAGCCTTTTGCAAAGTATCAAGGTTAACAACGGCAAACTCTTTGGCGAACAGATTTTTAAATCCGCGCTTCGGCAGTCTGCGGTATATAGGCATTTGACCGCCTTCAAAACCGTGGATGGCAACGCCAGAGCGAGACTTTTGTCCCTTAACGCCGCGTCCGCAGGTCTTACCTTTTCCGCAGCCGATTCCTCGGCCTACGCGAATGCGGTTTTTGGTCGCCCCTTCGTTATCTCTTATTTCATTCAGTTTCATTTTAATTACTCCTCCACACGAACCAAGTGCTGAATTTTTCTAATCAGTCCGCGAACGGAAGGAGTATCTTCCAACACTGAAGTTTTGTGCATTTTGTTCAATCCAAGACCGATTAAAGTGGCTCTCTGGTCGTCCGGACGGCCGATCGGGCTGCCGATTTGCGTAACCTTTATAGTTTTCTTAGCCATTTTTAAGCCTCCTCAACAGACATCTTGGCATTGGCGGTATTCTCGCGGCGAGAAACAATGTCTCCCACTTTTTTGCCTCTTTTAGCGGCAACCATTCTCGGAGAATTAATGCCAAGCAAAGCATTAAAGGTAGCTTTAATCATGTTATACGGATTGCTTGAACCCAAAGATTTAGCTACCACGTCCTTAACGCCCAAAACTTCAAAAATTGCGCGCATCGGTCCGCCGGCAATAACGCCGGTACCTGAAGGAGCGGTTCTCAAAACCACTTTACCGGCACCAAAACGGCCCTCGATATCGTGGTGCAGAGTTCTGCCTTCTCTAAGCGGAATGCGAACCATGTTTCTTTTGGCTTCATTGGTGGCCTTAACAATTGCATCAGGAACTTCCGCTGCCTTGCCTGAACCATAACCCACGCGGCCTTTCTTGTCGCCGACAACCACAACGGCTGCAAAGCTCATTGTGCGTCCGCCCTTAACCGTCTTGGCAACGCGGTTGACATGAACCAGCTTTTCAACCAATTCTTCTGTCTTAACCTGCGCCTTGCGACGATCTCGTTCTACAGCTTGTGTCATTTTATTTTCTCCTTAAAATTTCAAGCCGGCAGCGCGCGCGGCGTCAGCTAAAGCTTTTACACGACCATGATAAATATAGCCGCCTCTGTCAAAAATAACTTCCATAACGCCTTGCTTAACGGCCCTTTCGGCAATGGTTTTGCCCACAACAGCCGCAGCTTCAACATTGGAAGACTTTTTGATATTGGCTCTCACGTCTTTTTCCAAAGTGGAAGCGGAAACAAGCGTTTTGCCTTTAACATCGTCAATTATTTGCACATAAATCTGCTGATTGCTGCGGAACACGGAAAGTCTCGGTTTTCCGTTTGCAGCCTGTCTCAACTGAGATCTTACGCGGCTTTTTCTTTTTTCATACATTTCTTTTGGCGTACTCATTTTACAATTCCTTATTTCTTCTTGCCTTCTTTGCGGCGTACATATTCACCGGTATACTTAACGCCCTTGCCTTTATAAGGCTCTGGCTTTCTATACTTGCGAATTTCTGCAGCCGTCTGCCCAACCAATTGCTTATCTGCACCGCTGATGCTGATTTGGGTGGGAGTTGCACAGGCGATTATAATTCCCTTTGGTGCCGGAAAGTTAACGTCATGAGAAAAACCCAAAGACAAGATCAGGGTTGTTCCCTGCATTCTGGCCTTATAGCCGACGCCGACTAATTCAAGATCTTTCTTAAAACCTTCGCTGACACCCTTAACCAGGGTATTGATATTGGCTCTGGTTGTTCCCCACAAAGTTCTTGCTTCTTTGCTCTCGGACAACGGGGTAACCACCACTTTGTTATCTTCCAGTTTCAACGACAGATGAGACGTGTCGACAACGGTTGAGAGTTCTCCCAACTTACCTTTAACAGACACCTTATTGCCGTTGATTGCAACTGTAACGCCGCTTGGAACGGCAACAGGATATTTTCCAACTCTTGACATCTTGTTACCTCCCTAAAATACCTGGCACAAAATTTCGCCGCCGACATTGGCTTTTCTGGCATCATGATCGCTCATCACACCCTGAGGCGTGGAGATGATGGAAATTCCAAGGCCGTTATAAACGCGGGGCAAATCCTGTACGCCTGAGTACACTCTTCTGCCCGGTGTTGACACACGGTAAATTTTTGTAATTACTGAAGCACCTTCATGATACTTCAACTTAATATTAAGCTCTTCAATTCCGGCTCTTACGGAAACTTTTTCAAATCCCGCAATATAACCTTCTTTCTTCAGAACCTCTAAAACATTTTCACGCAAGCGAGAAGCTGGAGTCGTAACTTCATTTTTCTTAGCTCGCTGGGCGTTTCTAATGCGTGTGAGCATATCGCCCAAAGGATCAGACATAGACATATCTAAAATCTCCTACCAGCTTGATTTCAATAAACCAGGAATTTCGCCGAACGACGCCATGTCTCTCAACTCAACGCGGCCTAATCCGAATTTCCTGTAATAACTACGCGCACGACCGGTAATCTTGCAACGGTTTCTAAACCTGTTTTTTGCAGAATTGCGGGGCAGTGCAGCCAATTTTAAAGTCGCCTGGAATCTTTCTTCAGGAGAAACATTTCTATCCATAACGATCTCTTTGAGCTTATTGCGGCGATTTTCAAACTTCTTCGCCAGATTAGCTCTTTTCAAGTTTCTGTAAACTGAACTTGTCTTTGACATTTACTATCTCCCTTAATTCTTGATAGGCATATTAAAGCCGATTAACAAAGCCTTGGCTTCTTCGTCGGTTTTTGCAGTTGTGCAGATTACAATATCCATTCCCCTTACGGTCTCAACTTTATCAAAGTTAATCTCAGGAAAAATAACCTGTTCTTTAATGCCGAAAGCAAAGTTTCCCTTACCGTCAAAGTTCTTGCCGGTAATACCGTGAAAGTCTCTGATGCGGGGAAGAGCCATGTTAACCATTCTCTCCAAAAACTCATACATTCTGTCTGAACGCAAAGTAACTTTGCAGCCGATCGGCATGCCGTCTCTAAGCTTAAAGGTGGCAATGGACTTGCGGGCTTTGGTAACCACCGGCTTTTGTCCGGCAATTGCGGTCAGCTCATCCACGGCATTAGTAAGTTTTTTCTTATCGGTTACGGCGTCGCCTACACCCATATTCAAAACAATTTTGGTCAATTTAGGAACTTCATGAGAATTCTTATATCCGAATTTCTCAGTCAAAGATTTCTTTATGACCTCATTATACATTTTCTTAAAGTTTGTCATAAATATTCTCCTACTTGCCAATTATCTCGCCGGACTTAACTGCCATACGAACTTTCTTGCCCTTTTCAAGCTTATAAGAAATTCTGGTAGCTTTTCCGGTTTTGGGATCAACCACTGCCACTTTGGAAACATTAATCGCAGCCTCGCGGGAAATAATGCCTCCCGGGTTGGTCTGAGATGGTTTCTGGTGACGTTTAATCATATTAACGCCTTGCACCACAACTTTGCCTTCCTTCGGCATGGCCTTAATAACTTCGCCGGTTTTACCTTTATCGTCGCCTGAGCGGACAATAACTTGGTCACCTTTTTTAATCTTCATTTTGGTCATATTATAAAACCTCCGGAGCAAGAGAAATTATTTTCATAAATTTCTTTGCGCGCAATTCTCTGGTAACAGGTCCGAAAATACGGGTGCCGATTGGCTCGCCGTCTTTATTAATCAGAACTGCAGCATTATTATCAAAGCGGATAACAGACCCGTCTTTGCGTCTGATATCGCTGGCTGTGCGAACGATTACCGCCTTGTGAACGTCGCCTTTCTTAACGCGTCCCTTCGGCATGGCATCTTTAATAGACACCACAATCACATCGCCCACCTCAGCGTGCATTCTCTTGGACCCGCCAAGAACCTTAATGCACTGCACCTGACGTGCTCCTGAATTATCGGCAACATCCAGGTTGGTTTGCATTTGTATCATGTTTTTTTCCTTCCTTACTTGGTGTTATCAGGTAAAACAACAGTCCACGCCTTGGTCTTAGAAATCGGCTTAGACTCAATAATCGAAACCTGGTCACCAACTTTGAACTGATTATTTTCATCATGAGCAGAATATTTTTTGCTCTTTTTGATGAACTTTCTGTAAACAGGGTGCATAACCTGACGCTCTACTCTGACCACGACGGTTTTATCCTGCTTATCGCTGACAACAACACCTTGAAGAATTCTTTTAGGCATATTTTTTCTCCTATTGTTTCTTCTTAAGCTCAGTGATGAGCGTGTTGATTTTGGCAATTTCACGACGAACTTTTCTCATCATTGCGGTGTTCTGCAATTGACCGGTAGACTGTTGCACGCGAAGATTAAACTGCTCTTTTTTGTTTGCAAGCAATTTGGCTTCCAACTCATCTAAACTCATCGCTCTGAAATCCTTTGTCTTTACTTTTGCCATTATGCTTCTCCCTTATTGCAGTTCAGACGTTGAACAAATTTGGTTTTGATAGGAAGCTTTGCAGCACCCAAAGCCAAAGCTGCACGAGCCGTAGCCTCATCAACACCTTCCAACTCGAACATAATGCGGCCCGGTTTTACCCTTGCTGCCCAATATTCTGGAGAACCCTTACCTTTACCCATGCGAACCTCTGCCGGTTTATCAGACACAGGCACGTCAGGGAAAATTCTGATCCATACTCTTCCGGCTCTTTTCATTTCGCGCGTAATGGCGCGGCGGGCAGCTTCAATCTGGCGCGCAGTAATACGCTCCGGCTGCATGGCCTTCAATCCATATGTACCAAAATCTAAGTTCATTCCACCTTTAGCATTGCCGTGAATGCGGCCTTTATGCTGCTTGCGGAACTTTAATCTTTTTGGACTTAACATTTTTACTTATCCTTATTTCTGCTCTGCCAGCTTCTTATCTTGCGCCATAGGATCATGAGCCATAATTTCGCCCTTATAGATCCAAACCTTAACGCCGATAGCACCGTAAGTGGTGTGAGCTGTAGATGTGGCATAATCAATATCTGCACGAAGCGTGTGCAAAGGAACTCTGCCCTCGCGATAATGCTCGGTTCTGGCAATTTCCGCACCGGCCAAACGGCCTGAACAGCTAACCTTAATGCCTTCGGCACCCAAACGCAGTGCAGATTGCATAACGCGCTTCATGGCGCGGCGAAAAGCAACGCGTCTTTCCAATTGCTGAGCCACGGCATCTGCAACCAGCTGTGAATCAAGCTCCGGCTTTCTAACTTCCAAAATATTCAGTTGAACTTCGCAATCCGTAATCTTCTGAATTCCTTTTTTCAACATCTCAATATCCTGGCCTTTTTTGCCAATAACCACACCCGGTCTTGCAGAGTGAATGGTAACTCTGGCCTTTTTAGCCGGACGTTCAATCACAATGCGGCTAATTCCGGCCTGAGCCAATTTTTCTTTTAGATATTCTCTAATCTTCAAGTCTTCATGAAGGTAATCTGTAAACTTGTCGTCTGCATACCAGCGAGAGTCCCAAGTACGGTTAACTCCCAAACGAAGACCTGTCGGATTTACTTTCTGTCCCATTATTTTGCTCCTTGACGCTCTGTTACAACAACGGTCAAATTAGAGAAAGGCTTCAAAACTCTTGCCCCTCTTCCTCTGCCTCGAGCGTGCATGCGTTTCATAACCAAACCTTTGCCGACATATGCTTCCTTAATATAAAGCTTATCAATGTTCAGCCCACAATTATTCTCGGCATTGGCAACTGCAGATTGAACAACTTCCTTCACTGCATTTGCAATTCTTTTTCTGGAGAAAGTGAGCTCGGCAAGAGCGGCTGCAACAGACAATCCGCGAATTGATTGCGCAACCAAATTAAGCTTGCGAGGAGAAGTGCGGATAGAATTGCCGATAGCTTTAACCAAGCGTCCTTCGGCAACAGTTTCCTTTTTCACCTTAGTTTCAGCTTTGGCTTTAACTTCAGATTTAACTTCGGTCTTAGCTTTGGCCTTTACTTTAGTTTCAGTTTTCTTTTCCATTATGCCTCACTCCTTTTGGCCTTCTTATCTGACGCATGGCCATAATAAGTGCGGGTCGGTGCAAATTCACCAAACTTATGTCCCACCATTTCTTCGGTCACCAAAACCGGCACAAACTTGTGTCCGTTGTGAACACCGAAGGTCAAACCCACAAACTGCGGCAGCATGGTAGAACGTCTTGACCAGGTTTTAATCACTTCATTACGACCGGAAGCTTTTGACTTATCAGCCTTCTTCAGAAGATAGCCGTCAACAAACGGGCCTTTCCATACGGAACGTGTCATCTTGCTTTCTCCTTATTTCTTTTTGTTGTCATGACGGCTTCTCATAATGAATTTATCCGTCCTTTTGTTAGTACGAGTCTTGTAGCCCTTGGTAGGAACGCCCCATGGAGTAACCGGGTGGCGTCCGCCTGATGTGCGGCCTTCGCCGCCGCCGTGCGGGTGATCAACCGGGTTCATGGCCACGCCGCGGGATACCGGCCTAAAGCCCATCCAGCGGGTGCGTCCTGCTTTACCAAGAGACTTGTTCTGGTTGTCAGGATTAGAAACCGCACCGACGGTTGCCAAACATTCCTCGCGAACGAGACGAAGCTCGCCCGAGCTCAGCTTCAGCTGAGCATAACCGGCATCTTTACCCACCAGTTGAGCATAACAGCCTGCCGAACGAACCAATTGTCCGCCCTTTCCGGCTTTCATTTCAACGTTATGAATAATTGTGCCGACCGGCATGTTCTTCAAAGGCATGGCGTTTCCCGGTTTAATATCTGCCTTGTCGGAAGATATAACCTTATCGCCGGCTTTGAGCCTCTGCGGAGCCAAAATATAAGCCTTTTCGCCGTCTTTATAGCTGATTAAAGCAATAAAGGCCGAACGGTTAGGATCATATTCGATTCTCTCAACCTTAGCTTCCTGATCAAATTTATTACGCTTAAAGTCAATAATGCGCAGCTTTCTCTTGTGTCCGCCGCCAATTCTACGACTTGTAACGTGTCCGAAGTTATCGCGCCCGCCAGTCTTGTTTAAACCGACTGTCAAACTCTTTTCCGGCTGACCCTTATAAAGCTCTGATCGATCAACGATCACCAGCTGGCGCATACCGGGAGTAACAGGCTTAAATGTTTTTAATGCCATAGCTTAAATTCCTGTTGTAACATCAATGTTTTGACCATCAGCAAGGCTAACCAGGGCTTTTTTATAATCGGAACGATTTCCGACATAACCCTTAAAGCGTTTTTCTTTTCCCTGCTGGCAAATGGTATTCACCTTAGTAACCTTCACGCTAAAAATGGCCTCAACGGCTTTTTTAACGTCTTCTTTGGTCGCCCAAGAAGGCACTTTGAAAGTAACCTTTCCGGCTTCCTGACAAAGCATAGATTTTTCGGTAATTACCGGGCGAGTTAATGTATCATACATTTTTGCAGTTACATCTGCTGCTTTTTTCAAAGATTTCTTAGCCATTTAATCTCTCCTCCAAGCACTTAACTGCATCTTTGGTCAACACCAACTTTTCAGCCCTTAAGATGTCATAAACATTGGCACCCACGCTCGGCAATACATTAACGCCGATAATGTTGCGGGAAGCCAATGCAAAGTTCAAATCAACTTCCTTGCCGTCAATGAACAAAGAGTTATTAAGACCGCACTTAACCAATTTTTCTTTCAAATCTTTGGTTTTCGGAGCGCTTAATTTTGCTTCATCAACAATAACAAGGGTTCCCTCTTTAGCTTTGCTTGACAAAGCCGTTTTCAAACCGAGCTTTCTAAACTTCTTAGTAAGCTCATGAGAATGATCTCTCACCACCGGTCCGAACGCAATACCGCCCTTTCTGAACTGAGGCCCCTTGCGAGAACCCTGACGAGCTCTGCCGCCGCCCTTTTGATTAAAAGGCTTTTTTGGCGTAAGCGCAACTTCAGAACGACCTTTGGTCTTGTGGTTGCCGGACTGCAAACGGGCCAGCTGCCAGTTTACAACGCGGTGTAAAATGTCTGCTCTGACTTCCAAGCCGAAAATGGTCTCGGGAAGTTCAATCGAACCCACATTTTTGTTTTCTAAATTTATTACATTAAGTTTCATAACCGTTATTCCTTAACTTCAGCAACAGGCTCAGCAACTTCGGCAGCAACTGCTTCAACTTTTTGAGCTTTAGCTTTTAAACCGGCAGGTTTCGGCAATGGAGCTTTGGAAGGAATTTTAACCGCATCGGTAACATATACCCAAGCGTTTTCACCGCCCGGCACGCCGCCTTTAACAAACAGCAAACCTTTGCTTCCATCCACGGCCACAACCTTAAGGTTCTGAACGCTGACGCGCTCATCGCCCATGTGTCCGGCCATTTTTTTGCCCTTAAATACCTTACCCGGGTCTTGTCTTTGTCCTGTAGAACCGTGTGAGCGGTGAGAAACGGAAACACCGTGAGATGCCTCCAAACCCGCAAAATTATGACGTTTCATTGCACCGGCGAACCCCTTGCCTTTAGAGTTGCTTGCCACGTCCACATATTGTCCTTTAACAAAATGTTCTACAGATAATTCATCGCCGACAGAAAGCAGGCAGTCTTCAGTAACTCTGAACTCTGCAAGTTTTTTCATCGGCTCAATGTTTGCCTTGGCAAAATGTCCTTTCAAGGGTTTTGAAACTCTGTTGGCTTTTGCAGCGCCTGTGGCAAGCTGCACAGCCAAATAACCATCCCTGTCCATTGTTCTCACATCAACAACCTTAAGGCTGTCAACAGCAAGAACAGTAACCGGCACGTGAGTTCCGTCTGCCTCAAACAGGCGGGACATTCCAAGTTTTTTTGCGATTAAACCAGTACGCATTATATTATTTGTCCTTTTCAATTGGTTGACCTCTCAACTCTCCGTCATCCTGAACTTGTTTCAGGATCTCCTGAAAATAAAAAGCCAACATTGGTTTTAATTTTTTTTCCTCGTCATCCTGAACTCGTTTCAGGATCTGCCCTTCGGCACACCCGGGCTTTTATATAAAGCCCGAATAACAAAGAATTATAATTTTATCTCTACATTAACGCCGGCTGCCAAGTCCAATTTCATCAGAGCATCAACAGTTTGCGGAGTAGGATTAACGATATCAAGAAGTCTCTTATGAGTACGGATTTCAAACTGCTCGCGAGATTTTTTATCTACGTGAGGAGAACGGTTAACCGTAAACTTCTCAATTTGAGTCGGTAGAGGAATTGGTCCTCTAACGTCTGCCCCTGTTCTTTTGGCGGTGCTGACAATTTCTTTGGTAGAAAGGTCAAGCAGACGATAATCAAAAGCCTTAAGGCGAATTCTAATATTTTGTGTATCCATGTTAAACATTTTTCCTAATATAACTAGGCGGCAAAAAACAGCACTTGGCGCCATTCTACCACCTACAAGTTAAACCCATAATACATGGCTCTAAGCCCTTGGTATTATGTTATATTTTATATCAAATCCCAGACTTCTCGTTTCCAAATTCGTTAGAATTGTTATAGAAACAAATGGTTTCTGATGCGGACTTTGTAACATAGACAAACATACATTGCAAGCATTTTCTTCAAAAAAAACAATATTTTTTCTTTTAAAGCCCTTACCCCGACTCTAATTGAGTCAATCCGCCGATTCGCCCGCTTTTTTAAAAACACCCCTCGATTCCTTTTAAATTAGACAAAACCATAGACTCAAATTAATTTAAAATTAACCTTATACCACCTCTCCCCTTGCGGGAGAGGGTTGGGGTGAGGGGTTCAAACCAACCATCCTTACCCAACAAAAAAGGCCGGAAAATCTCTTTCCCGACCTTAAAAATCACATACCATACGCCTTGCTCCTTGTATAATACATCTATCATTTGCAGCATAATTTGCTAGAATGACCACAAGAGGTGTTGCAACACCTCTTGTGGTGGTCGGAGATTTCGAGCCTTGCTCTGAGTTTTAAGCTCGTCTGAGAGTTAGAAACCCGACCATATGTCCCTTTTTTCGAACAGTTAAATGAGCCATTGAGCTCGCATACAAGGAGGAACAAATGGATTATACAACAATTGGAATTGATGTGTCAAAGGCCAAATTTGACACTTACTTACCTTATATTGATAAACATCTTGTGTTTCCAAACAACATATTGGGATTCAAAGAGTTTTTCAAGACAATACTAGCAGTGCCGAATATAAGAATTATTATGGAGGACACCGGCTCCTATCATCGAGCCTTAGAAAAATTTTTGTTATCTAAAAAATGTAAAATCTTTGTGGTAAACCCAAGATATGTAAGGAAATTTGCTCAAGCTCGTGGAGCTTTAGCAAAAACCGATAAGATTGATGCAAAAATTATCGCTGAATTTGGCTTGATTATGCCACTTAATAAGAAGATAGAATTACCTGATGATCATTTTGAGTTAAAAGATTTGGTAGTCAGACACAGGCAAATTACTGACATAATTACAATTGAAAAAAACCATTTAGAAAAACCGTCTTGCAAAATAGCCTTAAAGCAAGCAAAAGCGTCTATTCTTTTATATAAAAAACAGCTAAAGAGAATTGATTTACTTATAAAACATTTTATTAACTCTCATGATAAATACAAAAATTTATTTAATAAGTTTATTGCGGTTAAAGGTGTAGGATTTGTTAGCGCAAGTGTTTTGCTGGCAGATTTGCCTGAGTTAGGGCATGTAGACAGAAGGCAGATAGCTGCTTTAGTGGGGGTTGCTCCTATGAATTGCGATAGTGGAAAGATGAGAGGGCAACGACATATTCGATTTGGTAGAATAGTCGTTAGAAATGCTTTATATATGGCTGTAATCAGTGCTATAAGGTGTAATGGTGTTGTTAGCACTTATTACCAAAGATTAAGAAAAAATGGTAAGCCTGCAAAGGTAGCGATAATCGCATGTATGCGAAAAATACTAATACATTTAAACTCAATAGCTCAAGATGTTGTTTGAAAAAAAGATTGACTCATAACACAGTTACTC
>JAVBOV010000077.1:0-6388 GCA_031550205.1 Alphaproteobacteria bacterium
TTATTTAATAAATCATCAACTTTTTTTATAGTAACATCGGTTTCATTTAAAGAATTGGAATTATAAAATGGGTCATACCACCCCTGATATATACCATATGGCACTTGAGAAAATACATTTGCACCACCTAAATATTTTTGAGCAAAATAATTTGTGCATGTGTTGCAGTTCCTGTACATCGGATTATAATCAAGCTTACTAGATAGCTGACTCAAAATACTTGCTTCCAGCTTGATTTTATTAAAAGCATTAAGCGCACTTGAGCCAGTTAATAATCTGACAGCATCTGCTTTATAGCTTTTTAAATAATTTTCAGTAGTAGCTATTGATGCATTATTTTGAAAAGTAGTTTCGCCCCAAACTACGCTTCTGGTTTGATTTCCTTCGGTGATAGTATACTCATGAGCAAGTATTTCATTACTAATATAAAAATTGATATTTCCACCATCTTTATACAAATCTATATATTGTATAGTCCTGCTACCATCTTCATGTGTTATAATTAAATCATAACCAGTATGATTGCCTACATCTCCAAAACCATTTTCTGCTAACGTCACATCTCTAACATGTACCCTTAATTCATAGCTCACAGTCATATCTTTTATCCCTCTAATTAATAGTTAATATATAGAAAGTTCAACATTGAAAGTATAAAGAATAAAGCCAAGAGAAATGACGTCCTTTTCTTTAGCTTCATCTCCCTAGAGGTTTCATTCGGAAAAAAAACAATTATAATTCCAACAATAGGAATATATACATATATGGAAACGGATGACATAAGGAACACCAAAAGTAATTTATATAGACCACTCACTGTTTCTACATATTGGGCTATGCCATACACAAAAATAGCGATAATAAAAAATACTAAAAAAAACAGGTACCCATAAATATTGTTCAACACATTCATCTTGCCATACCTTTTATACATATGAAACATCCCCACAAACACAGTTGTAAAAGATACTACTATAAAACATATAGTTTTTACTAAATGCTCCTTACACTCACTTGCATAGCAATTTACAAAAGGCTTTCCGTCCGTAACTCCATATAACCATAGAGTATTAGCAATCAATAGTAAGGTAAAGAAAATTACGCTTCCTATTTTTACTCCTGTACTCACCGCTTGACTATTATTATATACCTCTCTCTCTCTCTCCACCTTCTCAAGCTCTTTCTTACTTTTTTTATTTTTTTCTTTTTTCATCTCTTCCTCACACAAAAAAACCCAATAAACATTGGGTCAATAGTATCAAGCTAATATTACATTTAAATAAAAATCAAATTTTATTAACATACCCTAAAGTTCTATACCGCTAACTTAATTTCTTGACCGCCAACACCACAATCAAAATCATTCGCAGCCACACATCGAAATAATGTCGGCACCTCGCCAACCGGACACATCGGAAACAAACCTTTTCCCGGAATTTCTTTATAAGGCCAGCCCCTGTGGTCTGCCACAATCGGCAAATCTCCGTCGCCAAGCGGCGTTCCGTTATTACCATCGCCATCTGGATTTTCTTCTTCAGGAATATAATCCTTCAAAATAACTTTACTGCCGTTGCTGCCATGATAAATAACATCGCGCCCTTCAACGGTTCTTAGTTTCGCCCAGCTAACATAAATAATATCGTTTTTAGTCGCATTTTTAACAATCGTCACATCGCCGGCCGCACCGTCTATATACAACCAGTCGCGGTCGTTGTCCTTGCCCAAATCAACAACACTGCTGCCTTTGCCGATGTCAATGCTGTCCGAACCATCTCCCGCATCAATATCATTATCCCCGTAATACCAACCGCAACCACACTTAACAATTGCATTATTAAATATTATCACCTCTACCTCTCCCTCATGCTCTCGTTCATATATTTCATCACCGGAGAAAGCAAATATTCAATCACCCTGCGCTTACCGGTCTTTATCTCGGCCGTAACGCTCATGCCGGGCTTCAGCACAACCTCTTCGCTGTCTGCTTTAATCCTATTCTCTAATAATGTAAGTCTGGCATTATAAACCAAGCCCAGTTTTTCGTCTTTAACCGCATCGCCGGAAATATTCCTAACCACACCTTTAATTGTGCCATATTTCGTGAACGGAAAGCTGTCGATTTTAACCTCAACTTTCTGCTCCGAATGAACAAAACCAATGTCTTTGTTCAAAACCATCACCTCTGCCTCAAGCAAAAAATCCTTCGGCACAATGTTCATAATCGGCTTAGCGCTTTCAATAATTCCTCCCTTGGTATGATAAACCAGCTGCTGCACATAACCCTCAATCGGAGCCTTAACCACCGTTCTTTTTAAAGCCTCCTGATACTTTGTCATCTCATGTTCATATGATATCAATTTTTCCTTATTAGCCGTATATTCTTCCGACACCTGTTTTTGAAAAGCAGCCTTATAACTCTCCAGCTCGTTTTGCAAAGACAAAACCTCTTGCTCAATCTCTCCCACTTTTTTTGTCTGAATGTTGCGCTCTTCCACCACGTTGGTAAACTGCTCCTCTTGCTCCATAAACGTAAGCCTGGCAAGTAAACCTTGTTCAGCCAGTTGGCGTTTTTTAGAAAGCCTCTCTTCCATTGATGGAATAATCTTGCTAAGCCTGTTCACTTCTGCCTGCGTAGTAAGTTTTGCTTTTTTGGCCTTTTCAATGTTACCGCTTAAGACATTTATCCTAGCATTATATTCGGAAATTTGCGAATTTAACAAATTTGTATGAATTTTAATCAAGTGTTTGTCAATGCTTTCATCATATATAAAATTTTCCTTTGGACTGGTGGTTAACAAAGCTTCCAATCGCGCGTTGGCCATTTCCAAGGCTACAATCTCGTTTTCAATGCGGCTGATGTTGGCGGCAACCTCGGTCTGGTTAAACTTAATCAACTCCTGCCCTTCCACCACATATTGGCCTTCTTCAACATAAATTTCCTCAATCTCGCTATCAACCAAAGTCTGAATGGTCTTAACATTAGAAGCCGGAATCAGCTTGCCGACGGCTGTGGCAATAATATCCATTTTTCCCAAACATGCCCACAAAATGAACACCGCAAACATTGTCATAATCAGATAATTTAGAATGCGCGCCGTTGAAGACGGAGGAGTTTCGATAACTGCAAGCGCTGCAGGAAGAAATTCCTTTTCAGCCCGCCCCATAGATTTCAGCCTAACGTTTTGCTCTTGTTTTTCCTGCAGCAAAGCCGTTCTGACAATTTCCCAATAACGTTTCAAAGTTTCTCTCATGCCGCATCTCCTGCCGCAGGCGAAGTTTGAGCATTCCACAATTTGGCATACCTGCCGTCCTTTGCCAAAAGTTCCTTGTGGTTTCCAATCTCTGTAATTTCGCCCTTTTCAATTGTAATAATCTCATCGCATTCTCTCACTGTTGAGAGTCTGTGCGCAATAATAAATACTGTGCGGTTTTGGCAAATTGACTTCATATTCTCCTGAATAATCCGTTCAGATTCATAATCAAGCGCCGACGTGGCCTCATCAAAAATCAAAACGCGCGGATTATTAACCAAAGCCCTGGCAATGGCAATTCGCTGCCGCTGCCCGCCTGAAAGTGAAGAACCGCGCTCCTCAATCACCGTGTCATATCCATCCTTAAGCTCCGTAATAAAATCGTGCGCTCCGGCAAGCTTTGCGGCGTCCATCACCTTTTCCAAAGAAATTGCCGGATTGGTCAGCGCAATATTTTCTCTAATCGATTTGCTGAACAAAAAGTTTTCCTGCAAAACCACCCCAATTTGACGACGCAACCAAGAAGTATCAACCGACGATATATCTATGCCGTCAACCAAAATCTTGCCGCATTCGGGAACATATAACCTCTGAATAAGTTTCGTCACCGTAGATTTTCCTGAACCGGAAGGCCCCACAAAGCCGATTTTCTGCCCGGGTTTTACCTTAAAATTCATTTTTTTGATAACCTCCGCACCGCCGGGAATATATCGAAAAGACACATCCTTAAACTCAACCTCTCCCTTAATTGCGGGCATTGATCCTTTTGACACCGTAGATGAAACCTCAGACGGCGTGTTTAGCACATCGCCCAATTTTTCCATTGAAACTCTGGCCTGCTGAAAGTTCTGCCACAACTGAGAAAGACGCAAAATCGGCTGAGTAACTCTGCCTGAAAGCATATTAAACGCAATCAACTGCCCGATGGTAATTTCACCTTTCATCACCAATGTTGCCCCAATCCACAACACCAGCGCCAGCGTAATCTTTTGCACAAATTGCACCAATTGCCCCGCCACATTATTAATATGAGAAGCCCTGAAAGTGGAGCCGACATAACCAGACAACTGCTCTTCCCAGCGGCGCTGCATTTGCGGTTCAACCGAAAGCGACTTAACCGTTTCAACCCCTGAAACAGCTTCCACCAAAAAGCACTGGTTTTCTGCTCCGCGGCGAAATTTTTCTTCAATTCTCGAACGTAAAATCGGCGAAAAAAATATGGAAAGCACCACATAAAACGGAATGGAGCAAAGCACCAAAAGCGTTAAAGTCGGAGAATAAAAAAACATCACCGTAAAAAAGACCAGTGTAAAAAACAAATCTATAATCAAGGTCAACGCCGAACCGGTTAAAAAATTTCTGATATTTTCCAGTTCATGCACGCGTGCCACGGTTTCGCCGACCTTGCGCACTCCAAAATATGCCATCGGCAGCTTCACCAAATGCTTAAACAAACTTGCCCCAAGCTCCACATCAACCCTGGTGGTGGTGTGAGAGAATATATATGTGCGCAGGCCGCCTAGCATTGTTTCAAACATGGTAATAAAAATCAGCGCAATCATCAAAACATCAAGGCTTGAAAGACCGCGGTTAACCAGAACCTTATCTACCACAACCTGAAACAAAAGCGGCGAAACCAACGCAAAAAGCTGCAAAAAGAAAGACGCCAAAATAACCTCGCCGAATATTTTGCGATATTTCACCAATGCCGGAATAAACCATGAAATATCAAATTTGCGGTTTTTTCCGTTTATAAATTCGCGCGAAGTTAAAAGTAAAAGCCGCCCGTTCCAGCGGTTTAAAAACTCTTCTTTAGACAATATCTGCGGTTTATTATCCGTCGGATCCTGAATCAAAACCTTGTCTTCGGCAGCCTTGCCCAATATAAAATATTTCCCTTCCTTATCCTGGGCAATTGCCGGCAGCTCGGTCTTGGAAATCTTTTCCCACCCGCTTTTCACAAATTTTGCTTTCAGAGAAAACTCTTTTGCCAAACTCAAAAGCTCATGCTCTTCAAAAAAAGAGTTTTGCCGGTCATATTTATGCTTAATCTGTTCAACGGAAACCGGTTTTTCAAAAAAATTGGCCGCAATCGCAAAACAGGCCAATCCGGTATCTAAATCTTCTTTCTTGTCGTTCATAGACGTCTCCACATATTTCAGACATAATATAAGAAAAAACTAACTATCTAAAGCTCAAAATAGATATTGTGGAAAACTAAGCATCCGTAAAAAATATATAAAAAGTACTTGCAAATTAAACTAATTTATTTTATAAAGCTTTTTGTTGAACGGGGCATAGTTCAGCCTGGTAGAACGCTTGCTTTGGGAGCAAGATGCCGTGGGTTCAAATCCTGCTGCCCCGACCAAAGCCACTTTGTGGCTTTTTTCATTTAAGTTTAAGGTCCCGTAGCTCAGCTGGATAGAGCAACAGCCTTCTAAGCTGTAGGTCAGACGTTCGAATCGTCTCGGGATCGCCATTTAACAAGACACCTGCCTTCACGGCAGGTTTTTTGTTAAATAAATATATCCGAGATGGTTCGAACGTCTGAAGAAAGACGTTTGACTACAAGCGAGAGGCAGACGCGAGTATGCCGGTGACCTGACCACTTCCAAGTGGTCGGGGAGCGAGCGCAGTGCAACTCGAACAAAGTGAGAGTAATCGTCTCGGGATCGCCATTTAACAAGACACCTGCCTTCACGGCAGGTGTCTCGCTTTTAAAGTCAATTTTTAATCTTTCCACTCGCTTTTCAGCTTTGAAAACACCATAATATCTCCAAAGGTTCCGTCTGCATATGGATAATCTTGACGCAGTGTCCCATCCAAAACATATCCTCTTAAATAATATGATGATCCTTAAACGACCAATAATCCTTTTTAGAAATCACCACGTGATCAACCAGTTTAATGCCCATATCCTCAAGCGAGCTGTTAATTTTTTTGGTAATCTCAATGTCGGCCTTTGAAGGCGTAACATCGCCTGAAGGGTGATTATGCGCCAAAATAATCGCCGAAGCGCCTTTCAGCACCGCTCCCTTAACAATTTCTCTGGGGTGCACCGCCACTTGGTCAACCGTGCCGCGCTGCTGAATTTCTTCGCCAATCAGCTTCCATTTGCTATCCAAAAATAAAACCTT
>JAVBOV010000048.1:0-15097 GCA_031550205.1 Alphaproteobacteria bacterium
CAATGCTTATTGTGCTTTTTATGTTTTCCGCCATATTGTATCCGCTAAGGAAGATATTGGAAATTGAAAATTTATGATTTGGGAGCTATAAATGTCGGCGCGGCAGTATATTGGAAAAATGGTTAAGGTTAAGATGGATAGGCCTTTGGGGAGCAAGCACCCTAAGCATGGGTTTGTTTATGAGCTGAATTATGGGTTTGTGCCAAACACGGTTTCCGGTGATGGTGAAGAGCTGGATGTTTATGTGATGGGGGTTGATGAGCCTTTGGATGAGTTTGAGGGGCGGGTGATTGCGGCCATTCATCGCACTGATGATAACGATGACAAGCTGGTGGCGGTGCCCGACGGCATGAGCTTTTCAGATGGGGAAATTGAGGAAAAAACCGCCTTTCAGGAAAAGTGGTTTAAGCACGTGATTATTAGGAGTGCTTATGGCTAAAAAACAAAAGATATTGCTGCTTTCTTGTTGTGCGCCTTGTTCTTGTGCGGTGGTTGAAAAAATGGCTGCAGAGAAGGCCGAATTTGCGGTGGCGTTTTATAATCCGAATATTTTTCCGGAAGGGGAATATTTTAAGAGACTTGAAGAAAATAAAAGAGTCTGTGAAGTTTATGGCGTGCCGCTTGTGGAGTTTGCTTATAACCATGACGAGTGGCTGGAAGCGGTTAAGGGTTTGGAAAATGAGCCGGAGCGTGGCAAACGCTGCAGCAGGTGTTTTTATATGCGTTTGAAAAAAGCTATGGAATATGCCAAGGCCAATGGGTTTGATGCCGTTGCCTCGGTGCTTGGGGTTTCGCGTTTTAAGGATTTGGACCAGGTGAACGAGGCTGCGCAAAAGGCCTCGGAGGAAACGTCTTTTCCATATGCGGAGATTGAGGGGCGCAAAGGCGGAATGCAGGAGAGAAGAAACGCTTTGCGTTTGGAGTTGGAGCTTTATAATCAGGAATATTGCGGATGCGAGTTTAGCCATGCCGAATTTTGAGATTGAAAATGAATATTCTTTGCTTGTTGCCGGGATTGATGAAGCCGGGCGCGGCCCTTGGGTGGGGCCGGTGGTGGCCGGCGCGGTGGTGGTTTTGGATAAGAACCTTGATGCCGGTTTATTAAAAAATTTGGATGATTCTAAAAAGCTTTCTGCCAAAAAGCGGGAAAAATTATATAATCTGTTACGGGAGGAGGAAAAGGCCGGCAAAGTTGCCATCGGCATCGGTCAGGCCAGCGCTTCCGAGATTGATGAGATGAACATTTTAAACGCCACCTTTTTGGCAATGAAGCGGGCTTATGACAAGCTTAAGGTTAAACCCGGGGCAGTGATTGTCGACGGCAATATGGTGCCGAAAAATTTTAATATTCCATGCAAAGCGGTGGTTAAAGGTGATGCAAAGTCTGTTTCCATTTCAGCCGCGGCGATTATGGCAAAGGTGTATCGGGACAGGATGATGGCGGAAATGGCGGTTAAATATCCGCATTACGGGTTTGAGAAAAACGCCGGATATGGCACCAAGGCGCATATTGAGGCTTTGCAAAAATTCGGCATTACGCCTGAGCATAGAAAAAGTTATAAGCCAATTAAGGACAGACTGGATTTTTAATTGTCTATTAAGCAATTTGGTATAATATGCGCACTATAGCTGTAATTTTTTATTGAGTGCTTTGTCATGAAATTAAAAAACATTTTGGACTATCCATCATCATCGGCATTCCGGGTTTTTGCCGGAATAGGGTGTTTGTTTTTTGCCAGCGATTCATTTGCACAATATGTTATATTGTCTCCGGGCGCAATACCGGGAACCGATTACAGCAGCGTCGGCACTAACGGCATATACAGCAACGGCAACAATTCTCCGGCGTGGGATGTGAGCTTTTCCGGAAGCACCACTGCTAATAATAACACCGGTTTTGCCGGCATGCGCATAGATGCTTCCAGAAAAATTAACTTCAGCGGACCGGGATATACGTTTACAGCCAACAACAATGGCAGGGGAATTTATGTTGATGATGCCGGAGAAATAAAATTTACCGGTATGAATTTGAATTTGGACGGAAACGGGGTGGGTTTGGCGGTTGATTACAGCTCTTCATTTACAATGATTGGCGACGGGTCGCACTCTTTGACAGCCAGCAACAACAACGGTCACGGCATCAGCCCTAATCGTTCTTTGGTGGAAATTCATGATGTTAACATAACTGCCGATGAGAACGGGGACAGCGGCGTTCATCTGCACGGTTCTTCTATGATTTTGAACAGCGCATCAGGCAGCAACGTCATTACAGCCAGCAACAACGATGTCGATGGTATCGGGCTGTACAGCGCCGAATCTGTCAGCAATTTTTCCACTACCAATTATAATATTTTTGCCGATAATAATGGTTCTACCGGTATTTGGGCTTTAACAGCCGGCGTCATTGACTTTTCCGGCAATGGAAGTAACACGCTTTCATCCAGCGGCAATGGCACTTCAGGTGTTTCAATAGGCGATGCCGGAACGGAATTTAATGTCTTTAATATGAATGTTGCGATTGATAACAACGGTGCAGACGGCATAAATATAAAAGACGGCGCCATTGCCGAAATATCAAGCAGCACGACCAATTCTCTTACTCTTAACGGCAACAGCAGCGGTTCCGGAGCTTTTGTTAAAAACTCAGGTTCGGTTTTGACCATAAGAAATATGGATGTTGAGACTAACGGCAATGCGGCAGGGTTTTGGGCTCAGCTTGGGGGCAAGATAGTTATTGAAGGAAAATCCGGCGGAAGAAATAGTTTGATTATTAACAACAATACCGGGTTTGGCTTGGTGGCCGACAATAATGCGCAGCTGGAAATTACCAGAATGAACGTGCAGGCAGATAATTCTGGAGCTGCGGTTACCTCGGAGGGCGGGTCTGTGGTTACAATCAATGACAGCAGCATGGTATCTTCAGCTTTGGCTCTTAACACGTATGGCAGCAGCGGCAGTTATATAATTAACGGTTCAAGCATTGAGAGTGCGGCCGGCGAATTATTGCACGGAAACGCAGCAACCAGTAATTTGACTGCAGCCAATTCATATTTAAAAGGCTCCATACTTAAGGATGTTAATGCGGTTAATGCAACGATGAGCAATACTGCATGGGATATGGCTGCCGATTCAAATATTACGAGTTTAACGGCGAACAATTCGCAGATTAATTTGCGCGGCACCGGTTACAACACATTGAATGTTGATAATTTGTCCGGCTCAGGCAATGTTTATACCTTACGCACTTATTTTGACGGCAACGGCACAAATACGGATAAAATTGTTGTTAACGGCTCGCTTTCGGGAACAAACCAGCTAAACGTAATTTCAAGCGGCACAAACGGAGCAGATACGCCGGCCGGTTCAGACGGCATATTGGTGGTTGATGCAACCGGAGCAGCCAATACCGGAACATTTACGCTGGTCGGCGGCAAGATTGACAGCGGAGCATATGAATATATTTTGAACCATGCGGCGGACAATAACTGGTATCTGCAGTCTAACGGAGTTATGACCGGAGTGGCCAAGGCGGTTTCCAACCTTCCGGCAATTCACTTATCCATGGTTAGAACCGGCATGAACGAGTTGAGAAAGAGAATTGGTGAACTGAGGGATAATGACCCGGCTCATAAGGACGGATTATGGGCAAGAAGTTATGCCAAGCATTTGAAAGTTGACGAGTTTATTGACAGCCGGATGAATTTGTTTGGTTTTGAGGCGGGCTATGACAAGCAGATATACGGAGACTGCGACCAGAAGGTTTATGCCGGTTTGATGGCGGGATATTTGTATACGGACAATATTAAAAACAGTCTTAACACCGGAGGGCACGGCGAGGCGCATGCCAACACGCCGAGCCTTGGCGTATATATGACCTGGGTGCACAGGCAGGGCTGGTTTTTTGATGCCACTTTAAGAGAATTTTGGTCAGACATGAGTGCGACCAGCTATAACAACATAGGGCAGGCGGTTGCTTATGACCCCGACAGAAACTTTACTACGGCGAGCTTGGAATTTGGCCGACAACTGGCGTATAATGCGGATGAATACAGCAAATATATATTGGAGCCGAAAGCTGAGATTTTGTACGGCTTTGCCAAAGCCAAAAGTTTTACGACCACAAGCGGCAATGACATTCATTATGGATATACCGAAAGCATTACAACCAGGCTGGCGTTGATGCTGGGGTATAACAGAGCGCTTGACAACGGCATGATATTGGAGCCGTTTGTGGAGTTTGGTTTGAGCCGCGAATGGAACGGCAGAACAGATATAAAATATGCCGGCAGCAACTTCAGGAGCGATTTGAAGGGCACGGGTTATGATATGAGCTTGGGTTTGAATGCCAAACTTGACAAGCAATGGAATTTGTTCTCGGAAGTTGCGTATGAAACCGGCGAGGTTTATGAAGGCCTTTCAACCAATATCGGCGTCAGGTATAATTTTTAAGGTTGCAAACTTTTACACTTTTTGATAGCCTCACAAAATGTCTAATTGAACGAAAAGGAAGCCGAATATGGTAGATATGCGCTTTTTTAAAAATAATGGGCCGTTTTCTTTGCAGCAGGTTGCCGAGATTTGCGGAGCTGTTTTGAAAAACCCGGCACAGGCCGAGATAAAAATTAAAGATATTGCCAATATGAAAGAAGCCGGTGAGGGTGAAATTTGCTTTTTTTATGACAGGAAGAAAAAAGAAGCGGCAAAACAAATTAAATCTTCGGCGTGCATTACAACGGAAGAGCTTGCGGGTTTGATTCCCGAGAACGTGGCGGTTTTGACCACAGGCAACCCTAAGCTGGCTTATCTTAATTTGAACATCAGGTTTTACGGTGTCGACGAATTTTCCGCTTATGCTGCGGCTTCAGCAAGAATTGCGCCGAATGCCAAAATCGGCAAAGGATGCTTTATCGGCGAATGTGCGGTGATTGGAGAAAATGTTGAAATCGGTGACAACTGCATTATTGAGCACGGCGCGGTGATTATGAACGGCTGCAAAATAGGAAATAACTGCCGTATTGGCGTTAACGCGTATGTTTCATATTGCCTTATGGGCAGCAACTGCTATGTTTTTTCCGGTGCCAGAATCGGTCAAGACGGATTTGGTTTTATGATGGTCGGCCCGCAGCATAAGCGCATTCCGCAGGTGGGCAGAGTGATTATCGGTAACGATGTTGAGATTGGTGCCAACAGCTGCGTTGACCGCGGGGCTTTGGATGACACGGTTATCGGTGACGGTTGCCGCGTTGATAATCTGGTGCAGATTGCGCACGGCGACAAGCTGGGAAGAGGCTGCATTATTGTGGGACAAGCCGGAATTGCCGGCTCAACCACCGTTGGTGATTATTGCGTAATCGGCGGACAAGTGGGCATTGCAGACCATCTTAATATCGGTTCGCAGGTGCAGGTTGCTTCACAGTCCGGCGTGATGAGAGATTTGGAGCCCGGCGCAATTGTGATGGGAACGCCGACGGTGCCGATTAAGGATTTTATGAGACAAGTCTCATTTTTGCAGAAATCTGCAAACCCTAAAAAAACAACAAATGAGGAAAAATAAATGATTGAAGTTAAAAAATATCCGGTTGAAGAAATTATGAAAATGATACCGCATCGTTATCCGTTTTTATTGGTGGATAAGCTTGAGGTTGAAGTTCCCGGAGAGAAAGGCGTCGGCATTAAGAACGTGACGATGAACGAAGAATTTTTTCAAGGACATTTTCCGGGAAACCCGGTTATGCCCGGCGTTTTGCAGATTGAAGCCATGGCTCAGACTGCAGGTGCAATCGTTATTTGCGCCAAAGATAATTATGCCGAGAGAAAAGTAGGCGTTTTCTTTATGTCAATTGAGAAGGTTAAGTTCAGAAAGCCGGTTAAGCCGGGAGACACTTTGCGCATGCATGTGGAAAGAATTGCCGTTCGCCGCAATATTTTTACCTTCCGCGGAGAAGCAAAGGTTGATGGAATTGTGGTGTCTGAGGCCGAATTTATGGCAATGCTGGTTGAGTAGGCTGAGTATGTTAAAAAATTCCCTGAGCAATCGGGGGATTTTTTTTGAAACATTTGTTAGTTTTTAGTTATTTCACATTGCAAAAAAAGTAAGGTAGGGTAGTCTTAGTATTAATAAAATTTAAGGAAAAAAATATGACCAATATCCACCCTACAGCAGTTATTGAAAAAGGCGCCGAGATTGCCGCTACCGCCAAAATCGGGCCGTTTTGCTATATTTCATCTAAGGCCAAAATAGGTGAGAATGTGGAACTTATTGCCCGCGTTACGGTGATGAACGACACCACCATCGGCGAGGGAACAAAAGTTTTTCCGGGGGCAGTGCTGGGTGCCGGCCCGCAAGACCACGGCAACGAGTTTAATGAAGGCATGAGGCTTGTTATCGGCAAAAACAACATTATTCGTGAAAATGCAACCATGCAATGCGGAACTCCTAAAGAGCAGATGACCACAATTGTTGGTGATGAGGGCATGTTTATGGTTAACTCTCACATTGCGCACGACTGCGTGGTTGGCAACCACGTGATTATGACCAACAATGTGATGATTGGCGGCCATGTGCATATTGACGACGGCGCAATTTTGGGCGGCGGCGCAGCGGTTTTGCAGCGTGTGCATATTGGCCGCAAAGCCATGATCGGCGGACTTTCAGGCGTGGCCAGAGACGTTATTCCGTTTGGTTTGGTAATGGGCAACAGGGCTTATTTGCGCGGGCTTAATTTGGTGGGCTTGAAGAGAAGCGGTTTGGAAAAAGCAGATTTGGCCGCGGTGATGAATGCTTATAAATATATTTTTAAGAGCGATGAGGACAACTTTGAAACCAGATTGGCAAGCGCCAAAACAAAATTTGCCGGCTCGGCCATGGTTCAAGAACAGATTGCCTTTATTGAAAATTCTCTTCAGGGCAAGTGCAAAATTCTTATAGCAGGTGTTGATGAATAATCAGAAAAAACTTGGCATAATCGCAGGAGGTGGCAGCATCCCCCGCATGCTTATTGAACATTGTCAGAATATCGGCAGAGAGTTTTTTGTGCTGGCGATTAAAGACAATGCCGATGCTTCTTTGGTAAACGAGGGCATTCCGCATTTGTGGATTAGGCTGGGGCAGGCCGGAACGGGTTTTAAGGCTTTTTCTGCCGAAAAGGTTGAAGAAGTGGTGATGATCGGCACCATTAAGAGGCCGGGTTTTTTTGACTTGATTCCCGATTTGAAAACGGCGGCGTTTTTTGCCAAAGTTGGTGCAAAATCTTTGGGAGACGACGGTTTGCTTAGAGCCGTGGTTAAGGAGATTGAAGCCGAAGGCATTAAGGTTATGGGAGTGCACGAAGTTTTGACCGATATTTTGGTTAAGGAAGGCGTTTTGGGCAGATATAAGCCCGATAAGCAGGCGGTTCTTGACATTAAACGCGGAATGCGCGTGGTGCACGAGCTGGGCAAACTTGACGTGGGTCAGGCCGTGGTGGTGCAGCAGGGAATTGTTTTGGCAGTGGAAGGCATTGAGGGAACAGACGAGCTTTTGCGCCGCTGCAAGAACTATAAGCGCAAGGGAGACGGCGGAGTTTTGGTAAAAATCAGGAAGCCGCAGCAGGATATGCGCATAGATTTGCCGACAATCGGCGTTAAAACGGTGCTTAACGCGCATGAGAGCGGGCTTAGAGGAATTGTGGTTCATGCACGTAATGGCTTGATTGTTGATGAAAAAGAAGTTATAAAGTTAGCAGATGATAAAAAAATGTTTATTATGGGCGTGGAGCCTTTGGATTATTTATAATGGTGAAAATATATCTTATAGCCGGAGAACCTTCCGGAGATGCTTTGGGCGGAAGATTGATGAAAGCCCTGAAAAAAAAGGACGCAAGCATTCAGTTTTTCGGAGTGGGCGGAGAGTCTATGGAAAAGGAGGGCCTGCGCTCTCTTTTTGATATTTCAGACCTGGCGATTATGGGTTTGGCAGAGGTTATTCCCAGTATTCCCAAGGTTTTGGCCAGAATCTATCAGACGGTTGAGAATATTGCAAGAGTGCAGCCGGATGTGGTGGTGACCATTGACAGCTGGAGCTTTTCTTCACGCGTGCACAAGGCGCTTCGCAAGAAAAAATTCGGCATTACCCAGGTTCACTATGTGGCGCCGCAGGTTTGGGCCTGGAAGAAAAAACGCGCCAGAACCATGTATAAATATATTGATCATTTGCTGACTTTGCTGCCGCAAGAGCCGAAATATTTTACACCCTATCATCTGAAGACGACTTTTGTGGGGCACCCGGTGATTGAGAGTTCGGTGGCAACCGGCGGAGTTAAAGATTTTCATGATAAGTTTAATATCAGCGACAGAAAAAAGATTGTATCGGTTTTGCCGGGGTCGCGCCATAATGAGGTTTCAAGACTGCTGCCGATATTTTTGGCGGCAGCCGAAAGGTTATATGCAAAAGACCATCACTTATATTTTGTGATTCCGACGGTTAAGACCGTGGCAGCCAGGGTTAGAGATATTGTTAAGAACTCTAAACTGCCTTTGAGTGTGATTGAAGGAGAGGAAGACCGGCACAATGCCATTAAGGCTTCAAGCGTGGCCATGGCGGCGTCGGGCACGGTGGCTTTGGAACTGGCGATTGCCAACGTTCCGCATATTGTGGCTTATCGGGTTTCTCCGCTGTCCGCCTTTATTGCCAGGCTGGTTTTGAAAATTCAGTTTGTGAACCTTTCCAACATATTATTGGGGCGCGAGATTGTACCGGAGCTTATACAAGAGCGCTGCGTGAGCGGCAATATTGAGCATTATCTGGAAGGGCTTTTGAAGCACGATGCCTTATATGACAAGCAGATGTCAGGTTTTAAGAAAGTGAGAGAGCTTTTGGGTATGGGCAAGCAAACCCCGAGCGAAAAAGCCGCAAACGTGGTTTTGCATTTGGCAAAACATGAGAAATGTGCGCCTAATGTGGACTGCATATATGATGTGGTTAAAAAATAATTTTATTGAGGAACAAGAGCGTTGGTTTGCGGCCGTGCCGGCGGTGTTTGGAGCCGGCATTGCTCTTTATTTCTTTTTGCCTTTTGAGCCCTCTCTATGGATGACTTTAGCATTTATTGAGCTTTTGGTTTTGGCGGCATATTTTTGCCGCTTTAATAATAATATGCTTTTGGTTTTGGCAGCTTTGGCCATATTTATTTTGGGGTTTAGCAATGCGCAGCTGCAGGCCTTCAGGACGGCTAAGCATTATCAGACATATAATATTGGCAAGACGTATCTTAAAGGAAAGGTGAAGGCGGTTGATTACAGCCGCAGCGGAAAGCCGAGACTGACTTTGGAAAATCCGCAAGATTTTGATGAGAATGTTTTAAAAGGCAAGGTGATGATTACTTTGCTTGCCAGAGAAACCAATGTTAAGCCCGGAGACTGCGTGGAGCTGGCGGCAGATGTGAAGGAGCCGCTTAAGACTTTGGTGGTTGGAGGGTATCAGTTTTCACGCAAG
The DNA here is from genome assembly GCA_031550205.1 of Alphaproteobacteria bacterium. Classification (GTDB taxonomy): domain Bacteria; phylum Pseudomonadota; class Alphaproteobacteria; order RF32; family CAG-239; genus JAVBOV01. The sequence continues at coordinate 9,473 of JAVBOV010000048.1, forward strand.
TATTTTTTTGAAAATGTCAGCGCATCGGGCTTTGCTTTAAGCCGCGCGGTTAAGGTGCAGTGCGCGGAAAGCAGCGGCTGGAGAGAGAAGTTTGATTTCGGGGTGCAGGGCTTAAGGCGGAAAATTGCTTTGAAAATTAAGGCGGTTTTGCCGGCCGATGAAGCCAGCGTTACCAGTGCGATTGTGGCGGGGGATAAAAACGCGATTAATGAAAAGCTGTTTGAGCAGTATCGAGATTCAGGCCTGGCGCATTTTTTATCAATTTCAGGTTTGCATATGAGCATGATTGCGGGTTTGATGTTCTTTTTGGTGCGCTTTGCTTTGGTTTTGATTCCGCCGATTTCTCTTAGGTGTGACACTAAAAAAATTGCGGCGGTTTTGGCGTTTTTGATGAGCGCTTTTTATCTTTTGATATCGGGTGCGGAGATTCCGGCTGAGCGGGCGTTTATTATGACCTCGATTGTGCTGCTTGGGGTTTTGGTTTCTAGGCGGGCGATTTCAATGCAGAACATTGCCTGGGCGGCGCTGGTGATTTTGATTTTTTATCCGGAAGCCTTGGTTGGCGCCAGTTTTCAGATGTCTTTTGCGGCTGTGGTTTGCTTGATTGCGTTTTATGAAAAATATGCGGGGGCGCTTCACCGATTTCTTAACCGCGGCGGTTTTTTGAGAATTGTTTTTGTTTATGTTGGCGGAATTTTGGCATCGGACTTGGTGGCAAGTTTGGCCACATTGCCGTTTTGCGTGTATCACTTTAACCGAATTTCGGTTTATACCACGCTGGGAAATTTGCTGGCGGGGCCGGTGATTGGGTTGATTATTATGCCTTTTGTTCTGCTCTCGATGATTTTGATGCCTTTGGGGCTTGAGGCTTGGGCTTTAAAAATTACGGGCTTTGGGGTTAATTTGGTGAACAAGACCACGGCCTGGGTGGCGGGAATGGAAGGCTCTTCTTATCAGATATTATCCATGCCGGCTTGGGGTTTGGCGCTGATAGCGGTTGGCGGAGTTTGGCTTTGCGTCTGGCAGAAACAGTGGCGAAGATGGGGTTGGGTCGGAATTGTTTTGGGAGCTTTAAGCGTGTTTGCGACCGAAGTGCCGGATGTGATGGTTAATGAGAACGGGAGTTTGATTGCGGTTAAGGATAACTCAGGAAATATGGTGATTTTGCCGGCGCGGGGCAAAAGTTTTGAGAAGAAAATCTGGCTGGAAAAATTTGCAAGCAGGGCTTTAAGCGCTGAGGAAGCGGATAGGTTAAAAGAGATTTATAAGGGTGAGAAAATTGATAAGAATTGGCTGGATTTGGAGTGTTTTGACCCCACCCAACCTCCCCTTAAAAAGGGAGGAGTTAAAGTTGTTTGTTTTTATAAAGGGATTATTTTGCAAGACTTGCCAAAGGGTGCTAGTATTTGGATTGAGAAGGGCGGTTTGAGGGTTGAGAGTGTGGATGGATATGTTGGGAAGAGGTATTGGAATAGGTGAGTGCTCAGGGGCAGGGGTCGGTGGTCAGTGATGGCAGGTAAATAAAAAACCCGGGAGGATGGAGATCCTGCCCGGGTTTTTTTGGTTATTTGAACTTTGTACCGTTGTAGCTATAGTAGCTTTGGGAGTATTTGCTTCCTGCGATGACGAAATGTTTTTTGAATTTAACAACCGTCTCATAGCTTAACAATAAAGTTGCTTGCAGGGTTTGCCCGTCAAAAAAGTGGAGGTGATATTTTCCATTATCAAATTTTGAGATTACAAATCCTTCTTTCTTGATATGGACAGTTGCGCTTTCTTTAGAAATAAAGAATGTTCTTTCAAAGCATGAATTATTACTGCCTCCAGTTCCTTTATAGGTATAAACATTAATGTTTATATCATCTATTGTAATAAAGCCGCTGCCGCTGCCTAAGTCATATCCTTTTATTTTTTCCATAATAATGTGTAAATTTAGTTTCTTTTGGTTTGTATTAGAGAGCCGTCGTAATTGTAGTACGCTGAAACAGATTTGTTTATGTATTTTCTTACGCTGTTTCTTTGGAAACGGATACGACCGGCATCTTCAATAGTCTTGGTATTTTCTAAATTAAGGTTAAAGAAATAAGCATTGTGGTTGAGAATGATGTTGCTGTTGGTTCTGATTACAAGACCATTGTCTTTTATGCGCACTTTGCCACCTTTATTGTGAGTGCTGAAAACGAATGTTACTTGGCCGTCTTTTTCACGATAAATGCGGATTTCTTTTGAAGTTTTTACCAAAAAGCCGTTAGGCAATCTGAATACTTTTGCTTTTACTTTTTTCATAATAATATAGATTTAATGATTATTTCTTTAGTAGAAAGGCGTCATTATGAGTGTGGTGGAGAATTTGTGGATCCTTCACTGCGTTCAGGATGACGCGGATTTTTTACTCTTCCTTTAGCATTTTTGACATCTCGTCGAGCATTTTTTGCACTTTTATGGCGGTTTCTTGCAGCTTGTCTTTAACAAAAGCGTTGTTCATGTCTATGCTCAAAGATGAACTCGGCTTGTTGGTGTTTGCTGCAAGAACTTGGCTTTCTCCAATCACAGATATTGCGCCGTGAAGGTATGAAAGGACGTGTCCGGCTCCGATTATGGCAATGTCTTGTTGTTTGCGGGGGAGGGCGCCGAAAAAATCCAAGGGCTTTTTATGCTCAAATACTTCGCCAAAGGCTTCTCTGGCGGCATAATAGGCATCGGTGTCTTCAAATGCTTTTTTGATTTCTTGTTTTTCTTGTTCGGTCATAATGATAAGTTTTAATAATTTTTGTAATGGGTGGAGTTTAGAGGCGTTGGACAAAAATGTCAAGAAGATTTTGTAAATTGCCGAGATCCTCACGCCTGACCGCCAAAATTTGGTGGTCAGGCTCAGGATGACGTTTATTAGCCGATGGTTTCTCTGGTGGTGTTGAATTTTACCTTGGGGAAGTCTTCTTGGGTTTTGTTAAGGTGCCAGGCGTTGCGGCTCAGGAAGACTGCGGCTCCGTCGTGGTCGGTGGCCAGGTTCATTTTGTTAGCCTCTTGGAATTTTTTCATAATTTCTTTGTCGGCACATTCTACCCAGCGGGCGGTGAAATATTGGGTGGCTTCAAACAAGACCGGAATGTTAAATTCGTTTTTGATGCGGTCGGCCATGACGTCAAACTGCAGGGTTCCGATGGCGCCGACAATCCATTCGGCACCGATGCTCGGTTTAAACACCGAAGCGCCGCCTTCTTCGGCAATTTGCTTTAAGGCCTCGCCCAAGTGTTTGGATTTTAACGGGTCGGTGGCGCGGATGGATTTTAAGAGCTCCGGAGCGAAGCTGGGGATGCCGGTGAACTGCAGTTTTTCACCTTCAGTCAAGGTATCGCCGATGCGCAATTGTCCGTGGTTCGGGATGCCGATGATGTCTCCGGCAAAAGCGTCTTCAACCACATCGCGGTCTTGGGCCATGAAAATGACCGGTGTTGGCACCTTTATATCTTTGCCAGTTCTAACCTGCAAGAGCTTCATGCCGCGTTTGAAGTGGCCGGAGCAGATGCGGGTGAAGGCAATGCGGTCGCGGTGTTTGGGGTCCATATTGGCCTGAATTTTGAACACGAAGCCGGTGACTTTGGGCTCGTTTGGCTTAACCTCGCGCTCTATGGTTTTTTGTGAGCGTGGTTTGGGGGCCATTTTTTGCAGGCCGTCCAAAACTTCTCTGACGCCGAAATTGTTGACGGCGCTACCAAAGAAAACCGGAGTTAAGTGGCCTTCTAAATAACTTTCCAAATCAAACTTGGGGCATAGCTCGCGCACCATGGTGACATCTTCACGCAGTTTGGCGGCCATGTGGGCAGGGAGCAGGGTGTCTATCTTGGGGTCGTCCAGGCCCTTGGCTTGTTCAATGATGTCATTGGCGCCGGCTTTTTTGTTCATTAAAATCAGTTGGTCGTTGATGAGGTCATAACAGCCCAGAAAATCTTTGCCCATGCCAATCGGCCAGCTGGCGGGGGTGACGTCTAAGGCCAGAGTTTTTTCAATGTCGTCTAAGATGATGAACGGGTCTTGGCCTTCGCGGTCGAGTTTGTTGACAAAGGTGATAATCGGCACATTGCGCAGGCGGCAGACCTCAAAAAGTTTTTTGGTTTGGGTTTCAATACCTTTGGCAACGTCTAAAACCATTACGGCAGAATCGACCGCAGTGAGTACACGATAGGTGTCTTCAGAAAAATCTTCGTGGCCGGGGGTATCTAAAAGATTGAATTTGGTGTTTTTATAGTTAAAGGTCATGACCGAAGAGGCAACGGAAATGCCGCGTTCCTGTTCAACCTTCATCCAGTCGGAGCGGGCGCGGCGGGCATCGCCGCGGGCCTTTACGGCGCCGGCCTGAGCAATGGCGCCGCCGAAATAGAGCAGTTTTTCAGTTAAGGTGGTTTTGCCGGCGTCGGGGTGGGCAATGATGGCGAAGGTTTTTATGGTTGGATTCATTGATTGATTTCTCATAAGTTAAATTGAGAGTTGTATAATGGAAAAAAGGAATTAGGTCAAGTTTTAATGAGAAATGTCATTGCGAGCGGAATGAAATGGAGCGTGGCAATCCAACCAAATAATATAGCCGATTTGTCCTGGATCCCACGCATGTTTTACAATTTTCTTATCTGTGCTCCCTGCGGTCGACACAGGAAAATTGTAAAACATACTCTGGATGACAGGAATGCTAAAATGGGCTGGAGACGCCGGGGATTAGGGGGGCGGGGGCGTTGGCGGCGTGGATGTCTACACTTTCGGCAGCCTGCTGCTCGGCCTTGGCTTCATCTTGAACGCTTTGCGGGGACTCGTTGATTACGATTGGAAGCTCTTCTTTGGGTTCAACAACCTGCTCGGCGGTTACCGGCTCGGATTTGTTTAAGCCCAAAGCCCTTTCAATGGCTTTTTGCTCGGCTTCTTTTTCTTTGGCGGTAATTAAGTTCAGCTCATATAAAACCTCAACCTTGCGCATTTCTTTAGCGGCAGACAAAATGTCTTTGGCCGGAGCTATCGGGTTTGATTTATGGCGCGGGCTCGGCGGCAAAACGGCCTCAACAATTAAGTTGCGCTCAGATGACAGCTCCCGGGCGGAAATGGCGCGGGCTTCAGCCGCAGATTTTAAGGCTTCAATGCGCTCGACAATTAAATCGGCCGAGGGGACGGGTTTTTCAATGCCCCAAGCCGGGCGGCCATGAGTGAGCGGAAGCAAGCCGCCGATATTGGTCTGGCGGGCAGATAAAAATTCGTTTTTGGTGATGAGGTCTTTTTCAGCCAGTTCTTTCATGATAAGGAATCGGGAGATGGTGTTTTTTTCACCGTCTGAAAAAAGTACTTCAACAGCTTTGACGCTGGCATCCGCATTGGCTTTGTTTTGAGCAATGAGTTTCTGTTCTCTTACAAACAGAGCCTCTTCCATGGCAGATTTGCCTTTTTCCTGAGATGTCTCATTGCTTACATTAAAAACCTTGTTGCCGTCCTTGTCTTCAACCACCATTTTGGTTTGCTGCATGGTCAAAAGGCGCAGCCTTCTCTTGGCGATCTCGGTCATTTTTTCAGGCTGGCCGTTTTCGGTGCCGAGTAAGCTGGTTTCATCGCCGCCAACCAAGATTAAGTCTTCATAATATTGGCGGG
>JAVBOV010000062.1:0-7312 GCA_031550205.1 Alphaproteobacteria bacterium
TTACAAATTCTTTTTTGGGCAGGTGAAAGCGCATGCAGTTTTTATAAATTTTGCGGCCGATATCGCTGCCGGGAATTTTAAGGTCATAAATGTTGTTAATTTCTTCACGCCAGGTTTTTAAGAACTCTATTTTTTCTTCAACCGGATAATCGCCGTCAACAAAATCGTCAACATTGCGGCAAAAAGCATATAGTGTATATATGGCCTGACGCTCCGCCTTGGGAAGCAGACGCATGCTCCAAAAAAAAGACGTTCCGGATTTTTTCACTATTTGCTTAATATCGTTCATTATATTCCTTTAAACAGGCCAACCGCAAAAGCTTTGAAAAAGTCAAACTTTGAAAGCTTGACCCGAACGGCCAGAACATCCTGCCTCTTTAGTTTCTTTATCATGGATTTGGTTAAGGAAATAATAACGCAGACCTCGCATCTTAAGCCGAAATCTCTTATCATGCCGGGCAAGATTGAGGCTTCTTTTAACAGTTCTTCAACTTTGCTTAAGATTTCATAAATCAGGTTTCTTAAGCCCCTGCTCATGCGCGGGGCGCTAAGGTCGTCAGCCGAGACCTCATAACGGGACATTAAATCGGCCGGCAGATAAATGCGCTTTAAGACCGAGGCATCATGCTTTATATCCTGCAGGTGGTTAACAATCTGCAGAGCCGCGCACAGAGAATCTGAAGGAAGACCGGCAGCACTGCCTTGTTTGTGAAGGCTTAACAAAAAACGGCCGACCGGAGCCGCAGAATGTTTGCAGTATTTGAGCAAATCTTTGAAAGTTTTATATTCAAAGCCCTCGGCATCCTGGCGAAAAGCTTTTAACAGATCCTGCAGGTAGGGATTTTCGGTTTTTTGGCTGTTTAAAAGCTCAAGTTTTTTGGCGGCGGAAAGTTTCGGGTTGTCGGCAATATCATCGCACTTTCTGGCAAAGTTATAAAAATCAAAAATCTGCGGGCGCAGCTCTTTTCTGATTAAGAACGAAGCAACCGGAAAGTTTTCTTGATTGTGGTTTTTTTTGCTCATTTCATCAGCTCCTGCCAAGATTTTATATCTTTTAAGGCGCGTTGGCAATAGGCAGCTTTGCGGTCGGCGCCTTTTAGTTTTTTGCCGCGCTCGTCTTTAATTATGGTAGGAAACAGGCCGAAATTGATATTCATGGGCTGATAATCGCCCGCGGTGTCGGAGAGGTGTTTTAACATTGAGCCGACGGCAGTTGTTTCAGGAGGAAGGTGCGGATTTTCAACGGCGTTAAAATAACCTGCCAAAAAGCCGACGGCGGTGCTTTCAATATAGCCTTCGCAGCCGGTAATTTGGCCGGCAAAGCAGATATGCGGCAAAGATTTAAGGCGCAGAAAAGAATCAAGCAGCCAGGGCGAATTTATGAAGGTGTTTTTATGGATGCCGCCAAGCCTTGCAAACTCTGCGTTCTCAAGCCCGGGAATGGTTTTGAAAATGCGTTTTTGCTCACCGTGGGTGAGTTTGGTTTGAAAACCGACCATATTGCGCAAAGTATCTTCTTTGTTATCTTGTCTTAGCTGCACCACCGCATATGGCTTTTCAGGAGAATGAGTGTTGGTTAAGCCGACCGGCTTTAAGGGACCGAAGACAAGGGTTTCTGCTCCGCGGCGGGCCATTTCTTCAACCGGCAGGCAGCCGTCGAAATATTTGTCTTTTTCAAAGTCGTGAAAGTCTTTTTTATCGGCGGCCAACAGGGCTTCAACAAAGGCGTGATATTGCTCTTTGTTCATGGGGCAGTTGATGTAGTCAAACTTGCCGCCCTTATCATAGCGGGACTGGTACCAGGCTTTGGAAAAATCTATGGAATCTTTGAAAACCACCGGGGCAACGGCATCATAAAAAGAAAGAGCCTGATTGCCGATGTTTTTTAAGATATTTTGGGCCAAAGCCTCTGAAGTTAAGGGGCCGGTGGCAATGATGCTTGGCTCGGCCGGCAGTTCGGTGATTTCTTCGCTTTTAATTTCAATATTCGGGTGAGATTTTATTTTGGCGGTTACGGCGGCGGCAAAGCCTTCTCTATCCACCGCCAAAGCGCCGCCGGCCGGAACAGCCGCGGCATCGGCACAAGACATGATGAGAGAACCGCATATGCGCAGTTCCTGCTGCAAAAGGCCGACAGCGTTGTGTTCATAGTCTGAAGAGCGGAAAGAATTTGAGCAAACCAGCTCGGCAAAATTGCGGCTTTTATGCGCAGGCGAAAATTTTTGCGGCTTCATATCATATAAAACCACCTTAACTCCGCGCTCGGCCAGCTGCCAAGCTGCCTCGCACCCTGCCAGACCGGCACCGATTATATTTATCTTTTTCATAACCAGGGGTTATAGCCCAGTTGCGCTAAAATGTAAAGTATAAGTAACGATAAAATGCAAAGAATAACTAACGATTTGTATTTGAATTTATGTTTTTGAATATGTAATATTGAGCAATGAGAAAAAATTTGAGCCTTTATATTGTCTTTGCTTTGCTTTTTGCTTTTGCGGCAGCCGCCCAAGAGGCGGAAACGGCTGCGCTTGAGCCGGCGGCCGAAACTACCGCTGCGCTTGAGCCGGCTTTGGACGAGGCATCTTATGAAGATGCGGAAATTGTTGATTATGAATCCCCGCAGGTTTATGCCGACCAGGTGCACATGATTCAGCCGCCGGAAGATATTGAGGCTCCGGCCACCAGGTTTTCACAGGAAAATATTACCATTAAACCGGCGCTGACCGATACTCTGGCCGAAAATGCGCCGGAAAACGCTCCTTCCACACTGCCGCTTCCAGATATTAAGGGAACATGGGTGGAAAAGCTGAAAAATGTGAGTTTTAAGGGAGACGGCGGAGAAATTTTGCCGGATGTGGGCGTGGTTGAAAAACCGGCAGGCGAGAGTCTGGAAGGAATGGTACAGTCTTCCAGAGAGCAGACAAATTCAAGACGCTCAAATGCCTCGGTATTTGACATTTCAGGACTAATGCTCAGAATGTCTTTGGAGCAGGCCTTGAGCGTGATGCAGAACCGCGGGTTTCAAAAAGTCAGCGAAAAAATGCAGATTCCAAACTTCATTAAGTGGAGAAATGAGGAAAGCTGCCGCAATGAAGGAGTGGTTGGGTATGAGAGGCTGGCAAACTGCACAATTATGAAGGCCAAAAAAGACGGGCATCAATATGCGGAATCAGTAAATTTTGCAAAATATTCAACCAAAGAAGAAATTTCCGTTAATTTAACCAGCAATTTTACAAAAAACAAGGTTTATAAGATTATATATAAAAGCGGAGCAGCCAACATTACCGGCAACAGTCAGAAAGCGGTTTATATCCGCAATATTAAAATTTATGATTTTTGGAAGAAGATAAACCAGAAATACGGCGTGCCGGACAATAAGGAAGAAGTTGTCTGGGGATTGGGAGACGGCAAGCCTTACATGCATGCCAAAACCGGATTTCTGCTGCTTGAAGACCCAATGTTAAGAGAGCTTGATTATACCAGAATGTCAAGAGAAGACCAACGTTATATGAACACGGATTTATACAGTTTTTAAAAAGGTGCTGAAATGGAAAACCTGACCGAAGCCATTGTTACCAGAATTTCTCACGATTTAATCGGCAATATCGGAGCTGTGGCTAATGCCGTGGAGCTGATGGAAGACAACGATGCGGATTTTTTTGAAGATATTAAATCCATTTTGGCAACAAGTTCTTTTACAATGTCGGCCCGGTTGAAGTTTTTTAGAATGGCTTTCGGGCTGGGCAATGTTTCTGCCGATTTCAAGGCGGTACAAAAGATTTCCGCAGACTATGTTAAAACTCTGGGAAGCAAAAGTTTTTCCATTGTCCTTAATATGCAGGAGGTGCCGGACACCCTTTTCAGGCCGGCGATGTTGTCGACCATGGCTGCCGCCGACTGCTTCATTAAAGGCGGCGAAATTGAGGTTTTATATGAAGACAGCTGCATTAAAGTTAAAGCAGCTTCCGTCAACCCGCTGAATGCCGATAAGATTGAAACAATGAAGAAAATTTCAGAAGGAAAAACTACAACGCCGGACGCCGCTTTTGCGCCGCTTTTTTATTTGCTGCAAATTTTAAGAAATATGAATTATATTATGCAGATAAGTTCAACAATGCCGTTTTCTTTTATTATTAAAGGAATTTGAGATGTTAAAATGTCTGATTGCCGACGATTCAAAAGTTATCAGGATGCTGCTCTCTAAGATTATGAGCAATCTCGGCATGGAGGTTATGGAGGCCGCCGACGGCGAAGAAGCCGTCGAAATGTTTAAAACCCAGCAGCCTGACTTGATGATTATGGACATTAACCTGCCGGTGATGGACGGCATGGACGTGGTGCTGGTGGTTAAGGATACGCCGGATGTTAAGCAGCCCAAGATTATTTTGTGCTCATTAATTAAGGATATTAACCGCATTAAGAAAGCTTTGGAAGAAGGCGTTGACGACTATATTATGAAACCTTTTGATGAAGAGATTATAACCAGCAAACTGTCTATTTTGGGAATGATTTAGAAAAGGAAGAGACTTTGAAAAAAGCAGATTTCGACTATATCTTGCAGATTTTGGAAACTCACGCCGGATGGGTGTTTGGCGAAGAACACTTTTTTATTGTCGACCGCAAAGTATATAACTTTATTAGAGAAAAAGGCTTTGCCTCTGCAGAAAGTTTGATTGAAGAGCTTAGAAAAGAAGAAAAAACCAAGCAAAAAACCCTGACCTGGCAAGTGGTTGAGTCTTTGGTAATGTCCGACACCTGTTTTTATCGAGATTATGAAGTTTTTAAAAAGTTTGAAGATTTTGTTCTGCCGCATATTAAGGAAATTAATAAAAACTCCAAGCGGCTGAGAATCTGGAGTTTGGGCTGTTCTTCAGGACAAGAGGCATATTCCGTGGCAATGGCAGTTAAAAATAAGTTTGAAAATCTGCAGGACTGGAAGGTAAATATTATCGGCTCTGACATATCTACGCCTTCAATTGCCAAGGCGCAGAAAAGCCTGTATTCTCAGTTTGAAGTGCAGATGGGGCTTAATATCAGGGCGATTTTAAAAAACTTTCATGTTGAAAACAACTTGTGGCAGGTTAACCCAGATGTGGCCAGAATGGTGGAGTTCAGACGTTATAACATTTTAGAGGGGCTTACTTTTGCCGAGAAATTTGATATTGTCTTTTGCCGAAACCTGCTCAGGTTTTTTGACCCCAAGTCTCACCCTCAGGTGGTTGAAAAAATTCACGACAACCAAACCAAAGACGGATTATTGTATTTGGGCATGGGAGAAAAGGTTGCGGGGCTGGACAAGTTTTATGAACCGGTTAACGGCCTGAAGTGTCTGTTTCAGGTTAAAGATATGAAAAGAGAGACTCCGCAAAAGATTAAAGGTTCAGAAGAAAACGAAATGCCGAAATTCACAAGGCCGGAAAGCCTTACCGTTAAAACGACCTTGAATAAGATAAGCAAAGGAGGAAGATAATGAGATATTTGCTGATTTGCATGCTGATGCTGGCTCTAACAACCGAAGCTCAGGCTCAGGAAACATCCGACGGGTTGGGTGATATTGAATCTTCCGCTCCGCAAACCGGGGTGGGGTCTTTTGCGGCTGAAAAAGACAACTGGCGCAGAGAAAATGAAAACAAAACGGTGATTTTGCAAACCATTATTGACTCCGTGGGCAAAGCCGGAATCTCAAATATTACCGATGCCGAGCAGGTTTTCTGCTATGAGGTTTCAACCAAACCGCTTGATTATAACGGATATACTTTGGACAATATGGCCTTAACCGGTTTTTGCGGCGTGGTCAGCAAAGAGCTGAAAGATATGATTGTTAAGCAGTTTTTGGCCACGGGAGAAAATATTGCTCTGGAGGTTTCAGAGCAATGCGTGATTAAACCCAAGCTTATGCTGCGCTTTGTTAAAGGCGTCGATTTTACGGACATTTTGCTTTCTTCGCCATGTTATTCCTTCTCGGTATTTTACGGAGGCAAGGTAAAAAGCTACAACTTTAAGCCGGGCGCCGATATTATTGACACCATGGTTGAGGCCTTTAAGACCAACCGCATGGACTTTACATCTCCGGCGCTTTTAAACCAGCTTTTGCCGGTCGGAGTGGTGCAGAATGAGGAACAAAAAAAGACGGTGCAGGAGAAATCCGGCCCGGTCAGAGGCTGGGAAACAGGTTCCGCTCAGCCGCAAGAAAAGAAGAGCGGCGGATGGAACGCCCTGCAGTAGAAAATATTGCCGAGATCCTCACGCCTGACCGCCAAAATTTGGCGGTCGGGCTCAGGATGACATAGATAAAAAAACGACGGTTAAACAACCGTCGTTTTTTGTTACAATTCAACACTTCCTTCTTCTTTTATGACTTCATCGCAGACTTTCCAATCGATCTTGGCCTCATCTACAAATATTTTAATGTTTGTGGACGAAGCCGCGTCATTTTTAGAATTAAGAAGCACCACATTTTGCTCGCCGGTGTGAACTACGCCGTCTTCTTTTTTATAGACATAGGGAATATGCACGCTGTATTCTCCCGGAAAACGGTGGCTGCGGCCGGTAGTTAAACGTACGACGTCAACGCCTTCAAATGTGGTTCCGATGGCAATGTGATAACGGTGTATCACTTGAAAATAGAAATACTTTTGAGGCAGCACCTCTTTTAAGCTATTATCCATAATTCCCAGCCACCGATGGTCTTTGCCCCTAACGATAAAATACTCTCCGCGAGGCTGAAGCACCGAATATTCGTTTTTAAGCAAGATTTCATGCTTGCCGGTTTGGGAATCAGGCTCTATGCTTCTGATGCCTAAAAAACCGTTTGCTCTAAATATTTGAGCTTTTTTGCCTTTTACCAGACCCATAATCGGCGGCATATATTCTCCTAAATCTTCAGCGGAGAAATATGACCCATCTTCTACAACCTCCGTAAAAGCATTATCGAGCTCTTTTTGAAATTTTTGAGCAGATGCAAAGTCAGGAGGGGTATTGGCAGGAGAGGTCTTCTTACGTTTAAATATATTTGGTATTTTCATAATTGTATTGCCGTTTGATAACGGACTTTTTTAGTTGATATATAATAATTTTAATAAAGTAATTGATTAAAGTAGCGCAATATAACACAATTTTTTTTAAATTGCAACCCCTTTTAGACAGAATAGAGGAAAATTATTTTCAACTGCATCCACAAATTAACCCCACCCCAACCCTCCCCTGAAATCAGGGGAGGGAGGAAGGACGACAGAATAGAGGAAAATTCTTTTCAACTGCATCCACAAAATAACCCCACACCAACACTCCCCTGAAAAAAGGGGAGGGAGAG
>JAVBOV010000030.1:0-10919 GCA_031550205.1 Alphaproteobacteria bacterium
AGAAAAAGAAATCCTGCCCGGCCGCAAAAAACCCTCCCAAATCGGCGGCGCCAGCTTCAGAGGCGTAAAACAGCTCCCGCCCGAAATCAGAAAAAAAATAAGAGAACTCTCAAGGGGCAAAAAAATCAAAAAAACCATAAAAAAAGCCGCCCCCACCCGCCAAATCGAACAAAAAATGGTCAGAAAACTCGAAGAAAGAGGCCGTTAACCCCTTTTTTTCCCTCCCTTTGCAAGGGAGGGTTAGGGTGGGTTTGCAAATCATCCTTATAATGGTTTGTTACATTTTTGTGAAAATTCGCCCAAATTGACAAAAACATGTTGAATCAATAAAATTTTTATGCTATATTCAAACCAACATTTTGAGTTTTAAAGAAAATTTAAGGAGTATACCTATGAACAAAACGCAATTAAACAAACTAGCTGCTTCCGGCAAATTCCAAGAGCTGATTACTGAGCTTGGAGAAACCGGCGCTAGAAATTTTGTTGGCAATCTTAAAGATGCCGGCATTGCGTCCAAATTTGAAAGTTTCTTGAAAGGCAGCAGTCTTTCAAACGAATCAATTGCTAAAAATGCCCATTTTATTGAAGAATTGGCCGCAAAAGCGGTTTCTATTGATTCTTTAGACGCACATGATTTAAATACTCTAAGGTCTAAAATTGCAGATTTGGACTTGGTTGATAATGGTGTGGTTTTAACCGGCGCAAACAAACAAAACGTAATTGATAAAGTTTTTGAAGCTGCCAAAATCAACCTTTCCCTCAAACTTTATGACGATGCAGATTTTGCAAACCTGAAAGGCAAAGCCAGAGAAACAGATTACCAAAGACGCTTGGCTGAAGAATTTGACCTTTCTTTAATGAACGTGGTTATTGGCGGCAAATTTTTGTTGCCGACCGAAGCCGAGCTTAAAGATCCGGCAAAGCTGCAAAACTTCAGAGCTCGTCAAAACAAATTTGTCAGAGAGCAAATAAACTCTTTCCGCAAACTCGGTTCCGGCAAAAAGATGTCTGTAACGGTAGATTCCGCCATTGCCTTTTGTGCTATCAGTGCCGACAAAGCTAAAGATACTCTTTCAACCAAATTTGCCAGCATTGAAGCAGGTAAAAAGCTCAAAAAGAACGTTGATAAATTTGAAGCCGGCTGCAAAACTTTGTGGGGAAACCGCTATGATCTTGCCAAAGCAGCATGGGAAGGTGTTAAGAAAAATAAATATAAAATTATTGCCGGCGCAGTTGCTTCCGCAATCGCCACCACCGGCCCGATTGGCATGGCCGTCTACGGCGTATATGTCGTTGGTGCCAGAGTGGTAGTTCCTGCGGTTGAGCAAATTAAGAAAAACCGCAAAGTTAATACCAAATATAATTTGGGCAATGTTCTAAAAGACCCTAAATATCTGTTTAAAGCTGCTACGGGTATAGCCGCTTCCGCCATAACCTTCGGCATTGCCGACAGTATGGCCGACGTTGGTATGGTTGCTGCAGACATTGCTTCCCAAAAAGCCACAAGAACAGCTGTAACCCTTGGTGGTGCTGTAGCTGGTAATATTGCCGGTGTAGTTGCTGCCAAAGATAAAAAAGAAAGAAAAGCAGAAGCATCAGGCTTAATTATCTCCGGCTTATCTGCCGCCGCCGCATATTTCATCCCTTCTGTCATTAAAAATGCATTTTCTAAAGACGGAAACGGCAACAGCACTGAAACCATGAAGGAAGCTTTGCATACAACAACGACTACAACTGCCCCATTTCCACTTCCTATGGATGGCGCCAATGCATCAGATCCTGCTCTTACCAGAAATCTGCTCAGTCTTGATTTCCGCGTCAGCACTCCCGAGCATGAAGTTGTTTATACCGAGGCAGTTCAAACTCATCAAACGTTTGATTTTGCTGAAACCTCAACCGGCAAATTAAGCCTGAACTACATGGATCGTCGTTCAGACGGCCTGTGGGGCGAAGACCGCGTTCAAGGCTTCTATGCCTCCATTGAAAGCGGCCAGGTAGAAGGCCTTCCGACCGTAACCATCAACGGGCAAGAAGTGCTGATGAGCAAAGAAGAATATGTCTACAAACTTGGCCAGTTAATGCAGTTGGGCCCGGTTGTTCACAAAGAATCCATCGAGCTGATGATTAGAGACTTGGATTGTCCCGAGTTCAAAATGAACGCCGAGCAAATTGCTCAGGTTCAAGCCTCTCTTTCCACCATTGACTCTGACCGCGGTGATTATCACGGTTACGAGCCAACCGAAAGAACCTGCAACGTGACCACTTCTTTAAGTGCCAGCACCGATTGCGATACCAAAACCGTAAACACTTCCTCAGTTTGGGTAAAAGGCAACTGCGGTGAAGCCAACGTTGCTCAGACTGAAACCACTGAGCAAACCTTTGTTCAAGAAGAGCAGGGTGCGCTTGTTGAAAAGACTGAAGAAGCCATCAAAGAACAAATTCCTGAAGCTCCGGCTGAAGAAATTCAAAAAGGATGGCACAAGCTTACCGCCAATGAAAGACAACTAATTATTGAGTTCAGAGGTGATAATGATGCTGAAAACTGGTTCCAAAACGTAACCATTCAGGGTGACAACGGCAAAACTTATAACGGAAGTGTTTACTTCGGAGAAGACGGCCAGTTCTACATCAGCCCTAAGCCGATTGAAACCATTGAAACCGAAGTTGATATTGATTTAACTCAGTTCAGAACTGCCGAAGAAGGCGAAGCCGCCATGCAGCAAGCCTTAATTGAAAAATATGAGAAAATGGGCTATTCCCAAGGTGAAGACGGCATCTGGCGCAAAGGCGCAGCAGCTCCTGTCTCTGCCGAACCACAGGCTCCGGTTGAGCGCGGCGCTGTTGAAGCCAAAACCGAAGGCACATCTACCACAACGACGGTTACGCAAACCAAAACCGTCTACCGCGGAAGATAAGCTCACTAAGACCTGCCGGCGCCGGCTTCATAGGTCTGGCATTCCGCAGGCAAGAGGAAAGGGGGGAAACATTTCCCCCCTTTTTTTTTATTTTTCTCCCTCTCCCCTTGCGGGAGAGGGTTGGGGTGAGGGGTTTACAAACATTTCCTTATAAACCTTTTCCCATGCCCAATATCTGAAAGCACCTCATACCCGATTGTTCCGGCCTCTGCGCCCATATCATCAAGCGTATATTCATCGTTCAAAATATCCACAAAATCGCCAACCTTAAGGCCTTTTTGATCTGAAACATCCAATATCAAATTATCCATGGAAACTCTTCCCAAAACCCTGCCTTTGTTGGAAAGCGAGCGCATAATTCCGTCACCGTAGCCGATTGAGGCAATGGCGATTCTCATGTCCTTTTTGGCCTTAAAAGTTGCCCCATATCCGGCAAAATCGCCTTTTTTCAAATCAGCCACCTCCAAAACCGGTGCTTTGACCCTGACCACGGCCTGCATCTTGTTGGAACGATACGGCGTGGTGTTGATTCCATAAATCGCCGCGCCCAAACGCACCATGTCCAGCTGAAAATCTTTGCCCAAAAACGTTCCATCGGAAGCCGCCAGTGAAGCGGGCAGATTCGGAAAATATTTTTCCCTTATCTCCTTAAACGCGCTCAACTGTTTTTCGTTCATAAAACTCTTAATATCATCGGCGCAGGCCAAATGGCTCATCACCATACAAAACTCGTTTTCATCAATATCCTGCAAGTCATCATTTCTAAAACCCAATCGGTTCAGCCCGGTCTCAACGTTTATCACCGGTTTAATGTCTTTAATTTGGTTTTTGCGCCAAAAGGCCAGCATCTGAGGCGAGCTGATTACGGGAATCAATTTATGCTTTTTGAAAAACGGCAGACTGTCCTGTCCGATTCCCTGCAAAACATAAATTTTTGCGTCTTTCACAACTTTGGCAATTTCAGCCCCTTCAAAAGCGTGCGCCACAAAAAAATGTCGGCACTCTCCTTTTTCATATAAAACTCTGGCAACCTCAACCGCGCCCAAACCATAGGCGTCGTTTTTAACCACTGCCGCCGCAATGCTGCCGGCAGAAAGTTTTTTCAAAAGCAAATAATTTTCAAGCAGTGCTTTTAAGTTTATTTCTAAAATTGGACTTGTAAAAATACTCATAACCGTTAAAATCCCTATAATTAATCACCGTCATTGTGAGGAGCAAAGCGACGTGACAATCTCGGCAAATTTCTTCGACACCCACATGCATTTGAGTGATGATATATCACAAAACTTAAAAAATCTTATAAAAATCGGTATAAATAAATTTATTTGCGCCGGCATATATGAAGAAGATTGGGCAAAAATTGCCGAGCTTTATGAGGCATTCCCCGAGCACATAATCCCCGCTTTCGGCCTGCACCCGTGGTATGTTAAACAAGCCAAGCCTGGCTGGGAACAAAGGCTTGAAGAGTTTTTAAAAAAATATCCCAACGCCCTGGTCGGAGAAACCGGCTTAGACCGGTTTAAAGATGAAAACGCCGAGCCTCAAAACGCGTTTTTCAAAACCCACATTGAGTTGGCAAAAAAATATCATCGCCCGTTAATCATCCACGCTGTCAAATGCCAAGAATGGATGGAAAACTATTGGCACATTCTTCCGCCTAAGTTTGTTTTCCATTCTTATAACGGCCGCCGCGAACTGATGAAAAAGGTTGTATCTCACGGCGGATACGTCTCTTTTTCACCCTCCATCTTAAACAACCGTGAAAAAGAAAAAACTTTATCGGCCGCCCCCATAGACCGTATCTTGGTTGAAACCGATTCTCCCTACCAGGGAGAGATGCTAAAACTGCCGGATTTGGTCAAAGAAATCTCCGCCATCCGCGGCCAAGACATAACCGCACAAGTTTACCAAAACGCCGAGGAGTTTATCAGCCTCTTCAGCGATTAGACAAGTTGGCATATTGTTAAGTATTTTAGTTTTTAGATTTGACTTTTTTCTGCGCTGTAGCCATACTACAGAAAGAAAAAAGTCAAAAAATTAAAACTAAAAGACGAGCAAAGATACAGCTTGTCTGATTGTTGAAGAGGCTTGGATTGGATAAAAGATTTTTAAGAACCGAGGCCTTGCTTGGCAAAGACGCTTTGCAAAAGCTCTCCAAAACCACAGTCATGATTGTGGGTTTGGGTGCCGTCGGCGGCTACGCGTTAGAGGCCTTAGTCCGCGCCGGCATCGGCAGGTTTATCTTGGTTGATTTTGATGTTTTTGAAATCACCAACATCAATCGCCAGCTTCTGGCCACGGAACAAACTTTGGGCCAAAAGAAAGTAGAGGCCGCCCTTGACCGCGTCCTTTCCATCAACCCCAAGGCCAAAGTCATCACCAAAGACATGTTCGTCAACGCCGAAACGGTTGAAGAATTATTGAGCCTAAAGCCCGATTTTGTGGTCGATGCCATCGATTCTCTAAACCCCAAATGCTGTTTGATGGAAACATTGCAGGCCAAAGAAATTCCGTTTATCTCTTCCATGGGTGCCGCCTTAAAAACCAACCCGGAATTAATCAAAATTGCCCCGCTGCACAAAAGCAAAAACTGCGCTCTGGCCAAGTTCATTCGCAAGCGCCTCTCCCGCCGCGGCGTAGATTTGAAGAAAATCACCTGCGTTTTTTCAGAAGAACTTGTTGATTTGCCCCAAACCGCAATGTTCATGGAAGAAGGCAAAAACCGCCACACTCTTGGCTCGCTGCCCACCATCACCGCCATCTTCGGCCTTTTTGCCGCCAATTATGTAATAAATTCCATAGTCAAAAATCTAAAATCTAAAATCTAAAATTTTATATTATTTTAACCTCTTTGGTTTATAATACGCCAATAATAGAGGAACTAAGATATGATGAAAATGATAAAACCTATAGTCAATGTTTCCAAAATCATGGATGAATATGAAGCCTTGGTTGTAGGTTTTAATGGCGTTTTGAGCGACGGCAAACACATTAAAAAAGAAGCCGCCGATGCAATTGTAAATGCCAGACGTCAGGGCAAACACATCATCCTTCTCACCAATTCCCCGTTAAGGGTGGCCAGCCTTGCTGAAATCTTGGCTGATGCCGGCATTAACCTGCGCATTTTTTCTTCCATTATCACCGCCGGAGAAATCATGCATTATAAACTTAAAAGCGGTCAGGGTGCGTTTAATGCCATCGGTTCAAAATTTTTCCACATTGGTCAACCCAAAGACTTGGGAGTTTTTTACGGCCTGAATTATGAACAGGTTGCCGATGTCTCCAAGGCCGATTTTTTATACGTCAGCAACACCCATCACGCTGATGATACCTTAAACAAATATATTCCGCTGCTTGAGCACGCCGCCAGCTTAAATGTTCCGCTGATTTGCGTCGGCAATGACACCTCTAATTTCAAAGACGGACAAATCGGCCTTGCGGTTGGTGCTTTGGCTGAACAATATGCCGTTTTGGGCGGGCAGATTTTAACCATTGGCAAGCCCGATGCCCAAATTTTGGAATATTGCCTTGATGACTTTGCTAATATTGCCCGCGAGAAAATCTTAATGATTGGCGACAATCTGGCCACGGATATTAAAGCCGCCAATGCTGCCGGAATGAGCTCTGTATTGGTTTCCAAGGGCGTACATGTAAATTTTTTGGGAGAAGGTTATATTCCTGATGTTGCCAGAGTAAGAGAGCTCTCGAACAATTTTGAAGCATATCCTGATTTTGTTGTTTCGCAGTTGAGGTGGTAAGTTGAGAAAAATAGTCCTTATTTTTGCGGTTATTTTTATTCTCACCGGCGCCTTGACTGCCGCGCTTAACATATATAAAGAAAAAAGGCTTGAAGAAATAAACCAGCCCAAAACCATCGGCAACATAGAAATGCAGCGTTTTCTGCAAACCTGGTCCGAATACTTGGAAAGCAAGGCAAGCCGCAAAGGCATTTCTCAGCTTTCCTTAAGCACTAAAGAAGCCTCAGAGGCCTTGCCTTCAGCAACTGTCGAATGGCTCAAGGAAAGAGGCTGGAACGCCAATCGTTTTTTTTATGTTGAGCAGCGCTTAAAAGCGGTTGTCCGCTCGGCTTTTTTCCAATATCACTCCCAAAAAATGACCGAGATTTTAGACGCCCAGCTTAAAGGCGAAAATGATAAGGTGATAACCGACAACATCAAAAGCTTAATAGACCTGCAAAGCAAAAATATGAACATTGAAAAAGTAACCAGAGCCGAGATTGAACTGGTCACTCCAAACATTATCCTGATACGCGATATTTTAAACGGCAAAGAAAAATACCACCCCTTCTAACCCCCTCTCTCTGTCATACTCGGGCTTGACCCGAGTATCCAGGTGGCCATCTATCCATATTCAAAAAACAGGCTCTTCACCAGAAGAACCTGTTTTTTCTACAAACCTGCCAGTAGCTGCAGCTCCAGCCATTGGTGCTCGTTGGCGGAAATTTTTTGCTTTAACTCTCCCAGCCTTTTAACCAGCATATCAAATTTATCAGGATTTGTTGTATATAAATTAGCATCATTAAGCTCAAGCTCAATTGCCTTAATATCTTTTTCCATCTGCTCAATCTCTTTTGGCAAAACTTCCAGCAAACGTTGCTGATTATAACTCAGCTTAACCGGCCTGGACTCCCCTTTCTTCTCTCCTTTTAAGGGCACCCCTTTCTCCTCCCCTTTTAAGGGGAGGTTGGGAGGGGTCCCCTTGCTCTTTTTATTTTCTTTTTGCTTATCCGCAGAAAGCTTCTTCAAAATATCCGAATAACTCTCGGCAAATTCCTCAGTGCTGCCGTCGCCTTTCATATATATAATCGAGCTCACCACCCGGTCTAAAAAGTCGCGGTCATGAGAAATAATTAAAATTGTGCCCTCATATTCGTCAAGCATTTCCTGCAGCAAATCCAGCGTGTCCATGTCCAAATCGTTGGTAGGCTCGTCCAAAACCATAAAGTTTGATTTCTGTGCCAAAGCCAAAGCCAGCATCAGGCGGTTTTTTTCTCCGCCGGAAAGCGAGCCGACCGGCTGCTGCGCTTGGTCGGGCTTGAACAAAAAGTCTTTCAAATATGCCACCACATGCCTATAATGCCCGCGAATAAACATATATTCGCCCTCGTTGCACAAGGTCTTCCACAGGGTCTTTTTGGGGTCTAAAGAAATGCGGTTTTGATCAAAATAAACCTCTTCCAGATTTTTTCCCATGCGCACAAAGCCGGCGTCCGGCTCCAGTTTCTTGGTCAAAAGCTTAATCAAGGTGGTCTTGCCGGCGCCGTTCGGCCCCACGATTCCCACTTTATTGCCTTTAA
This sequence comes from Alphaproteobacteria bacterium, assembly GCA_031550205.1. Classification (GTDB taxonomy): domain Bacteria; phylum Pseudomonadota; class Alphaproteobacteria; order RF32; family CAG-239; genus JAVBOV01. The sequence goes on from JAVBOV010000030.1 coordinate 8,233, forward strand.
TAATCCGGGTTGAAAATTCTTTAACAATAACCCTTTCGCCGAAGGCTTTACAAATGCGCTTAGCCTCAATCACCATTTTTGACTTAAACTCGGTTTCATCGGCTTCCATATTAACCTTTTTGGCCTGTTTAAGCTGGGTGCGGCGTTTTTCACGCAAATCCTGCAAACGGCGCAAACGCCCCATATTACGCTTGCGTCGGGCGGTCACCCCTTTGTGCAGCCACTCGGTTTCTTCTGAAATTTTCTTGTTCAAGGCCTTTTGCTCAATAATTTCCTGCTCAATCACCTGGTCCTGCCATTCTTCAAAAAAGGCAAAACCTTTGTCGTTGGTGCGCAAAATTCCTCTGTCTAACCAAAACATGTTTTTTGAAATGTTTTTCAAAAAACTGCGGTCGTGAGAAATTACAATCACCGCGCCAAGAAAGTCTTTAATAACTCTTTCCAAGGCCTCAATGGTGGTAATGTCCAAATGATTCGTCGGCTCGTCAAGCAGCAAAATATCTGGTTCTCCAACCAAAGCCTGAGCCAAAAACGCCTTGCGAATTTCCCCGCCCGAGGCCTTGGAACAAAGCTGGTTTTCCAAAATATCCAAGGCTGAAATCAAAATATCGGCCTTATATTCATCATCTTTAGAAAGCTTAAAAACCACAATATCGCGCAGAGTCTCAAATTTTGAATAATCCGGCTCTTGGGGCATATAAGAAACCCGAACTCCCGGCTGAACAAAGATTTCAGCATCATCCGGCTCAATCTCACTGGCAATCACCTTTAAAAGGGTGGATTTCCCCGAACCGTTCCTGCCGATTAAGGATATCTTGTCCCCTTTGTTAATGTGCAGATTAACATCTTCAAAGAGCTTGTTGTTGCCAAAACTGAGCTTGGCTTTTTTAATGTACATAATCGGCGGTTCAGCCATTTTTACATATCTCTCCCTCTCCCCTTGCGGGAGAGGGTTGGGGTGAGGGGTTAAAACAAAAAATCTGCCTTAAAAAATAAATAATTGCAAATTTTAATAAACCCCTTATATTATATATAGAATAAAATTAAAAGAAGGAATTAGAAGATGCCCTTAAAAATAGAATTAAAACCGCATGAAAGCATTATCATCGGCGAATCTCTAATTACCAATGACGGCGAACGCACCCGCTTTTATATTGAAGGCAATGTCCCGATTCTGCGTGAAAAGTTTATTTTAAGAGAAAAAGACGCCAATACGCCGAGCAAAAGGGTATATTTCATTGTTCAGCAAATGTACATTTCCAGAGAAAAAGCCGAGCTTCAAAAAATTTATCTGGAGTTTGTCAAAGACCTTCAGGAAGCGGCTCCCAGCCTAATCCCGTATATTTCCGTGGTAAATGACAACATCATCAACAATGACTACTATTCCGCCATTAAAAATGCTGATAAACTGGTGCAAAAAGAGACCGAATTCTTCGGAGAAGCTTTACGCGGCAACATTTAAGGGTTTTTTAAGAATTATGTTATAGAGTAAGGTTACTATTGTAGAGTTTTATGTGTAGATTTTGTCAAAATATATACATAAGTTATATTTGAGGGTTTAGAGACTTGTAAAAAGCTTTTCAGCTACTAAGTTTTTTACGAAAAAGTATGGTAAAAGAATTATTATAAAGAAAAGGCATTGCAAAAATGCCGAATCTATGATAATATAAACCTTGTGATTGTCAGTAAGACAGACACAAGAAAATGTGTTCACTAGTATAGGGGAAATAAAATGGTAAATGATATTAAATTGACTGCAGCAATGAATAACAACCTTCTTGCTTTGCAGAATACTCAAAAATTGATGGATATGACTCAGGAGCGTTTGGCTACTGGTCTTAAAGTTAACTCAGCAATTGACAACCCGTCTGCATACTTCACTGCGCAAGGCTTAAACCAACGCGCCGGTGACTTGTCTGCTTTGTTAGACTCCATGGGTCAAGGTATTCAAACCGTTAAGGCTGCCAACGAAGGTATTGAATCAATCACCAAGTTCGTTGAGTTGGCAAAAGGTGTGGTAAACCAGTTTGCTGAAGGCGGCGACGCTGTTAAATTGGAAGCTCAGTACACTGAAATTATGGCTCAGATTGACGCCATGGCCTTAGACTCAGGCTATAAAGGTAAAAACCTTTTGAATGGCGATACTTTGACCGTATACTTCAACGAAGGCCGTACTTCTTCTTTGGACATCGTTGGCGGAGACTATTCTGCTGATGGTATCGGTATGATTGCCTGGGATGACACAGCCGGAACAGGTGTTGACGCCATGTTGGACGGTCTTGACGCTGCAATTTCTTACCTGCGTGCAGGTGCGTCAGACTTCTCTAACAACTACTCAATCTTGACCAACCGTGAAGAGTTCACTGACAACTTGGTTAACGTATTGACCGAAGGTGCCGATAAATTGACCTTGGCCGATATGAACGAAGAAGCTGCTAACATGCTGGCTCTGCAAACCAGACAGCAATTGGGTGTAAACTCATTGTCTCTGGCTTCTCAAGCTCAGCAGTCAGTGCTTAAGTTGTTTTAGTCTTGGACTAGACGAAGACTCTGCTTCCGCCTTCATGTTAGAATGGCAGGCACAAGAAGAAGAGTTGACAATACAAGCGGAGGGGTGGTTTTAACCACCCCTTTTTCATATCTTCTCCCTCTCCCCTTGCGGGAGAGGGTTGGGGTGAGGGGTCAAA
>JAVBOV010000075.1:0-6823 GCA_031550205.1 Alphaproteobacteria bacterium
ATCTGAGGCCAGGCCTAAGACGGTTTGCCCATTTTTGGGATAAGCCCAGCCGTAATAATCAGTTAAGTCTTTATCAAAAAAACATTCTAAATTTGTTGATGGTTGGCCATAGATTTCTTGAATGGAAATGTAGGTTTTTAATTTTAAACCAGGAAAGAAAATTTGGCGCACGGTTGACTTGGCGCCGTCGGCACCAACGATTATTTTGGCTTTGATTTCATTGTTGATGAGGAAGTGGCCGGGTTGGGAGATGATGCTCTTAACACGGTAGTTGAACTTTTTTTCACAAATCAAACCTTCAATTAGAAAGCGGTCGAATTTTTCGCGGTTGATGTTGAGATAATTTCTTTTATAGAATCTGGTTAGACCGGTGTTTAAATCAGTGGTTTTGACTTGGTTTGATTGGAAATCATCAATAATGTCTGCGGGAAGTTTTAAGCCGATTTTTTTTAAGAACTTTTGGCTTTGCGGAGCTAACAGTCCGCCGCAGCTTTTTAATAAGTCGCCTTGTTGATAGGGGCGGTCTAAGGGGCGCGAATCGATTAGAATTACCGATTGGTCTTTGCAAAGCCTTGCAAGCATTGAACCGGCGGGGCCGGCGCCGATGATTGCTATGTCATACAATTTTGACATAGTTGCTCATTACCATTTTCCAGCCGTTTTTGAAGAAATATACGCCAAGTTTATTGCCTTCGACTTTGGTGATTTTGCCGTAACCGAATTGCTGGTGATATACTTTGGCGCCTACTAAGTTTTCAGGCTCGGAATAGTCCGCTTCATAGGAGAAGCGGTCAACTCCTCCCTTTGGGGAGGAGGGGGATTTTAGATTTTGGATTTTAGATTTTTGATTGTTGATGGGGGTTGGGCTGTAGAAATATTGGCTGGCGTTGTTGCAGAGTTCCAGGCAAGGAGTTGGCAGTTCGTTGATGAAGCGCGACGGCTGGTTGTTTTGTAATTGGCCGTAAATATAGCGGTTTAAGGCAGTTGAAATATATAAGTCTTTTTTGGCGCGGGTAATGGCAACATAGGCCAGTCTTCTTTCTTCTTCCAAGGCCTCTTGGCCGCCTTCATCCAGAGCTCTTTGGTGCGGAAACAGGCCTTCTTCCCAGCCGGGCAAAAAGACCAAGTCAAACTCCAAACCTTTGGCGGAATGCAGGGTAATCAGCTGCACTTTATTGGGGTCGTTGGCATCATCGGCATCCATTACCAGGCTGACGTGTTCCATAAATTCTATAAGGTTGGCGAAGGCGTCTTTATCGCTCATAACGTTGATAAGCGCATATAGGTTTTCCAAGCGGCCGGGAGCTTCAGGTGATTTGTCGTTTTTGAGCATTTCAATATAGCCGCAGTCTTCTAAGACCATGGAGGCTAAATCGCCGGTGTCCAAGTGTTCAACCTCTTGGCGCCAACGCTCAAAGTTTTCCGTCAGTTCGGTTAAAGAGGTTTGGGCTTTGCCGGAAAGCGGTGCGGTTTGGGCTGCCTCATATAAGGAAAGGTGCTTTTGCTTGGCAATTTCAAAAAGTTTTTCAACCGATTTGCCGCCGATGCCGCGAGCGGGTTTGTTGATGATGCGCTCAAAGGCCAAATCATCGGAGGGCTGCAAGATAACGCGAAAATAGGATAGAGCGTCTTTAATTTCGGCGCGTTCATAAAATTTTAGGCCGCCGACAACCTTATAAGGAATTGCTTCTTCCATAAATTTATCTTCAAATGCGCGAGTTTGAGCGGCGGTTCTGACCAAAATGGCAATGTCGGAATATTTGAAACCGCGCCGGGCGGAGCTTTCAATTTCTTCAGCCACATATTTTGCTTCTTCTTTGCCGTCATACAGGCTGACGACTTTTACTTTGTTGTTTTCAGCCTTTAGGGCAGGGGAATTGGAAGCTACCTGCAGGGTTTTGCCCAAGCGTCCTTCATTGTGTTTGATGAGGTTGGAGGCAACGGCCAGAATGTTGGCAGTGGAACGGTAGTTTTGCTCCAGGCGGATGATTTTGGCATCCGGAAAATCTTTTTCAAATTTTAAGATGTTTTCAATTTCAGCGCCGCGCCAGGAATAGATTGATTGATCGTCATCGCCTACGCAGCAGAGGTTGCGATATTTTTGCGCCAGCAGGCGCAGGAGCAGATATTGGGTGACGTTGGTGTCTTGATATTCATCAACCATAATATATTTGAAACGGTTTTGATATTCGGCCAGAATGTCGGCGTGGGAGAGCAATATGTTTAAGGCATGAAGCAGGATATCGCCAAAGTCAACACAGTTTAATTCCAGCAGGCGGGCTTGATATTTTTGATAAACTCCGGTTACGATATTTTCTTTAAACTCACCTTTAATTTTATCAGCCGTCAGGCCTTTGTCTTTCCAGCGCTGGATTTTATCAAGCAGGCTTTGCGGCGGATATTTTTTTTCATCAATGCCTTCGGCTTCTAAAATTTGTTTGATGACTCTTTTTTGGTCGTCTTCATTTAAGATGATGAAGTTGGGTTTTAAGCCGGCCAGTTCGCCGTGTTTTCTTAAGATTTTGACGCAGATGCTGTGGAAGGTGCCGAGCCAGACAGAATCGGCAACGCCGCCAATCATGCCCATAACGCGCTCCTTCATCTCTCTGGCAGCGCGGTTGGTGAAGGTGACAACCAGACATTCCCACGGTTTGGCCAAATTATTGGCCAAGATATAGGCCAAACGAGTGGTCAAAACTTTGGTTTTGCCGGTGCCGGCGCCGGAGAGAACCAAGAGCGGTCCTTCGGTGCAAAGCACGGCTTTTTTTTGCTCAGGGTTGAGCATGTCCAGCCAAGGAAGAGCAGGCTTGGTAAGAATTGAGATATTGTCTTCAACAAGATCAAATATGTTGTCAGTATTGTTCATATAATGTTGTCTTTTGATAATGAAAATGTATATTATATGTATAAAGGAGTTTTGTAAAATGCAAAATGGAAAATATTTAACAAAAGCCTCAAAAACTTTTCAGGCCGGTGATAATGCCTGGCACGGCGGGCTTTATGACGATGCAAGGCGCCACTATGCGGAGGCGGTAAAGCTGTATCAGGCGGATGCCGATTTTGAGGGGGAAGCCATTGTCTGGCAGCGCCTGGGAGAGCTGGAATTGTCGCTGGACGGCTTTAAGCCGGCTCTGGAGGCTTTTGATAAAGCTGCGGCTTTGGTCAAAGATGAGCCGGAGGCGCAAAATACCTACGGGCAGATTTTGATAGATGCTGCCAAACTTTATACGGTTAAGAATGATTTGAAAAAAGCATTGAGCGTTTTGAAGCAGGCCGAAGAGGTGTTGAGCGCCATCGGCAGCAACATTGCACTTGGCGACGCATATGACCAGAAAGCTTATGTTTATTTGATGGAAAACAAAACATTGCCGGCAATTGAGGCTTATGAGAAGGCGGTTATGTGTTTTAAGAAAGAGCGGGTGGGGATTAAGGAGGCTTCTTCTCTGCGTGCGCTGGCTCGTTTGAAAATGCAGGAAAAAAGCTATGACGAGGCGCATGACCTGCTGGAAAGGTGCCGCGACTTATATCGTGAAAACGGCGATATTCTGGGCGAGGCATCGGCGCTTTCAGCCATCGGTACGCTGCGCTATATTATCAACGATATTAATAATGCGCGCAAAGCTTTGATGAAATCTGTTTTTCTATATGGCAGGGTTTCTCATCATTTTGCCGAGGCCGAGGCCTTGTTATATTTGGCCAGAGTTGAAACCACGCCCGAAAAAGGCGATTTGGAGCGGGCTAAGGCGCATTATAAGCGCTCGATTGAGCTGTTTTCGTTTCTGCATAATGAAGAAATGAAAAAAGCGGTTTTAGAAGAATATGAAAGCAAATTTTAAGAGAGGGATTTATGTCTGATACATCTAAAAAAATTATAGGCTTAAAAGATTATATGGAAACCCAGATTATCGGCCAGGAAGACTTGATTAAGAAGCTTTTTATGGCGCTTTTGGCCGATGGACACGTGCTGGTTGAGGGAGCGCCCGGATTGGCCAAGACCAAAGCGATTAAGCTTTTGGCATCGATGATTTCAGGCGAGTATAACCGAATTCAGTTTACGCCTGATCTGCTTCCATCGGATATTACGGGAAGCGAGATTTATGTTGCACAAAAATCGCAGTTTGAGTTTAGGCAGGGGCCGGTTTTTGCCAATTTGGTTTTGGCAGACGAAATTAACCGAAGCCCGGCGAAAGTTCAGTCGGCGCTTTTGGAGGCCATGGCCGAGCGTCAGGTGAGCTATAACAGCAAGAAATATGAATTGCCCGATTTGTTTATGGTAATGGCCACCCAAAACCCGATTGAGCATGAGGGCACATATAATCTGCCGGAAGCGCAGCTGGACCGCTTTCTTTTGTATGTGAGAATCGGTCAGCCGACTCTGGATGCGGAAAGAAAAATTTTGGAAATTATGCGCCGCGACGCCGGAATTGCCTGCGCGGATGATGCCAGCTGCTGGGTGGACACCAACAAAAAACCGAAGGTTATAAAGATTGACGATATTATGGCGGCGCGCCAGGAAGTGCTTTTGGTGCATATGAGCGAGGCGCTGGAAGAATATTTGCTGCAGCTGGTGATTGCCACCCGCGAACCGGGCAGATATGATGAAGATTTGGCTCGTTTGATTTCGTTTGGAGCCAGCCCGAGAGCCACTTTTGCTTTGGATGTCTGCGCCAAAATCAACGCCTGGCTTGAGGGCAGAGAATTTGTGGTTCCGGAAGATATTCATGCGGTGGTTAAAGATGCTTTGCGTCACCGCATTATTCTTTCTTTTGAGGCGCAGGCTGAAAATATTACGACCGATGATGTGATTGACAAGATTTTGAAGATTGTTCCTTTGCCGTAGGCAAAAGTGGTCAGGGGCAGTGGTCAGGGGTCAGTGTATGTTTGATAAAATTGCAAATAAGCTGTTGAAGAAGGCTGAGCGTAAGGGGTTCGGCGATGGGTTGTTTGTGAGCGTGGAAGAGCTGTTGGAGCAGCAAAAATATACCAAATATTTGCAAAAATATAAGCTTAGCTCGCATGATAATGGTGATATTGTTTCGGTTTTTAAGGGGCGCGGCATTGAGCTTGACGAGGTGCGTAAATATGATTTTAATGATGATGCGCGCGATATTGAATGGCGGGTTACGGCTCGAAAGCAGTCTCCTTATACCAAAATATATACTCAGGAAAAAAACCATGAGATATATGTGCTTTTGGATTTGTCTTCCTCAATGTTTTTTGGCACCATTGAGGAGCTAAAATCGGTTAAGGCGGCAAAAATGGCGGCGCTTTTGGGCTGGGCGGCTCTGGAGAACAAAGACCGCTTCGGCTGCGTGGTTTTTAACGGTTCCAAGTTTATCATGTTTAAGGCCGGAAACCGCCGCGATAATTTGCTGGCGCTGTTTAAGCATATTTCTTCAGCTTCTCAGGAGGGCCTTAAAAATAAGGAATTTTCAACATCAAGCCTTTTAAAACCGCTGCAGATTTTGAGCAAGAATATTAAGCACAAAGCCACGGTTTTTGTGATTTCAGACTTTCAGGGCTGGTCGGATGCAGTGGCAAAAAGCTTGGCGATGCTTGCCAAAAGTTCCAGGGTTTATTGTTTGGACGTTGCAGACTCTTTGGAAGAAATGCCGCCCAGACCTGGTGAATATATGGTTAAAAACCAGAAAGAAGGGTTGGTGTTTGACAGCTACGGCAAAAGTTTTCAGGCGGAGTATGTTAAGCATTTTGCGGATAAGAGGCAGAAAATTGAGAGCTTTTGCAGAAAATATGGGGCAAAATATGTTAAGATTAAAAATAGCTTTTAATTATTGACAAAAAAATTACGAAATGGTATATTGAACTTTGAAATTATTAACATATAATTTGTGAGAGAGCAAAAAATGGTAAAAGCAAACGAAAACAGTGCGTATAAAAGAGGTCAGGAACTGCTTGACCAAGGATCTTATAAAGAGGCGATAGAGCAATTTGATGCGGCGATTAAAGAACAGCCAAGCTCGTGGAAGGCTCTTAATTCTAAAGGCTTTGCCTTTCAGAAAATGAGCAAATATACCGAAGCTGTGGAGTGTTTTGACAAGGCTTTGGCGCTAAACCCCCAATCAGTTGAAGTTTTGAATAATAAGGGCGTGACGCTTTCAATGCGCGGCCTTTATAAAGATGCTATTGTTTGTTTTAATGAGGCGATTGCGGTTGACAATACCTCGCTTGAGGCTTTAAACGGCAAGGCGATTGCGCTGCAGCACATGTTCTCTTACAAAGAAGCTTTGGATGTTTTGGAAGCGGCTTTGAAAATTGATGGCAAGCATATTCAAACCATTTTGAGTATTGCCGTGACCTTGCAAAAGCTAAAGCAATATGAACGCGCCATTTCTTATTTCAAAAAAGTTTTGGCAGTTGATAAGAACAACATTAAGGCCTGGAACGGCGTTGGCGTTACTTATCAGCTTATGGGCGATAATAATTCAGCCTTGAAATGTTTTACTAAAATCTTGAACATTGACAACCGCGAGATTCAGGCCTGGATCAGCATCGGTTTTGTGTACCAAAAAATGCTCAAGTTTAATGATGCTTTGAAGTGTTATAAAAAAGCCCAGATGCTGATTAATAACCGTTATCATCACAAGCTTTTGGACGGTTTGGCCAGCTGCTTGACCAAGCTTTCAGAATTTGACCAGGCGATTGATATTTATAAAGAGATTTTCCAAAAGGAAGAGGGCAAAAAGAAATGGGATGCCCAGCGTTCGATTAAGTTTGTGAACAAACTCAAACGCAAAAAAGCCTCAGGCCAGCTTAAGGACATTACCGCCCCGGCCGACGGCGGCGGAGATGACAAGCCGCATCG
>JAVBOV010000072.1:0-16086 GCA_031550205.1 Alphaproteobacteria bacterium
ATAATTTTCATCACTTTTTTCCTAGCTTAGCCCTTAATACGCTTGCATAATCCATGAACTCTTTTTTTTGGTTGGTTTTGCCGAAATTGGAGGTATGCACGCGCCGGTTAGTTGCAACAAAGTCCAGCTTTTTAATTTCCAAATTATTTTCTTTCATCTTGTTTTGCCATTCAATAATTTCGCCTGTGTGGATGTTTTCGCTAAACAAGCCGATCTTATCAATAGCTTCTTTTTTTATTAAAACCGCTCCGGTAAACAAGCCGTAATAAGGCTCAGGTCTAATGGATGTTTTCTGTTTTTCTTCTTCAGATATATCCGGCGAAAGAAAATCCTGAACTTTGGCCATTGTTGCATAAATATCTTTGCAATTGTTAAGCTCGCTGTACATTTTCAGCAAAGCCCCCTCATTCATCACATCATCGTGGTCATGAAACATAATATATTTACCGCACGCTGATTTCAAGCCGGTATTTTTTCCAATCACTTGTCCTTTAGAGGCTTCATGCCTAATTACTTTGCAATCCAGCTCTTTGGCCATATGGGAAGTGTCGTCCGTTGAGCCGTCATCAACAACAATAATTTCCACATTCATGTTTTGCTTCTTAATCCCTTCAATGGCTTCTTTTATATAATTAGAGCCGTTCTTAACCGGCATTATAACGGAAATCAGCTTGTTATCCATTGCTCTCGCTCCTCATTTTATCTGCTATCATACTCATTCTTTTTGTTAATATACTGGAATTAATACTTTTTTCATATCCTTGTTTAAGTTCGTCATAGAAACTTGTAATTTTTGCATATTTCCAAAAATCATCAAAATTTGCTAAAGGTGTCACTTTATTTGCTAACATAAAATAATTGGCTTTCCACGGTTTGTAGACGTTGACAAAGTGTCTTACAACAATCTCTGAGGCTCCATACTGAACATTATACTTATCGGCCAAAAGCTTGAAATTGTCTTCAAATGCAATATTTAAAATGTCCTGATCTGCGACCTTCAGTCTTTGTCTGTATGCATTTTCAATATCAAACAGTTTTGCGGTAATATCTTTTTCTCTCCATTCATGTAAATTCATAATCATGATTCCCGCATTAAAATATCTGCTTGCGGGCTTTAGGCCAATCGCGCTTTTAAAAGACATAAGATCTACCTCTCCGGCTTGATCCTGAACGGCTCCTACTGTATATCCGTCCAAGTTTTGGGCATATAAATCTGCAATATCACCTAACACTATTATGTCAACATCAAGGTACAAGCATTTAGAAAGATTTTGCTTCAACTGTGCAATTAAGAATCTATTATAAGTTGATATTGTAAAATGATTTTGCCCGCCTTTAAATGCAATCTTTTCAAATTCTTTCTCAGCATCAATTTTAATAAACTCAATTGAAAAGTTTGTGAAAAGAGGGTTTAAAGATTCAATCTTTTTTCTATTTTCCTCGCTAATCCCGCTATCAAGAATATAAAAATCAATAAACGACCTTGTGTTATCGCAAATGCTGGCAATAGTACTTGCCACAAAAGGAGCGTAGTTGTTGTCGCTTGCTAAAAATATTGGTATGTTTTCACTCATTGCCTTATCCCTTCAATCTCTTTTTTCATCTTCAACCTCTTTTGCGTAAGAAACTCAGCAAATTGATTACTCATCTGTCTTTTTTTTATATCTACAATCTCTTCCTGCGTAAAAAACTCCGCCAAAACTTTTTCTCGTTCTTTCAAGCTTATGCCCATGCTGGTTATCGAAATGCCGTTCGCATCAAAATTCACAACAGCAAGATCAATATACTTAAAAGTATGGCCGTTATTACACAACACTAAAGCATATTTCCAGTCTGACACAATTCGATAATTTTCATCATATCCGCCGTATTTATCAAACAGCTCGTTTTTAAAAAACATTGCCTGATGACATAAACTGCGCATCTTAAAGAAATCCAGTGTCAGTTCTTTAGGTATGAAATCCATCAAAATTTTTTTATCAGGATATTCAAAATAACCCGTGCCATATAAAACATCAATATCTTTATTTTCTTCAATAAAAACAGATGCTTTTTCTAAAATATCGGGTGCGGTAAAAGCATCGCCCGCGTTCATAAAAAGGAAACGCTCGCCCTTTGCCCGTTCAATTCCTTTGTTCATTGCATTATAGATACCGCTGTCTTTTTCAGAAACAAAATAATCAATGCGTTTTTTATATTTTTCAAAAATATCCAACGTAGGCTTATCGGAACCACCGTCAATCACAATCCATTCGAAATCCTGGAAAGTCTGGTTAACAATACTCTCGCAGGTTTTCTGCAGCTTAGGCTCATTATAACAAACAGTGATTATTGATATTTTTTTCAAAGACTAACCCCTAGTTCTGTTAATAATGTTTTTGATATAATTCCATAAGTCTTATCCCAGCTAAACGCTTTTGCCCGTTTAATTCCTTTTTTAATAAAGCTTTCACGTAAAGCTTCATCAAAATATAAATTTTCATACGCTTTTATAATAGCCTTTTCATCATCTGGATTAACTGTTATCGCCGCATCTCCCACCACTTCAGGCAAAGAACTTGTGTTTGAGGTCACAACGGGAGTTCCTGCGCTCATTGCCTCCAAGGGGGGCATTCCAAAGCCTTCATATTGGCTCACATATGTAAAGAAAAGAGAATTACTATATAACGCATTCACATCTTCGTCATCGACATAACCCAAAAGTCTAATCTTATCTTCGTCAAACAGGTTGGCAAGTTCTTTTTTTAGAGTTTCATAATTTTTACCGTAATTTCCGCCGCCGAGGTAAAAATACAAATCATTAATATTGTTTTCTTTAATCATCTTTAGAAAACATTTTATCTGGAATATAATCTGTTTTCTTGGCACATCAACGGAGCATAGCGAAAACAGATATTTTTTATCTGCTTCATATTCAATATCATATTTTGCGAAAATCCGCTTAATCTTATCTTTATCTTTATCGAAATAAAACTCTCGCGCCGTTGCATTAGGCGCAACAAAAAACTTTTCTAAGTGCGGAAAAAACTTTTTAAAATCATTTTTGGTGTTTTCAGATACGCAAAAACAGATTGAATCTGCCGGAATGTTTTTATAATAATTGTGAAAGCCGGATGCTTCCTGTCCGTAAAAATCAAGGTCAAACATCAAAGGAATAGTGTCATGTAATATATATGCCTGACGGATTTTATTGGAAAAATCTAAGCCCCATCCACCGGCTCCGCTAAAATATAGATCATAATCAATTAAATCAAATTTAGTGTTTTTAATAAGATGGGAATTGCCATCTTTTATTACTCTGAAATAATCATTTGTAAATTTACAGTGTTCAAAAAACGACATATTGCTTAATATATTGCGTCCTGCATTTTGAGGAAGAAACAAGGTAATATCAAAATTTTTATCCTTAAGAAATTTTTCCAACACATTAAAGATTACAAAATATACGCCGCTTCTAAATCCATTGCTACCGTTTTTATCATGCGCTTGAGCCAATGCAAAAACATCAAATAATATTCTTACGGGGCGTTTGGCCGCCGGCCTTAATTTGTATATGTCTGCAAGCAGCGAGTTGAAAATTTCATCGGTTTCCGCATTTTTAAGAGCTTTGTTTTCTTTATGAGCGAACACGTCATAAAGCATCCATCTATAAAAAGTCTTATAGTCTTCTTCAGTTAGTTTTGATTTTACCACAAAGTCTGCAACGGTTCTGATATATTTGGCATAAGAACGGACTTTCTCAGCTTTCCAAACAGTTGAATTCAAACTGCCCTCGCGTTTGCAATAATAATATTGAGCACCGTCTATCACTTCAATCTTTTTTGCAAGGATTGCAGCCTTAATTGTAAAAACTGGATCTTCTCCGACAGATAAGTCGTGTGGAAAGTCAATTTTATTTTTCACAATAAATTCGCGCTTGAAAATTGCAGTTGTATACTGACATACAAAATTTATTTTGTTTTGTCTTACTTGTTGGTTTCGCTTTTCGACTTCAATTTGACCATTAACATGGATTAGTTTTAAATCGGAACCCTTAACCACCTCGGCTCCGGTCTCTATTGCCTTATCATAAAGCTTTTCATAAAAGTCCAGGTCAATAAAATCATCTGAATCAACAAAGCCCAGATATTCTCCTGATGCTGCATTAATGCCCGCATTTCTGGCAGCCGCCGCGCCTTTGTTTTCTTTAAAATCAATAATCTTAATTCGGTTGTCATTTGCGGCATATTCTTTTAAAATCTGCAAAGAACCGTCAGGAGAGCAATCGTTAATGCATATAATCTCCAAATCTTTTAAGGTCTGTCCGCAAACGCTGTCTAAGCATTTTTTCAAATATTGCTCGGTGTTATATACCGGAATGATAACCGAAACTTTTGCCATCTTACTTCACTTTGGCCTCGCGTCTGGCCACGTCCTCGGCATCCGGGTTCAGGGCAGATTTTTCCGGAGCCCAGCCTGTGTCTTCCTTAACCTCGTGAATCGGGTCTGCCAAAAGCAGTTCCTGCGCGTCATTATATTCGCTGACCGCCATCATAAATTCGTCTCCGGCTGCAATCTCCGGGGCAAAGCTGACGGCCGCGCCGCCGGTTCCGCCGGCAATTACCAAACCTTTTTCAACAATCGCATCCAAAAACGCCTTAAAGTTGACTTCAACGGCTGCCGGTGCGCCGGGCAGGGCTTTTAAGGCCGCCAAAACGTCTTCAGCCGAAGCGCCGTTAATCAGGCTCTCAAAAACCGCGGTGCCCAAACCGTTCATTCCATAATAAATGCCGGTCTCGCTGTTAATCACAATGGCGACGCCGTCGGTAATATCGGCAAACATTTTTTCTTCGTTCAAACCATAAGCGGTCATTTCTCTCTCCTCAGTTGTTGTTTAGTTTTTTACAAAAATCTCGCAAACACTCAACGTTTGCATGAATATCAGAACATAAATTAATCTGATAAAACTCAAAATCCTTAACAAAATCCATTATCTTCTGAATAGTCTTAATATCGTGGGCATCGCACGTCTGCCTGATGGTCGAATGCACCAGCTGCGTAATCGCCCGGCCTTTTTTGCACGGCACAATGCTTGGCTCCTTGTCTTTGACAATCTCCGGAAACATGCACGCCTTAATCGGATATTTTTCCTTAAAAGTGTTGTGATACGCGTCAATATTAATCACATATTTGTCCTTGCGCCCGTTGTTTGAGACAAAGCGGCCTTTCAAATCCTTATAAAGCTCATTATACATCCTTGGCGACAAGGTGATAATTGAATATATCGGATAAGAATATAGGCCGTGTTCATCTTTTTCCAACACCAGATAATCATCTGAAACATACTCAAACCCTTGCATCATCGACAATACCGCTAAGGTAGACTTTCCTCTCTGTCCGCGGGCGCAAAACAAAACTCCGTTATTTTCCAAGCCCACCACAGCGCCGTGTACCAGGTTGGAATTTTTTGTTTTAAGAATTTTATTAAAAATCTGCACAAAAATATGACCGTGCTTAATAAATTCTTCCGGTTCCAGATTTTCCACCCCGTAATAATAGGTGTTGTTCTCTTTGTCATATGCATTAACCAGACCGTTGGTCGCATCAATGCTGATAATGCAGTTGTGCCGATTATAAGCCTCATCCATAATTTCCAAATCAATATAATCTTGCTTAGAGAGCAGCTTTTCCAAACGCATTCTGGTTTTCAAGTGCAGATCATGTTTGTCAAAAAGCTTGTCTGCCAGAGCTTTTGGCTCTTTTTCATTCCAAATCACAATGGTTGCGTCATAACTTTTTGCGTCATTTTTAAGCGTGTATCCGAGCTGTTTTTCAACCAATGGCGTAAAAGTCTTTGAATAGCAGACAAGCTTCGCGGTTTTGGAGCCAAGCCGAACATATTTCACCCATTCCGGTTTGCCGGATTGCTGAACATAAGCCCCGATTTTTTTTATATATTCTTTAATTTCCTGCAAAGTTCCGTTTATGCGCATTTTTGCTTCTTTCTCTGAATTTTTTGAGCAATCTTCAAAAATATCTTAATCATGGTATAATTTTTATCAATTCTTTTCAAAACAAAATGTTTCGGTTTTGCATCCAAATAATCTTTTAAAACGGCAAAACTGCGCAAAGCGTTCTTAATCTTGAGCTTTTTGCAGCGCATTTTCACATCATGCACATAAAAATGATAAAACATAACCCGGTTGCAGTATTTGGTTGCCTCATTGTGCAAAAACTTATTTTGCAGCAAGGCTTCCGGCAGCAGCCCCGGCACAATTTTATTAACAAACTTCATCACCAAAAACAGCTGAACCAGCGTGTTTGTTCGATTCGCGTTTTCAATTATCATATCCCAGTTAAAATCAGGCTTGCATTCTTTCAAGAACTTAAAATCAAAAGGCGTATACAAAATGCCCTTAACGCTGCTGTTGCGGTGCAGGTTTCTGGCCAAATTAATCAGGCCGATAAACACCATGTCTTCAGGGCAGGGCACAAAAGCCTCCGTTCCGAAAACCTTATGTTTTGAGGCCCTGGAAAACAGGGTTTTCATAAAACTTTTGTCATAATCGTTTTCCAAATCTATATAGCGGTGTATATCAACGGTTCCGTCCATTGAGCCGGGTAAATGCAAGTCAACCGAGTGTTCGGTGGCGCCTTCATCCAAAACATAGCCGAGAGATTTGGAAATTTCGCACGATTTTGCAAAAGCGTCATCCGGAACCAAAATATCAATATCGCCCATAACCCGGGACAATTCCGGCCGCAAATATTTCATTGCTCCGCCTTTTAAAATCATCGGCACAATACCGGCCTTATTAAGAGCTTTGCCCACTTTTGTATAATGAGCAATAATCTGCAGGTTATGAAAGCGGTAAAAATTCATCAGCCCCGCAAGCCGCGGCGCCTCATAGGCGGAAAATTTCAAATAAGGGTGGTTTTTCATCACATAAGACAAAAGCAAAGCCCTGGCACCGCCAAATTCCTCAATATCCCAGTTTTTCAAAAAATTATCCAACTCCGATTGGCTTATCTTTTCTGAAAATGCCAAATCCAGAAGCTTTTGGTCATCGGGAATAACCAGCTCCGCATAAAAACAATCCACCAAATTCTCGACTATAGCGTCGGAATTATTGATGTTGCTGATTATGCTGTTTATTTTGTTTGCGTATAAATATTTCATTTTTTAATTTTATTTTTCAAAAAAATCAATTTTTAAGGATAGTACTTGTTTATATATCTTTTGCAAGCACTTTTTTACATATTCTTATATTAAAATTTTATCCTTATTCTTCAAAGTTTACAAAGCGAAAAACATTTAGTTATTGAAGGAAATTAATTTTCGGTTTAAGAATATAAAAGAAACAAATCGGCAATAGTTTTTTCGGAATAGATATAATGTTTAAAAAAATAACAGACAAAATAAACTCGTCTCCCATGGTCATCAACTATAAAAAAATGTCACCTTTTATAAAACCATATTGGGTAAGAGCTTTGTTGGCCGTTTTGCTCACCTTGCCGATTGGTGCAATGGACGCCGTAATCGCCTGGTCGCTGAAACCTTATATGGATGTGGTTATGGTGGAACAGGAAACTTCCGCCTCCGGCACGTTTTTAATTCCTCTTCTGATTATAATTTTCAGCTCCGCCCAAAGCATTTTCAACTATGCAGCCAAATATCTCAACACCTGGGTTGGGCAAAAAATAGCCCAAGACGTTAAAATCAAGCTCTTTGATAAGCTGATGCATTATAACGCTTCTTTTTTTGACCAAAGAAATTCCGGAGACATATTGTTCCGCTTTAACGGAGACGTAGACCTTGCTTGCTCTGGCTTGTTGTCCAACTTAAAGCTTTTCACCACCAGAGTCTTTTCTTCTCTCTCCTTGATTGCGGTTTTGTTTTATAATTCATGGCAGCTTGCCATTGTTGCCGTAGTTGTTTTGGTTGGCGCATTGTATCCGCTCACCACTGTCAAGCGCAAAATGAAAAGCATAATGGACAAGACCATTTTTTCCGGCTCCAGAGTAATGACCCATTATAACGAAACTTTCAGCGGCAACCGCATTGTCACTTCATATAATCTGTATGACTACCAAAACTCCCGCTTTCAAGACACTCTGCGTTCGGTTTTCAAGCTGGGCATGAAGATGGTTCAACGCACCGGCATGATGTCTCCCTTAATGCATTTCATTGTTTCCATCGGCATTGCGGGCGTAATTTGGCTTGGCAGTTATCTCATTGTCACCAAACAAATCACCCCCGGAAACTTTGTGTCTTTCATCGCCGCGCTCATAATGCTTTATAACCCGATAAAGTCCATCGGCAACAACTTTAACTCCGTGCAAATGGCTCTCATGGCCATGGAGAGGGTGTTTGAGCTTTTAGAGACATCTCCCGATATCATTAACCGCCCGGACGCCAAAAAAATTAAAACCGTTAAAGACGCCATAGAATATAAAGACGTGTGTTTTGAATATGCGCCGGATAAACCCATATTAAAAAATGTTAACTTAAAAATCAATGTTGGGCAGACGGTTGCCTTTGTCGGCAATTCCGGCGGCGGCAAAACCACCATATCCAATCTCCTTCCGCGCTTTTATGACATAAAGTCAGGCAGCATAAGCATCGACGGCACGGATATAAGAGATATAGAACTTAATTCGTTAAGAGATAAAATCGCCGTGGTTTTCCAAGATAACTTTCTATTCTCCGGTTCCATAAGGGAAAATATCTTGCTTGATAAAACCGACGTCTCTCCAAAAAAACTGGAACAGGCCATTAAAAACGCCTGCTTGGAAGAATTTATAAACAGTCTGGACAATGGTTTAGATACCCAAATCGGCGAACGCGGAGTTCTGCTTTCCGGCGGACAGAAACAGCGCATTGCCATTGCCCGGGCCTTTATCAAAGACGCTCCGATAGTGATTTTGGATGAAGCCACCTCTGCGCTTGATAACAAATCTGAGGCGGTTGTGCAGCAGGCTATAGACAATTTAAAAAAAGACAGAACCGTGCTCATCATCGCTCACCGTCTTTCCACGGTCAGACACGCCGATAAAATCATCGTTGTCGACCACGGAGAGATTGTGGAAGCCGGAACGCACAAAAGCCTCATCAACAAAGAAAACTCAATCTACAGCTCACTATATAAAACTCAGCTTTTTTAACGGTGCCTTTAAACCAGCACGCTGCGCGATGCCGGAAATTTAATGGTGAACTTGGCTCCTTCGCCAAGCTTGCTTTCAAGCTTAACGCTTCCTCCGTGCAGGTCGACAAAGCGGTGCACCAAAGCCAGTCCCAGCCCGGTGCCCTCACGTTGTTTTGGCGAAGCATTTGACGATTGCTGAAACGGTTCAAAAATGGCTTTGTGGTCTTTCTCGTCAATGCCGATACCGTTGTCGGAAACAATAAAATAAACCTCTCTTGTCGCTTCGTTATATTTGGCTTCAAGAGATATGCGGCTGTCCGGCTTATCGGTAAACTTTATGGCGTTGCTCAAAAGATTTAGAAGAATTTGGCGCATCATTCTCTCGTCCGCATAAAAGATTGGAACATTCTTATCCGCATTATACGAAATGTGTTTTTTGTTGGCATTTTTATAACCGGAGATAATGCCTCTTATTGCCTCAATCATCTTAGAAATATTAATATTTTCTTCACACAGTACATACCTGTTGGATTCCACCTTCGATAAATCCAATATATCGCTTATCAGCGAGAGCAGATGCTGCCCGCTTGAGTGTATCAACTCGCCATATTCAACGCATTTCTCTTTGGTCGGCTGCACGGTTTTCAAAAGCTGCGCAAACCCTATAATGGCATTAAGCGGCGTGCGAAGTTCATGACTCATGTGCGCCAAAAATTCGGATTTGGCGTTGCTTAAGCGGTTGGCTTCTTTCAATGCAATGGAGAGTTCTTCGGTGCGTTGTTCCACAAGCTTGTTAAGCATCTCTTCATTATATTTGCTTCTGGCTCTGTAAGCAACAAACAACGGAATAACCATAATAAACAGGAAAAATAAATAATTCAGTTGATTAAGCGCATAAGCCTTCAATTTTGCCTCTACCGTATCCAAATCTGAATCTGCGCATATCACATACGGGATGCCCAGTGTGGATAAAAACCTTTTGCAGGCCACGCGGTTGTAGGTTAAAAGCCCGGCATCATAATATTCAAGATAGGTCGGGTTCTTATCTGGGTTCGGGTCGAACAAATAATTAAGTTCGTCAATGCGGCCTTCAAACATTTCGCCCGAAGGTCTGAAAAAATAAAACGGTTCTTCATCGGCCACTTCAGAACTTGTGGCGGTTTCATAAATCACGCCGTCCGGCGCTCTATACATTGCATAAAGATATTGAACATTATACCTGCGGGCATATTGCGTAAAGAGGTCTTTAATATTGTTATATTCCTCAGCAGATACTCCGTCTTTTGTAGTTGCTCTGTCGCCGTAATTTTCCGGCAGAATATATTGTGCCGCATCTATGGTCATAAACAGCTCTTTATCAACTGTTTCAATCACCTTTTCTCGTTCAAAATAATATTCCGTAGCCACAAAAACAATGGCGCCAAAAATATATATAATGGCGGCAACAACAAACAGCCTGTGGTGTTTTTTAATTTTCTTCATAGTCTCTTCCTTCGGCATAGAATAATTTGAAGTTGTTTAAGGATAGGTTAATATGAAAACCGAAGCTGGAGAATAAATCTCTTGCAATTTATAAATTTACGTGTATATATATGCGGGTCATAGCTTAATATTGTGGCTTTAGAAGAATTTTTTACTACAGAATATCCCTATTAAAGAATAATCTCCCACATTTCTAGTTATTGAAAAAGGCAATAGTGCCCAAATTACCGAATTGTTTTTTAAAAAGGATAAAAAAATGGCAAATGGTACAGTAAAATGGTTTAACCCGACCAAGGGTTTTGGCTTCATCGCTCCTGATAACGGCGGCGCAGATGTTTTTGTTCACATCTCTGCAGTTGAAAAATCAGGCATCAGAAATTTAAATGAAAATGATAAAGTTTCTTACGATATCGTTTCTGAAAAAGGCAAAAGCTCGGCAGCCAATCTTAAAAAGATTTAAGCGCTTAAACTTGCAAAAAAGGCCTCGCAACCGCGGGGTCTTTTTTTGTGAATTTTTCGTCTATGCAACTTTTGGTAGCAGTTTAAGCAAGGCAGTACAACCTTTTGCGTTAACTGTAGTTTAATCTTTTGCATGTTATAATGTAAGCGGTCCATTTAACAAACAAAAAAAATGAAAAAAAACAAAGGTTTATTCTATCTTATCGCTTTGTTTAGCATGCAGTTATACTGCATGCCGATACGTGCTGCGACAATTCCAATAACCAATGTCACGAATCCGGCAGGCAATCCTTATAACATTTCCAATGTCTTGAATAATGAGCTCTACCTTAATGCCGTGGGTGTTTCAACCGCAAGCTTGGCATACGCACAATCTGCCGCCGGCCTCACTTTTCAAAACAATGTCTGGAGTTCTGCTGCCGCTGATGTCAACGGCGGCATATTCAAAAGCACTTACGGTTCTTTTAACTTTGGCAATAGTTCGGTCTTCAATAACAACAGCATAACCTATTCCGGCACGGCAACCACGGCCTATGCCAGAGGAAGCGTGATATACGGCATCAACTCGCAAATATCTTTCGGCGACAACAGCACATTTTCCAACAACAAGTCAACAGGCTATAGAAATGCCGAAGGCGGCGCAATTTATGCGGATAATTCAACGCTGAACATCGGAATCAACGCCGACTTCACCAACAACTCGGCAGTGGCAGCCAACTCGACAGCTCAAACTCAAGCTCGCGGCGGAGCAATCTCCGTGCGCAACAATTCCGTGTTAAACATCGGCGATGGTGCATCTTTTACCTCAAACTTTGTAACTGCTCTTTTCAGCACTACGCTTGGCCCTCCGCATGATGTGGGCGGCGGCGCCGTTCACATCATGGACAGTCAGGCAACTTTCGGAAACAACATAACTTTCACCGGCAACACCACCAACGGCGCCAGACTTGACGCCGGCGGCGGCGCCGTAAATCTAGCCAGGGCCGCTGCTGTTTTTGGCAGCAATGTACAGTTTATCGGCAACACTGCCAACCAGTCCGGCAACACCGGTGCGGCAAGCGCTTACAGCGACGGCGGCGCAATAAGCGGACGCGGCCCGGTTAGTTTAACCATTGGTGATAACGCCTTGTTTCAAAACAACAAATCGCTCATCACTGGCATGACCGGAAGCGTCTTTGCTTACAGCGGCGCTTTGCACGGATATAACGGAGATGTTAAATACGAACTTGGCAGCGGTGTAACCTTTGACGGCAACACAGCTCAAGCCACCACCATTGCAACGTCTGTAGTGGCCACCAATGTCAATGCCGTTGGCGGAGCAATTGGCGTAGTTGATAACGAATCTTCCGCTTCTTTTTTAACCTTTGAAGATAACATCACTTTTAAAAACAACAGAGCTGAAGCAGCCACAACCGGAGCAACCTTCACCGGCAATGCCAATGCCCGCGGCGGCGTGTTTTTCAACAACATCAGTCTGAATATGACCATGGGCAATACTCTTTTGTTTGAAAACAATTTTGCCAAAAGCGGCACGGCCGGAGGAACGTCAAGCACCAACGGAGTTGCCACCGCTCAGGGCGGCGCAATATATTCGGCGCAAACCGGAGGCGCAGCCGGCGGTACAGCCGTTCTTAACGGCCTGTTTAATTTGGGAGATGCGGTTTTCACCGGCAACTATGTTGAAGCAATTGCTCAAAGAACGGTCGCCAATGCCTATGGCGGCAGCATATATGCCGCCAACAGCCGAGACATCAATTTTAACGGAACCGCAAGTTTCACGGCCAACAACGCCAACGGCGGCAAAACCGTATATGCCAAAGGCGGAACCTCTGTCGGTACCGGTGCCATAAACACCAATGCCATGGCTCAGGGTGGTTTCATTTATGCCGGATCCGCCAACATCTTCAACTTTGCCGGCAGTGCAGCCTTTACCGGAGCCTCCGTCATCGCCATGGCCGGCAATGCTTCGGCCGGAACCGGAACCGCCTTGGCCACGGCTTTGGGCGGAGCAATATATGCCAATGGCACCTCGCCCTTCACTTTTAATGATACCGCCTCATTCTCCGGCAATTCCGCTTCGGCATATGCCGGCATAACGAGCACTACCGGAACCAACGCCACGGCCGGCGGCGGCGCAATATATTCTTTAACGTCAGATTTCACGTTTAACGGCAATGCATCTTTCAGCGGCAATTCTGTGTTTTCCAAAGGCATCACCGGCACCACCGGCGGCGGCGCGGTTTATAATACCGGCAAAACGTTTTTCAAAGGCGATGCCTCATTTTCAAACAACAGCATCACGGTTGAAGGCATCAGCTCAATGTACGCTTCCCCTGTCAATTTATACGGCGGCGGCTTCTATTCAACCGCTCAGACGGAATTTCAGAATTCTCTGTTGTTTGACCAAAACAGCATCAGCCTCAGTTCTCTTAATTACAATCAGGGAACCGGCTCAATTGCCGCAACCGTTTACGGCGGAGCCATGTACAGCACCAATGGCTCAACCTTGTGGGGCGCGGGCGGCAGTTCAAGTTTCACCGGCAACTCCATAAGCGTGTCGGGAATTTCATCTTCAACCTCAGCCGCTTCGGCCAACATCACCGCTTATGGCGGCGCTCTGCGCGACGGCGTTGCCAGAACCATTGGCAGCACGCTTAACTTTAGCGGCAATTCAATATCCGTTGCCGGCACCAATGCTCCTCTTTCAACTTCATCAATCGTTGATGTTCGCGGCGGCGCGCTGCATTCTATGGCGCTGACCTTAAACAACACTTCCGATTTCAACGACAACACCATCACTGCTTCCGGTGGTCAGTCTTCAGGTTCAACGGATATTACCGCCTATGGCGGCGCCTTATATGCCGGCGGACTTTTATCGGCATCGGGAGCTGCCAATTTTCTCAGAAATGAAATTAATGCCACAGGCTCAACAGCTTCCACAGTCTCAGCCCATGGCGGTGCGTTATACCTGAACAACTTTGCCAATCAATTTAATGCATCAGTCAATTTTGAAGATAATAAAGTTTCAGCCTCCGGAGGAGCTCTCAACAATGCTCACGGCGGAGCAATTTACCATAGCAGCGGCACGCTCTCTTTACTCGGCGGAGCTTCTTTTGACGGCAATGAGGCCATAAACGGTTACGGCGGCGCAATTTATCAGAAAGCCGGCACCATCAACCTCACCTCGACCGGCGGCAATATAAATTTTATCAACAACCAGGCCGGAGACGCCTCGCAAGGCAATGACATTTATGTTCAGGCCGGCACCATAAATATCAATGGAACCTCCGGAGATGTGACTTTTGGCGGCGGCATCGCCAGTGCATCTTCCGGAACCAGAGCCATAAACAAGACCAATGGCGGAAATCTGTTTATCAACGGTGACAGCTCCGGTTTTACCGGAACTTTTGCCGCCACCGGCGGCACCACTACCGTCAGCGCATCCGGAAAAATGTTTACCGGGACCAACACGGTTTCCAACAACGCTCTGGTCAATGTTTACGGCGACGGAATTTATTATGCTTTGAACATTGCCGCCAACGGAAACCTGGCTCATTATAACACCTCAAGTAACCAAGAAATTATAGATGCCTCAAAAATAAAATTCACCTCAAGCGGCGGTACGGCAACTTTGGGCAGTGCAACCGCAGACAATGCCAATTATCTTCTCAACACCAAAATCGGCTTAAACAATACTTCTGCCAACAAAGTCACCTTCGACCACTCCAATGTGAGACTTGGCATCAACGATTATAAGGGAATTTCAACCTACAACACCACCTATGATTTTACCAATTCCAATCTTGAACTGGGCAGGGGAACATCTCTGCAAAATTATGAATTTGACAAGTTCACCACCTCCAATTCAGAGCTTTCCTTCAGGTTGGCTCTAAACAGCGGAGTGTTGACTTCAGATACGCTCAAAGTAAACTCCGCCACCACCGATACCATCGGCCTTGGAGTAATAGAGTTTTTCGGCGGCACAGACGTCGGCTTGAACGATACTTATACAACCACGGTTTTAACCGGTGCCGGCGGTCTTAAGTTTGACTCTGCAGCCACCAGTACCTTTGCAACAACCGCCTATGAATATGACGTAAGCGTTGATGCCGCAAGAACCGGCATAATCATCGATGCCGCCAGAGCCGCCAGCGAATTTTCTCTAAATGCCATGAACATTATAAGCGGAGCCAGAGGTTTCTTCTTTGATTTTCTGGAACCGGGTGCCCAAACCTACAACATCGGTGCAGATTTAGACCAAACCGCCTCCGGCACTTTCACCGTTAACGGTTTCAGCCCTCTTGACCCCTCAAACAGCATACTCTCCGGAGCCATAGTTGATAATACCGGTGCATTAACCGGCGATAACGGGTCGTTCTTTAAACTTGTGGCGCCGACGAACCTTACAATCAAGAGCTTAACCATACAAGACGCATATTCATCAACAAACGGTTCGGTAATAAATTCCACCAATGCCGGAGCCGTCGCCACCGTTGAAAACGCCATTGTTCGCAACAATACATCTGGCGGGCAGGGCGGCGCAATATACAACTCCGGAACGCTGAACTTGATTGGCAATGTTTCTTTCTACGGTAATAAAGCCAACAATATAAATAATGACATATACAATAATGACGGCACCATAAACATCAGCGGTCTTGCCGCCGATGAGGTCTCGCTTGCCGGCGGTGTTGCGGGCACAGGCATCATCAACAAAACAAGCTCGGGAAATCTGTTGGTTAACGGCGACAGCTCAGGTTTTACCGGAACATTTAACTCAACCGCCGGCACCAATACTTTCAATTCCGGCTTCTTTAGCGGCTTGAGCAAAATTTCCAATTCCACGGTCAATCTCGGTTCCTTGGCCACAGTTGCTTCCACGGCTGTAATCGAACTTGGCGGCGGCGGAATTTTGAACACCGCCAATTCGTTCACCGCCGGTGATAATATGATAAAAAGCGCGCTAAGCGGCAATGGAACATATAATAAAACCGCCGGAACCCTAACCGTTAACGGAGAC
>JAVBOV010000066.1:0-32297 GCA_031550205.1 Alphaproteobacteria bacterium
AATGTTTTCTTTCACAATTGCTTCAAGCTTGTTCAAGTCGTCCGGAGAAAGGTCTTTAAGAGCATCTGTGAGTTTTTTTTCAACTTGTACAGCGCTGAAAAGCATTTCCTTACACAAATCAAATTTTGATTTTGGAGTTGATTTCTCTGAGGCCGGATCTGATTTTCGGGGAGATAAAAGTGAAAGGAAAAAAACAAATGTTACAACCACGGCAGAAAGCCCGAAAGCCGGTGCCAGAGGAGTACCTTGTCCAAATACAAACAGTGCAACCCATAATGCTGCAGCAACGATAACAAGAAGTAAGCGCCAATGAATCTTTTTCATAATTTTTTTATATTTAATTTAACAATAATTTCATTTCAGATTTGCTTTTATTATATTTTGTCTAAGTTTGCAACAAAAAATTTTGGTTTGATATTGGAATTTTAGCAATATGTCATTCCCAGCTTGACTGGGAATCCAGGTTAAATTAGTATCTATATTTATGAAAAAGATGTATGTTTACATAATTACTAATGAGAGAAATGGAACATTATATATTGGTGTGACAAGTGATTTAGTTCGCAGAATTTATGAACATAAAGAAAAAATATTTGAAGGTTTCTCTTCAAAGTATTGTTTGGATAAGTTAGTTTATTATGAAATATTTGAAGATGAGGAAAATGCTATAAATAGGGAAACTGTTCTAAAGAGGTGGAATAGAAATTGGAAGAAAGATCTGATTGAAGGGTTTAATCCTGAGTGGAAAGATCTGTATAAGGATATTTTATAGACCTGGATTCCCAATCAAGTTGGGAATGACAGTGAGCAGTAGTTTTTAAGGAGGTTTTATGTCGGAAAAGATTTATCAGCCTACTTCGCTTAGTTGTCTTTTGTGCGGGAAGGATAATCCTTTTTCGCTGAAAGTTAAGTGGGTTAATAATTATGAGAAAAATCAGGTGGAAACAACGGTGGTGATTCCGCATGAATTTTGTTCCTTTAAGGGAACGACGCATGGCGGGATTGTGGCGGCGCTTCTTGATGAAACTGCCGGCAGAGCGATTATGCTGGGCAATAATTTTGACCATTTGATGGTGACGATGAAGCTGGAAACAACATATAAAAGACCGACGCCGACCGGCGTGCCGGTTAAGATTATCGGCCGGGTGGTTAAAGATTCCGGCACCCGCGCCACGGTTGAGGGCGAAATGATTTTGCCCGACGGAAGCATTTGCGCCACCTGCAACGCCCTTTTGTTTAAGATTCCGGACAGCGTTAAAAACGGCTGGGATGATGCGGAAATGAAGGCATGGAACGCTTCTAAGCCAGACCAGGAAACGGCCGATTTGGAGCGTAAGAAATTTTTGGGGTAAATATGGATGGTTGGTTTGACCCCACCCGACCTCCCCTTAAAAGGGGAGGGAAGATGATAAGGAGCGATAAATGGAGATTTTAAAAGAACATACGGAGCAGCTTAAGGTTGTTTTGGCAAAATATGGAAAAGAAAATCAGGTGATGATTGCGGTTGAGGAGATGGCCGAGCTTTCAAAAGAGCTTTTGAAAAACATTAACCGCGACAAAAAAAACGAGCAGGAAATTGTGGAAGAAGTGGCCGATGTTTATATTTTGCTGGAACAGATTAAGCGGATTTATAACATCTCCGAAGAACAGCTTTCTAAGAGTGCGGCAGAAAAATACTACAGGTGGCAAAAGCGCTTGTTTAGTTAAGATTAGAATCTCTTTTTTTTGAGAAAGATTTTTAAATAGATTTTTTTGTTGATTAAACCCACCCTAACCCTCCCTTAAAATTAAGGGAGGGAAAAGAGGGAGGACTCCCTTAAAATTAAAGGAGGGAGATTTTGAGGGTTTATTTTATTTATTTTTAAGCTTATCTAATTTGGTCTCATGACCTTTGACCTGGACGTCTTGGGCTTTGGTGTAGCTTTCCATTAAGCAGCGGTAGTTGGGGACGATGTGGTCGACCATGATGTCTGCAAAGTCAAAAGCATCTGCCCTGTTCCAGGTGCTCATGATTTCAGCCAAAACGGCGTAGGTGTCTATGGGCATGCAGCCGGCTTGAGTCACTCTGGCCATGGTGATGTCTGTGGCCATTTTGCTCCAGTTGCCGGAGGCGTCGATTACGCAGAAAACTTTGTATCCGGCCTCTATGGCGCTTAAGGCCGGAAAAGCCATGCAGACGCTGGTTAAGGTGCCGGCAATTATCAGCGTTTTGCGTTTGGTCTTTTTAATGGCCTCTATCCATTTTGGGTTGTCCCAGGCGTTAATTTGGCCGGTGCGGGGAATGTAAACGGCCTTGGGGTTATATTGGTGAACTTCAGGGATTAAGGGGCCGTTGGGGCCGTCGGGAACAGAGGCAGTGGTGAAGGTGGGGATATTTGCCAAGGCGGCAACCTTTGTAAGCGCGGTTACATTATGGCGCAGGGTTAGAGTATCCATATCCTTAACCAGTTGAAACAACCCGCTTTGGTGATCTATGAGAAGCATTACTGCGTCACTCGGGTCAATCATCCATTTGTTTTTATCTACCATATGTCCTCCTAATAAATGTTGTTTGCGAGGTTGATGTAATGGTTATTTGCACAATATCAATGCATATAAAGTTATATGCTTCTGATTTATGCAAAAACCCGCCGATTAGGGCGGGTTTTTGCTTTTAAAGATTAGACCTTATCTCCATAAGGAGTTTTCCCAATTTGTTTTCACCGACACCGTTGCAGACGCCCCAATAGACATCTCCCCAAGTGTTGCCTTCTTCCAAGATTGCATCTTCTGTGTTTTTAAGCATTTTGCCAAGTTCGGGGTGATTGTAAAATTTTTGCTCATTGAAGTTTTTCATAAGCTCATCTTTTACTTGGTTCCAATCAGGGCGAACCTGATCTTTTTTATCTTCCCAATACTTTTTGGATTCAAAAGGACTCATAGCGGCAATAAGTTTTCTTACTTCCGAGTTGAGACTTTTGGCTGCTTGGTAGGCATTTTCAGTGCAATCATAGCAAATTCCTTCAAATTCTATGGAGATTTTGTGAGGATATTTGTCTCCTTCCTTATTTTTGTAAGGGTAGAAATTTGAGAGGAAGCGGCTTTCCGGTAATGTGAATGTTTCAACTTTTTTCATAATTTTATATTTTAATGGTTTTTATAATATATACAAATCTATATTTTGCAGATTTTAATATAGCATGGAATCGGGGGGTTTGCTAGGCTTGAATTGTTAAATTTTTGTTACAAGGATATGGATGGTTTGTTTGACCCCACCCACCTCCCCTTAAAAGGGGAGGAGATGCTTACGTGCCCTTGATGAGGGAGGGAGAATTGAGGTATACTTGAGGCTATATAACCTATTATTATCCACCGGGGGGTTTATATACTAAAAAAGAGTGATTTTTGAGGGTGATTTGTGCTATAATGATAGATGTGTGAGAGGAGAAAAAAAATGGATTTATTAAATTCAAGCGTATCTCGGAGTACGGCAAAGACGTATCAATCGGCCAATATTGCGGCGGTTAAGACCCAAAACGAGATGACTCAGGCATTGGTTGATATGATTACCGAAAATGTGGATGCAGCCAAGGCAATTTCTGCATCTGATAAGGGACAAAAGGTTGATGTGAGCATATAAGGCAAGATTTCTCACTCTAAAGAGTTCGAAATGACAAAAGACCACTCGTAATACGGGTGGTTTTTTAGGGAAAATTTATATGTAGAATATTATCAAAAAATTTGTTGAATATAGATATAAAGTTGATAGATTTTTAGCAACTAACATATTATTAACCTTATAATTTTAACTTTTATGATTAAACTACAAATAAATCGAAGCTTGTTTGTTTTTGTTTGCTTAACATTGTTGGCATTTGAAAGCTACTGGGTATTCAAATCTCCGGTTGGCCAGGGAAGCGTTTATATGACATCGGCATGGCTTTTTATATCGATAGTCTCTTCTATTTGGGCAGTTAAAAGTGCCGTAAACTGCGGAAAGACCTGGTTATACAATTTCTGGATACCTTTGTCTTTCAGGGTTGGAAACTGGGTATTTTTGAGCCATTGGCTGATAAGCGAAAATTTGGCATTAGAAAGCTCTTTGTGGTTTTATATCCTGTATGTTGCAATTGCAGGGTTTATAGGATGTGCATTGACAACTGTTTTTTGGTTGTGGGCAAAGTATATTGAAACTGTTTTTATTGACACCATGCTTTGCAAACAAGTGGAAAAGGTTTGAAAAAAAAACGGAGCTTTGATAAGCTCCGTTTTTTTGTTTATTGCTTGATTTTTTTGTACAAAAGTGCTAAAGTGCAGGTAATTACTTATTATTTATTAAATTATAAATCTTAAAATTATGAAACTTATATTGAATCAAATGGCATTTTTTGTGGTGTTTATGGCACTGCTTTTGTTAGAAATCGGCTTAATTGCTCTTTTTGCCTGGCGTTTTAATTTCACCGACCTGTGGGCTCTTGCTCCGATATATGTGTTTTTGGGATTTTCTTTACTGTTGTCTGCGATTAGAATTATATTCGATATGGCGGGAAACTATTTTAAGACAAGACTGCAACTGCTCTTGACAATTATTAGAACGCTGAGTTTGGCGGCAATTATTGCAGCTGCGGTATATGTGCAAACCAGTTGGCTGATTGGCATTGCCGTTGTAGTCATCGGTTGCATATTGGGCATTTCTTTGGCTTTTTTCTATACTGAATGGAGTATGAAAATTTACTTTATGGTTCAGGAGAAAAAGGCAAAGAGAAGAGATGATGAGCTTTTTAAAAGGCATAAGGCAGAGGTTGACGGAGCATTGCGCTTGATATAGCCGAGATTCTCACGGTTTGCTCAGCAAACCTCAGAATGACTATTAATAAAAAAACGGAGCTTTGATAAGCTCCGTTTTTTTTGTGTTATTAGCAAAGTGGTTTAAGTTCTTTACAGAGACGAAACGTTGGGGTTAGCTTCCTTTTTAATGGATTGCTTCGGGGCAGACGCCCTCTCGCAATGACACCATTATGGTTAATGGTAGGTTCTTAAGAGGCCGATTAGGATGCCTTGGACTCTTACTTCGCCGTTGTTGTAGATTTGGGTTTGGTGGTCTGAGTTTTTGGGGATTAGATAAATTTTATCTTTTTGTTTTTTAAACTCTTTTAACGTTGCGGTTTCCTCATTAACCAGTGCAACCACGATGTCGCCGTTGTTGGCGATATCTTGGCGTTTGATGACCACGGTGTCGCCGTCTAAAATTCCGGCTTCAACCATAGAATCGCCGTCGATGGTCAGAGAATAATAGTCGCCGCGGCCAAGCATGGCTTCCGGCACAAAGACTTTTTCCTGCTCATCGGCAATGGCATCTATCGGCGTGCCGGCGGCAATTTTGCCGTAAAGAGGAATCGCTGTGAAGCCATCCTTGGCTTTCTCTTCTTCAACAATGGCGCTGGGCTTATGTTTGGGCAGTTTCAAAACCTCAAGCGCGCGGGCCTTGTGCGGCATTTTTCTGATGAAGCCGCGCTCTTCCAAAGCCTCTATCAGTGCGTGAATGCCCGATTTTGATTTTAAGCCGACGGCTTCTTTCATTTCCTCAAAGGAAGGGCTGCCGCCGGTTTCTTTGATGGACTGGTTGATGAAAAGAAGCAGTTTATATTGTTTTGGTGTTAACATGAGAGTTCTCCACTTTATATAAAAATAGCTGAGATTGCTGACCCCCTCCAACTCCCCCTTGAAAGGGGGAGAGGAAAAGAGCAATGACGTTTAAAATTAATATCGTTCTATAAATGTTCTAGCGTATTTTTTTAACCTTGTCAATAATAAAAGCTTGAAAAAAACAAATGCTGGTTTATAGTTGGGCAAGAAGTAATTTGCCGAGATTGCGACGCTTCGCTCGCAATGACATTAAAAAAAATGGAAAAGAAAAATGAATATTGAGACTAATGTTTATAGAGAATCGAGATTGAACAAATTAAAGGCTTTGCAGGAAATGGGCTACAACCCCTATCCTTATCGCTTTGTGCCGACGCATTTTGCCAAAGATTTGCAAGAAAAATATAAAGACCTGCCAAACGGCACCGATACCGAAGACCGCGTGATTGTGGCCGGACGCGCCATGGCGGTTAGAAACTCCGGAATGTTTATTGATATTAAAGATGAAACCGGCAAGGTTCAGGCCTTTTGCCACAAAGCGCATTTGGATGAAGAAAACCTTAAAAGGCTTGAAAATTTGGACGTGGGCGACATTGTCGGCATTCACGGTTATGTGCGCCGCACGCCGCGCGGAGAGCTTTCTATTGCGGCCGAAAAGTTTGACATTATTGCCAAGTCTTTACAGACTCTGCCTGAAAAATTTCACGGATTGACCGACACCGAGGCCAGATATCGCCAGCGTTATGTTGATTTTATTATGAACGATGATTCTAAAGAGATTTTCCGTAAGCGCTGTCAGGTGGTTTCAGCGGTTCGTTCTTATTTTGAAACTCACGACTTTTTGGAAGTGGAAACTCCGATGCTGCAAAGCATTATGGGCGGCGCTAACGCCAAGCCGTTTATCACTCATCACAACGCTTTGGACATGAATTTGTTTTTGCGAATCGCCACTGAACTATATTTGAAAAGACTGGTGGTGGGCGGTTTTGACCGCGTGTTTGAAATCGGTCGTAACTTTAGAAACGAAGGCATTGATAAGACTCATAATCCTGAGTTTACGTGTCTGGAAGCATATAAGGCTTATGCAGATTATAATGATTTTATGGACTTGTTTGAAGAATTGCTGCCATATATTACCAAAAAAGTTTTGGGAACAACGGTTATTGTGCATAACGGAATTGAGATTGATGTTTCCAAGCCTTTTGCCAAGAAGCCGATTTTGGAGCTGGTGAAAGAACACACCGGCGCCGATTTTTTGAGCGTTGAGAAACTTGAAGATGCAAAAAAGATGGCCAAATCTGTGGGCGTTGACGCCGACGAGGCCGGCTCTTGGGGCAAGGTGGTGCAGGAAGTTTTTGACGAGAAAGTGGAACATCTTTTGGTGCAGCCGACTTTTGTGATGGACATGCCAAGAGATATTTCTCCACTTGCAAAAACCCACCGCTCTAACCCGCGTTTGGTGGAGCATTTTGACCTTTATATCGGCACAATGGAAGTGGGCGTAGCCTATTCTGAGCTTTCCAACCCGCTGGAGCAGCGCGAGCGTTTTGAAGCGCAGGTGAAGGCCAGAGAAGCCGGAGATGAAGAAGCGCAGATGATGGATGAAGATTTTATCAACGCTTTGGAAAACGGCTTTCCTCCTTCGGGCGGAATGGGAATGGGCATGGACAGACTGGCGATTTTATTGACCGGCGCAGACACCATTCGCGATGTGATTGCCTTCCCGACACTAAGGCCTTCTAAATAGTGAAAAGTGAAAAGTGAATGGTGAAAAGCAAGTGGGTAAGAAAAATTATTAAGAATGCCGCCTTCGGGATTGCTTTTTTATACTTTACATATTTCTTTTTGCTGCACCCGCTTTTTGATGACAAGGAACAGGCGGCTCCTCAGAGAATTATTAATGTTGATGAAAAAGCTCCGGAGGCCTACATGCTGGAAACCCCGGATAATCTTACCATTGTCGACTATGACGAAAATTCTTTTATTCAAGAATCTTTAAACATCGACGAGACGGCCGATAATCTTCCGTATCAGATTACGGAGATGATAAGCAGCGGCGCAACTTTGGAAATCGACGGCAAAAATATTAAAGATATTAAAGATATTTACGAGCTTTATGAAGAAGAACTGCCGGAAGACGTGCTGGTGGACAAGCCCAAAACCGCAATTGATGATGTTCCGCCGGAAATTGATAAAAAACCGGCGCATTTTGAACAGCCGGTAATTGCCATTGTGATTGACGATATGGGAATTTCCAGGCAAAGGACCAAAGATATTGCTTCTTTACATTATCCGATTACGGCCTCTTTTTTGACATATGGCAACGGTTTGAACGGACAAGTGGAAAAGTCTTTGAAAGCCGGGCAGGAGATTATGGTGCATGTGCCGATGCAGGCCAAGAGCAATGATAATGAGGCTCCGGACGTTTTAAAAATCACCATGAACGAGGATGAGGTTAAGACCAATTTGGCAAATATGCTTGCCAAGTTTAAAGACATTAAAGGCATTAACAACCATATGGGCAGCCTGTTTACGGAAAATGCCGAGCATATGGGATATGTGATGGATGTGCTCAAGGAAAAAGAGCTTTTTTTTCTTGATTCACGCACATCTTCAAAGTCTGCCGGCAAAGAGGAGGCTTTTCGCTCAGGCGTGCCATATGTGCAGAGAAACGTGTTCTTAGACAACAAAAACGACTTTGATTATATTATGGGTCAGTTGAAAACTACCGAAAAACTGGCTAGGAAAAATTCTTATGCTGTTGCCATCGGCCACCCGAAATCTCAGACCTATGAGGCTTTGAAAGCCTGGCTGCCGACTTTGGAAGAAAAAGGGATTAAGCTGCTTCCGCTCAGCGAGATTGTGGAAACGGTGAACAAATAAAAGGCTTCTTTTCAGAAGCCTTTTATAGCGAAAAGTGTCAGTGAACAGTGAATAGTGTTGGATAGATTTTATATCAGGCCTTGTTTTTGGGCGATGATGAGAGCCTGAGTGCGGTTGTTGGCACCGAGAGTTTTTAAAATTGAATTAATGTGCAATTTGATGGTGGCCTCGCTGACGCTGAGTTCAAAAGCAATCTGCTTGTTTGATTTTCCTTCAGCCACCAAGGCCAAAACCTGCAATTGTCTGCCGGTTAAAAGCCTTTTGCCGCCGATGCTTCTGGAAAAGCCGGGAGCTTTGCT
Source organism: Alphaproteobacteria bacterium (assembly GCA_031550205.1). GTDB lineage: Bacteria > Pseudomonadota > Alphaproteobacteria > RF32 > CAG-239 > JAVBOV01. The sequence continues at coordinate 8,805 of JAVBOV010000066.1, forward strand.
TCTTTCAATTAAGGCCGGGGGAATATAGCTGCCGCCGTCTAGAATCAGGCGCAGGGCCGACATTAAAATCTTGGTGTTAACGGTTTTGGGAATGTAGCCGCTGGCGCCGAATTCAAGAGATTTGCGCATGCTGTGAGTATCTTCCGAGGCAGAGACAATAACGAATCTGGCATCAGGGAATTTTTCTCTAAGCTGCTTTAAGCCCTCTTCCCAGCCCATATCGGGCATGGCCAGGTCTATGATTGTAAGGTTGATGTTTTTTTCTTTGGCCAAGATTTCAAAAGTGTGAGTAAAGGTTCCGGCATGCAGAACTTCTACATGAGAATCTATTTGTTTCAAATGTATGGATAAGCCGTCTCTGAATAGCGCATGATCGTCCGCAATTAAAATTTTCATGCCTTTTACCCGCTGTTTATTTTTTTAACATCAGATAAAATACCACTAAAAGTTTTAATTGTCTACCATCTAATTTAGTCTTGACTAATCTCTAATATTGCTGCGTTTCACTGCTGATAAGTTCAAACTTAACTCCGGCGGTTTTAAACATTTCAATACTTTCATCGCCGGCGTGATAGTGCCTTTGAGCCACAACGCGGATAATGCCGGCGTTGATAATGGCCATGGCGCAGTTGCGGCAGGGAGTCATGCGGCAGTATAAGGTTCCGCCGTTGACGGCAACGCCGTTTCTGGCGGCCTGGCAAATGGCGTTGACTTCGGCATGAACAGTGCGCATGCAGTGTTCGGAAACATGGCCGTCCTCATGGGTTACTTTTTTCATTAAATGGCCGACTTCATCGCAATGAGGAAGGCCCACCGGAGAGCCGACATAACCGGTAACCAGCAGACGATTGTCTTTGGCGATGACGCAGCCGGAACGGCCGCGGTCACAGGTGGCGCGCTTGGAAATGGCGTCCATAACTTCCATAAAATATTCGTCCCAGCTGGGACGTTGATAAGTTTGTGAATTCATCCTGCGTTCTCCCTTTTAAGTATTGACATTGTAGAGAAAATAGGAGATTTTACAAGCAGTTTTTGTTTATCACCCCCACCCCAACCCTCCCCCATCAAGGGGGAGGGGGAATAAGGTGGCCTGCCCCAGGGCCGGCGTTTTTTAGAAAGGAAAAAAAATGAGTGCGATTATTGATATTTTTGCCAGAGAAATTTTAGATTCACGCGGCAACCCGACTGTTGAAGCAGACGTGGTTTTGCAATCAGGCGCGTTCGGCCGTGCGGCCGTGCCGTCAGGTGCTTCTACCGGAACTCATGAGGCCGTTGAACTCCGCGATGGAGACAAAAAGCGTTTTGACGGCAAAGGCGTTTTGAAGGCCGTTAAAAACGTTAATGATGCAATTTATGACGCATTGGCAGGTTTGGACGCCGAAGACCAAGTGGCAATTGACCAAACCATGATTGATTTGGACGGCACCGAAAACAAAGGCAAGCTCGGTGCTAATGCCATTTTGGCAGTTTCCATGGCTGTGGCCAAAGCTCAGGCTGAAGAATCAGGTCTTCCTTTGTATCGTTATTTGGGCGGCACAATGGCCCGCACCCTGCCGGTTCCGATGATGAATATTGTCAACGGCGGACAACATGCCGACAACCCTATCGACATTCAGGAATTTATGATTGCTCCGGTCGGCGCCAAAAACGTGGCTGAAGCGGTTAGAATCGGTGCCGAGATTTTCCACACTTTGAAGAAAAACCTGAAAAAAGCCGGCCACAACACCAACGTTGGTGATGAAGGCGGTTTTGCTCCGAATCTTAAGTCTGCCGATGAGGCTTTGACTTTTATTGTAAAATCTATTGAAGATGCCGGATATAAGCCGGGCAAGGAAGTTTATATTGCTCTTGATGCCGCTTCTTCTGAGTTTTACAAAAACGGAAAATATGAAATGATTGGTGAAGGAAAGTCTTATACTTCTAAGCAAATGGTTGAGTTTTATGCCGGACTTTGCAAAAAGTTTCCGATTTTCTCAATTGAAGACGGCATGGCCGAAGATGACTGGGAAGGCTGGAAGATGCTGACCGAAGCTTTGGGCGACAAAATTCAACTGGTGGGCGATGATTTGTTTGTGACCAACCCTAAGCGTTTGGCCAAAGGCATTGAAGGAAATATTGCCAATTCCATTTTGGTTAAAGTTAACCAAATCGGTTCTTTGACCGAGACTTTGAAAGCCGTTGATATGGCTCACCGCGCCGGTTATACTGCTGTTCTTTCTCACCGCTCAGGCGAGACTGAAGACACCACCATTGCCGACATTGCCGTGGCCACAAACTGCGGACAAATTAAGACCGGTTCTCTTTCAAGAACCGACCGTATGGCAAAGTATAATCAGCTTATTCGCATTGAAGAAGAATTGGGCGAAATGGCCGTTTATGCCGGAAAATCTGTGCTTAAAAAATAGCCAGACTATGCGTGCAAAAAAAAACAGCTCCGAGTTATGTTCGGAGCTGTTTTTTTTGTTTACCACATGGTGTTATTCCAGACCAAGTGGTGTTGTTCAGTTTCTTCTCCAAGCTTGTCTTCGTGCGCTTGAACGGCTCTTAGGGTTTGGCGAAGTCTTTCGTCATGAATTTCAACTTCTCCAAGGTCTTTTTTCTTAACGTAGAAAATGCCGTCCTTAAAGCTGACCTTGTCCTTGCCGATATATATCACATCGAGGCTTTTTTCAGCCGGGTTAAAGCGGGCAAGAAAGTGCTTTTCATAAGAAATTGATAAAAAGATACGCCCTCCTGCCTCGATGATTTCAGCTTCATCTAAGTCAAACGCAAAAATGTCTTTGCCCTCAAACAGCAAACATACTTTTTGTTTTTCTTCTTTGGTGAAGAAAACAACAAAAGGCACTTTGATTTGTTTGACTCCGGTGTACCATTCTTTAAAGACGAAGTCTTTGGTTCGGCTGGAAAAAATGTTAACCTCACCGCCTCGTTCAATTTTAAACAAATATGGTTCTTCATAAGGGTTCAGCCTGATTTCACTGATTGAGTCATATTCGCTTTCAAGCAGAAAATCCCGGTTAAGCTTGATGCCTTTTTTGCCATTGATTTCAACAACTCTGGGTCTGTATACTATTTTAGGTTTGGGCATCGGCAGCTGAGCCGGCTGTGGTTTTGCAGTTTCCTTACTTTTCTTCCGGAAAATGCGTTTGAATAAATTTTTCATAATTGTATGTATAATGCTGATAATAATTTTAAGTTAGAAACATAATAACATTTTTTGTCAAAAAAGCAAGAAAAATATTGACTTTTTTGTCAAAACATGTTAAAAGCAGGATTGAAAAGCAATTATTAATTTAAAAATATACAATTATGGAAAAAAAAGAAAAATTAGTTTGTTTAAGCATTGGGCGGCATGGTGACAAAGACCTTGATTGCCCTAGAAATATTCTTACCAATGAAAGCGTAGTTAATGCATATCTTTCCGGCGCAGAGATTGAAAAAATCGGCGGGAAGATAGATGTTATATATGCATCTACTATTCCAAGGGCTTTGGTTACTGCGCATATGCGGCATTTGGCCTGCATTGCCGAGCTTCTCTTTGAACAAGCGCTGGAAGACACCAGATCATATGAATCAAAAGTATGTTTGCAGCGGATTATTCATAATGCCCGCTTGAGCGAATATACTCATGTACATATCGTGACGCACCAGCCGAATATTGAAGACATGATTGGAAAAAGCATTGGCACTAACGGTGTTTTGTTTTTTGCAGCTCCAACTTGGGAAAAAGTGGCTAAGCAGATTGCTGCGAGAGAAAGCATGCAAAAGGTTTGGTATTTGAATATTCCTAATGAGCGGCTCAAGCAGCTGGCGTATAATGCCGGGCTTGGGCAAGACAGGCTCCGCGGCATTTATGACCGCTGTAATCAGGTGGCGGAATATTTTCAGAACAAGCCGATTGCGTATCTGGCTGATGAGTGGTTTTCTAATATTAAAGCTTATTTCACGGCGAATCCGGCGCTTAAGTTTGGGCAGTGTCCGAAATGGGCTGAGGTTTTTGAGAAACTTCATGGAGACAATGAAATATTTAATCTTTTTGCCGGCGCGTTTGATTCTTTAGGAAACAAGAGCAACGAAGTTGAAGCTTTTTTGAAGAAGCTTCCCGGATATGAGCATATTAATTTGAGAATATCTCAGATTGCTGAAAACGGCTGGAAACATGATGAAGTTTATGAATATGCGCACCCTGATGAGGAAGAAGAAATATATATTATTCCGTCTTTTGTCCGCGATGAGTATGTTATCTTTGAAGCTTATGTTAAAACCGAAAACCCGCCGTTTGGAAGTGATTTGTTTATTAAGCATGGAACAAACATTGCTTGTTTTTCTTATGTGGCTGAGCTGCCGGAACATGTTTTGCAGGCGGTTAAGAATAAGGCAAAACGCATTGCTTTGGAAAAAGGTGAAGATGATGAATTGCCGTTTTAGGTAAGGATGATTGATTTAACCCCTCACCCCAACCCTCTCCCGCAAGGGGCGAGGGAGGAGACAAAAAGACTGCTTGAATGAGCAGTCTTTTTGTTTATAATATTACAGCCCTTTTATCTTCTCTAGAGCTTCTAATATTTTTTGTTTGGCGGCTTCAAGGTCGGCCAATTTCTGGCGATCAGAGGCAACCACTGCCGGCGGAGCCTTGGCGACAAAACCTTCATTATTCAAACGCCCCGATAAAGTGCCTAGGTCTTTTTCAAGCTTATCAAGTTCTTTTTGCAGTCGCTCTTTTTCAGCGCTGAAATCGACCACGCCTTTTAGCGGCAGCAAAATAACCGCCTCTTTGAACACGGCCTGAACCATGTCGTTTGTAATGTCTCCACCGTAGGAAATGTGTTCCAAGCGCGCCAAGGTGCAGATGGTTTTATTGCAGGCAACCAACGCAGCCTGAGATTTTTCGTTGGCATCTTTTAAATATACCTTCAACTTGGCTCCGGCCGGCAAGTTCATTTCCGCTCTTAACGAACGAATGGCCGTAATCAGTTCAATCGCCCAGTCGGTTTCCTCAAGAGTTTTGGTATCAATCTTTTCGGCCTTGGGCCAAGAGGTATGGATTAATTTAGTTTTGCGTTCAGCAGTCTGGTTCCACAGTTCAGTGGTGATAAACGGCATGAACGGGTGCAAAACCACCAAGATTCTATCTAAAACCCAAGCGGCGGTTTTTCTGGTTTCAGCAATTTCTTCCTGGTTTTCACCATAGAAAACAGGCTTGGTCATTTCAATATACCAGTCGCAGAAGCTGCCCCAAACAAACTGATAAACCGCATTGGCTGAATCTGAAAAACGATAATTGTTGAGGCTTTCGGTAACGTTATTGCTCATTTCTTTAGCTTTGGCAATTATCCATTTGTTGATGCCAAGGTTTGCTGAGGGTTCACCCCCACCCCAACCCTCCCCCATCAAGGGGGAGGGGCAGGAGAGGGAATCCTCCCCCATCAAGGGGGAGGGAGAGTCTGGGAAGCAACCGTTCATCTCGCAAAAACGGGCGGCGTTCCAAAGTTTGGTGGCAAAGTTGCGATAACCCTGAATGCGGCTTTCAGAAATGCTGATATCGCGGCCTTGAGTTTCCATGGCGGCCATGAAAAAGCGCAAAGCATCGGCACCATATTGTTCGATCACACCCAGAGGGTCCATGGTGTTGCCCTTGGATTTTGACATTTTCTGGCCTTTTTCATCTCTGACCAAACCATGCAGGTAGGTCTTTTTAAATGGCACGTCTTTCATAACGTATATAGACATCATCATCATTCGGGCAATCCAGAAAAAGATGAGGTCAAAACCGGTGACAAGCACGGAGGTTGGATAAAACATATCCAAGTATTCAGACTTATCAGGCCAGCCTAAAGTTGAAAATGCCCAGAGGCCGGAAGAAAACCAAGTGTCCAGAACATCAGTATCGCGCTTTAATTCTACCTTTTTACCATAAAACTTTTCAGCGGCAAACAGAGCATCGGCTTCGTTTTCTTCGCAGAAAACATGGGTGTCAGGACCGTACCATATCGGCACCTGATGCCCCCACCAAGTTTGACGGGAAATGCACCACGGCTCTATGTTTCTCATCCACTCGTAATAAATTTTTTCATAGTTTTTAGGGATAAATTCCATATCGCCGGATTCAACCGCTTTAATGGCCTCTATGGCCATTTTAGGCGCATCTACAAACCATTGGTCGGTTAACATCGGCTCGATTACCACGCCTGAACGCTCGCCATAGGGAATTACCATCGGATTGTCTTCAAGCTTGTCTAAAAGGCCAAGCTCTTCCAACTTTTCAACGGTTTTGACGCGGGCGGTTTGGGTATCCATGCCGGCATACGGCGTATTCTCATTTAAAGTGGCGTCAAAGTTTAAGATATTTACCATCGGCAGGTTGTGACGTTTGCCGACTTCAAAGTCGTTAAAGTCATGCGCCGGAGTAATCTTAACCGCACCGGTGCCCTTTTCGGGGTCGGCGTGTTCATCGGCAATAATCGGAATGGGCTTATTGATTATGGGGATTAAACAGTTTTTGCCGATTAAATGTTTGAGCTTTAAGTTCTCGGGGTGAACAGCAACCGCAGTGTCGCCAAACATGGTCTCCGGTCTGGTGGTGGCAATCTGGATGAACTGGTTCTCTCCGCCTTCTATCGGGTAGCGGTAATAATACATTTTGCCGACGGTTTCAACCTGGGTCACTTCAAGATCGGAAATGGCGCTTTCAAGCTTGCAATCCCAGTTTACCAAACGTTTGTCTTTGTAAATTAAACCGTCTTTATACATGGCAACAAAGATTTTGCGAACAGCGCGGCTTAATCCTTCATCCATGGTGAAGCGCTCACGCGACCAATCGCATGAAGCGCCCAAGCGGCGCAACTGGCGGGTGATGGTGCCGCCGGAGTGCTCCTTCCATTCCCAAATTTTTTCAATGAATTTTTCACGGCCGAAATCGTGTCGGGTTTTACCCTCTTTGGCCAGATTTTTTTCAACCACCATCTGGGTGGCAATGCCGGCATGATCGGTGCCTGGCTGCCATAGCACATTCTTGCCAAGCATGCGGTTATAGCGGGTTAAGATATCCTGCAGGGTGTAATTTAAGGCATGCCCCATGTGCAGATAACCGGTGACATTCGGCGGCGGAATTACAATTGAGAAAGCTTCTTTGTTTTTATCAAGGCTTGGTTTAAAATCTCCCGATTGTTCCCAGTCTTGGTATATTTTTTCCTCAAAGTCTTGAGGACTATAATTTTTTTCTAACATCTGGATTTTTCTCCGAAAAATTGGTGTTCAGTGTCAGTGGCCGGAGGCCAGTGATTGCTAAATTTTTTAGGGGCGGGGGAAGCAAAGGCAAGGGCTTATTTACCGCCCTTCTTAACTCGCTCAATTTCTTTTTGAACCAGGTCCGTTACAATGGCAGCAAGGTTGGCATCAAGCCAGTTGTTGACCTGTTTGGCTACAGAAGCGACAATGGCGCCGTCTAAGGTTTTGGCGGTTTCTCCTGCCGGCCTCGGCGTGTGAGCGCCTTCTTCAAACATTTTGGCAAAGTTGTTGAGCAAAGCCTCGGAGACGTCTTTTTCATCGGCGGCTTTGTTCTGCTCTGCCGGTTCTGCCGGTTCTGCAATTTCTTCAATTTCAACTTCTTCGGAAAGTTCTTCTTGAACCGGTTCTGCGGCGGGTTCTTCAATTTGTATCATCTCTTCAATGGTGCCGGAGGGTTCTTCGTCAATAAGCGACAAAATGTCTTCTTTTTCTTCAACCTTGACCTCAACAGCCGGAGTTTCTTCAATCTTAACTTCAGGCTCAACTTCAACGGCAATCGGCTCTTCGTCTTCAGAAACGACCTCAATTTTCTCGTCGGAATCGAGAATTTTGTTAATGGCTTCGTCTGAAACGGGGGTATAAGCCGGAGCAGGTTTTATTTCTTCGACAGTGACCGTCACATATTTGTTTTCCGGCTTGGCTTCAATGCTCAAGTCTATCTCCGCGCTGCCGACTTCCATCTCCTGGGAGAGGTTAAAAACTTCATCATCCAAATCGGTATCCTCAACTTTTTCTTCTTCCTGCACGGCCGCTTTAACGGGCTCCGTGTCCTTAACAACTTTGGGAGCGGCAGATTTATTGATTTCCTGGTTGGTTTGGTCATCCATCAAAATGTTTTTGATGGATGATAATATTTCTTCTACAGACATATCCTGTTTAATTGCTTCTGCCATTTATCACCTAAGTTATTTGTCAGTGTCAATTCCGGTAGAGAACCACCTGTCTCTGGTTTCTTCCGAGTATTTTTCAGCGTCATAAAGCGGAACATTAAGCTTTAAGTCTTTGGCGGTGAACTTGCCCATGGAAAGAAGCAGGTTCATAACCGAAACATAATAATCTCTTCTGGCCTTAACTTCTTCAACGTTGGAGTTTAAGAGCTCCTGATAAGCGTCTAAAACGTCTAAAACCGTGCGGTTGCCGAGAGATTCTTCTTTTTGAACACCGTCTAAGGCAATTTCGTTGGCCTTAACCTGGTCTTGGATGGATTTGATTTTGGCATCATTTGAAAGCATATATTCCCAAGAGCTGGTAACGGTTTCAACCGCTTGGCGCTCCGCCGCCAAAACCTGTTCATGAGCCTGCCATTTTTGATATTTGCTTTGGCGGATTTTGGCGCGGCTTTCACCGGAATTATACAACGGCATGGTCGCACTGGCCACAACTTCATAGTTTTCAGCCTTGGCATCGCGGTTGGCCCAGGAATCGGCGTTCATCTTGTTGTTGGACACCGAACCGGTTAAATCAACACTGGGCAGGAGTTCTCCGGTGTTTTTGGCAACGTCATAGGTCTTGGAATTAAGGTAGTTCTTGGCCTGCTTAACATTGTAGTTGCTGCTTTTGGTATAATTTAAAGCTTCTTCAAAGCTGTTCGGCACAAAGTTTTTAATGTCGGAAGGTTCGGATAAGTCTTGCGGATTGGAGCCGATTATTCTGAAATACAGGGCTTTGGAAGCTTCCAGAACGCCCTCGGCATTGATGCGGTCAGACTGTGCTCTGGAAAAACGCGCCTTACTTTGCGAAACGTCGGTGCGGGTGACCTCGCCGACATTGAAGCGCTGGATGGTTTCATCAAGGCGCTTTTTAAGAAGCTGCTCATTGTTTTTTTGCAAATCTACAATGGCGGTGTCTCTCAAGACATCAAGATATGCGGCGGCGCCGGATAAGAGAACCTGCTGTTCAACATTATACAGGTTGCTTTGCTCTGACTTGACCAGGCTGTCTGCCGAACGAACCGCGTTAATTGTTTGGAAGCCGCTGAAAATGGACTGCTTGACATTGGCGGAAAGATTGCTGTTGTTATAATCATAATCATTGCCGACGTTTTTATCATCGGTGTTGCCCTCGCCATACGAGCCTTGGAGGTAAATGTTCGGACGGTAGCCGGATTTGGCAATGGCCACATTTTCATCAACCGAGCGCAGGTACGCCCTTTGCGCCTGAAGTGTCGGGTTGTTTTTGTAGGTTTCGTTCAGAGCATCCATTAAACTTTCAGCGCGGGCGGAATTACACGCCAGAGCTGCAACGGAAGTCAGTAGCAAAAATGTTTTTTTCATTGAATCTTGCCTTATTTTTTAAACTTGAAAGTAAGTATATTACACTTTTTTTCAAAAAGACAAGGTTTTTATTACTTTAATCCGTAATAAAATTAACCATATTGCAAACTTTTGCTTTTAGATTTAAGCTAGATTTAATTTTACGGACATTATAAGGGGAAAGACCTTGAAAGCCAAAGAAGCAAACATTATTGATGAAATTGACAAAGCCAGATTGAAGCTCTCGATTGAACATTATATTAAATATTTTATCGGCAAGAGAACCTGCGAAATTAATAAAGAAGAAGCTTTGCAGGCAATTGCTTTGGGCGTTAGAGAATTTGCAATGGACAAGATGTATGAAACCATTGCCCGCTACAACAAAGTGAACTCTAAGAGAATCTATTATCTTTCAGTGGAATATTTAATCGGCCGCTCTTTGGAAAACAACCTGCATAATCTCGGCTTGTTTGATATTTTAAAAAGCATTAAAATTGACGGCATGGGCGATATTCCGATACAAGATATTTTTGACACCGAATATGACCCGGCTCTGGGCAACGGCGGTTTGGGGCGGTTGGCGGCATGTTATCTGGACTCTATGGCCTCATTGGGTATTCCGGGTTTCGGATACGGCATCAACTATCATTTCGGTTTGTTTAAACAGCGTTTTGAAAACGGATATCAGATTGAGCAGGCCGACAGCTGGCTGGCCGAAGACAGCCCTTGGCAGTTTGCAAGACCAGACCGCAAGGTTGACGTGCCGATTTACGGCGAGATTGAAGTGGTTAAAAACATTAAGGGCGAAGATAATTATATTTGGGTTAACACTCAGCATTTGTTCGGCATTCCTTATGATTTTCCGATTGTGGGATATGACGGAAAATCGGTGAACTATCTGCGCTTGTTCTCGGCCCGTACCGACGACGAGTTAGATATTAATATCTTCAACGAAGGCGGATATATTGAGGCGGTTAAAGAAAAGATTGAAACCGAGACAATTTCTAAAGTTTTATATCCATCCGACGCATTGGAATCCGGCCGAGAACTGCGCTTAAAACAGCAATATTTCTTTGTGGCCTGCGCCGTTCAGGACATTATTCGCAGATATATGGAAAAGAGCAACGATTTTACCAAACTGCCGGATTTGGTCTGCATTCAATTAAACGACACGCACCCTTCTCTGGCGATTGTGGAGATGATGCGTTTGTTGATGGACACTTATGGCCAAGACTGGGAAACCTCTTGGGGCATTGTGACCAAAGTGTTTGCTTATACTAACCACACTCTGCTGCCGGAAGCTTTGGAAACCTGGCCGGCGAGAATCTTGGGCAGAATTTTGCCGCGGCATTTGCAGATTATATATGAAATTAACCGCCGTTTTATTGAACAGGCCAAAAAGAAATTCGGCAATGATTCTGCCAAGCTCGGCAAGCTTTCAATTGTGACCGGCGAAGGCGACGGCCAAATTATCCGCATGGCCAATTTGTGCATCGTCGGCTCGTTCTCGGTTAACGGTGTGGCCAAGATTCACTCGGAATTGGTGAAGTCTATTCTGGTTCCGGAGTTTTATGAGATGTGGCCGGAAAAGTTCGGCAATGTGACCAACGGCATTACGCCGCGCCGCTGGCTTTTGCATGCAAACACCGCTTTGGCCAACCTGATTTCAGAGAAAATCGGCGATAAGTGGATTACCGATTTGGATGAGCTTAAAAAACTTGAAAAGTTTACCAAAGACAAAAAGTTTGTGGACAGCTTTATGAATATTAAGCGCGAAAACAAAAAAAGGCTGGCCAGGAAGATTTTCAAAGCTTCGGGCTTTGTGGTTAATACGGACAGCATGTTTATTGTTCATGCCAAGAGAATCCACGAATATAAGCGCCAGTTGATGACCATTTTGCAGGTGATTGGCGAATATTTGGCAATTGTGAAAGACAATTATAAGCCATCGGTGGCGAAAACTTATATTTTTGCCGGAAAAGCCGCGCCTTCTTACAACTTTGCCAAGCTGATTATTAAGCTGATTAACAATGTGGCAAACGTGGTGAACCATGACCCGCTGGTGAACGATATGCTCAAAGTGGTGTTTGCACCGGATTATAAGGTGTCTTTGGCCGAGGTTTTGATGCCGGCGGCCGATGTGAGCATTCAGAGCTCCACCGCAGGGTTTGAGGCTTCAGGCACGGGCAACATGAAATTTGCCTTAAACGGAGCTTTGACCGTGGGCACATATGACGGCGCCAACATTGAGATCAGAGAAGAAGTGGGCGAAGAAAACTTTTATTTGTTCGGCCTTCGGGAAGAAGAAGTGCAGAGAATGAGAGTTAACAAGGCATATAACCCGAGGGAATATTATGAGAAATCGGATTATATTAAGCGGATTTTGAATTCACTCAACTCCAACATGTTCTGCGAAAAAGATTATGTGCTGCTCTTTAAGGTGATTTATGAAGAGCTTTTGAGCAGAGACTATTACTTCGTTTTGGCAGACTTGGAAGCCTTTAACAATGCGATGAAAGAAGCCGAAAAAGATTATGTGGACAAGAATAAGTGGGCGATGAAAGCCATTTATAACGTGGCCAGAATCGGCAAGTTTTCAAGCGACCGGGCAATTTTGGATTATGCCAAGGACATTTGGAATATTAAGCCGTGTTAGAAAAAAGCCGCTCGGGGGAGCGGCTTTTTTAGTAGTCAGTGGTCGGTGGTCAGTAGTCGGTAAGTGGGTAAAATATTTTTGTCATGGGGAGCTTGTTGAGGCATCTTGTTGAAGCATGCACATTGTTTGCCTTTCGTGATGGATTGCGGCTCGGGGGCCGCAATGACGAGGAAGAGAAAAAGCCGCTCGGGGGAGCGGCTTTTTTAGTAGTCAGGGGCGAATATTATTATTCACTGTCATGCTCGGGCTTGACCCGAGCATCCAGGTTAAGGATATGGCTAATTTGTTTGACCTGGATTCCAGTGTCAAGCACTGGAATGACATGGATGTTTTTTTAATCAAACTCAATTTTGATGTTTTTGCCGTAGAGTCTGGCGAGGATTAGGATTCTGTCGTTGATGAACCAGCCGCGGCCTTTTTCGATTTTTTCCAATGTATCGGGCATAAGAAGAGACTGTTTAGATAGTTCTTCTATAGTTAAGCCTTTTTGTTCTCTGAATTCCTTCAGCTGTATGCCAAGTTCTTTTTTTAATGCTTTATATTCTTGTTTGTTCATTTTTCAAACTCCCGCGTTTTGTTGTGTTTTGCCCCTCGCAATGACGGGCTTTGGTTAAAACAAAACCACCTTTGAAAAGAATCAATGGTGGGGAGTTGACACTGCAATAACACAGTCTGAGGTATTTGCCATAAGCTTATTTCCCCAGCTCCCCAAGGGGGCTGTGTTGTTATTGGGAGCGTCACACTCCATCGGCAGGCCTTCCTGTCGACAAGAGAGATATTAAAGATATTTGCTTAAATTGCAATTAAAAAAAGCTCTTCTGATGAAGAGCTTTTTTACCTAGGCACATTATCTATTATCATGGCCTTGATTAGATGGTCTGAAGGGTTTAGGGTTGTTTGGATTGTTTTGTTCAGTGTTTTTATTACTGCCGTCAATATCCTCAAGTCCTTTATATTTTCCTGGGATTAGACGTCCCTGAGCTAAGCTTGCGTTTCTTACTACACCAAAGTCGTCTTCCTTGACGTTTTGTATCAATTGGGATAACTGCATTTTAACAGAATCATTTACAGATTTAATAGCTTCTAACGGAGTTCTTGCATACGGCGCCTGTGCATTAATATCTTCAACAGCCTCAGCTTCCTTCGCCGCCAGCTTACTTAGATATATTTGGAACATTTGCTCTTCGCCGCCGGGGAGCATACCTTTATACTTGCCTCCATCCTTTGCTCTATATTCTTCAATCATTTCAATATAAGCAGCGCCGGCACCGATGATTTTTACGGCATCTTTGTGACCTTTGGCATATTTTCCATCGGGCTGCAGTTCCATGCCGATGTTTACTTTTTGGATGTGGGCGGCAATCAGGGCGGCAACGTCGTCGAAGCGTTCAAACTTAACTTCGCCCTCCATTTTGCTGACAACGAAGTTGGTGCCTTCTTCAAGAAGAGTTTTGCCGGCTGCGGCGGCATTGGCTTTCATTTGCTTGGCCAAAGCAAGCTTATATTCTTGAACTTTTCGTTTTTCAAAAACGTCTTCACCCAAGGCTCTTAACATGGCGGTGGCGCGTTTGGCGTTGATGTTGGCGCCGGTCGGCACTATGAGTTTTTTAGCACAGGCGATGTGGAGGTTGTATTTATCTTCATCGTTCACGCCGCTTAGGTCTAAGTGGGTGTAGCCGGCTTTTTTGTAAATTCCGCACATTTCATCGGCGTATTCCTGGGGAATTTTTTCACCGTTGGGGGTGGAAAAGCCCATTTGCAGCATTTTGTCGCCGGTCTTTTTGTCTTTGACCAATTTAAGCTTAATGGAAATCATGGGCTCTTGTTTTTCGCCCTTGTCGTTGTATTTGTAGTTTTTATAAACGTGGAACTCACTGCCGCCGCCCCATTTAGGGTTGATTTCATAACTGGTGTTGCGGCCGGAGTTTTTATATTTTCCGCGGCGCTGGATGAAGCCTTCCCAGCCTTCTTTGGAGGTGTCCATGGCGTCTGCTTCCGCCTTTTTGGCTTTGGCGGCTTTTTCTGCCTCTTTGCCCCATCTTTCGGCCGGGGTTTCGTTGCTGCTTTGGTCTTGTTCGCCCTGCTCAAAGTCTATATTTTTTTCAGCAGGCAAATCTTTTACGTCTTCATAATCCTGACCGGCTTTTTCGATATTTTCTTTGAGTTTAGCTTCAAGCTTTTCAGGGATTAAAAAGTCTTTAACTCCGCGACGGGTTAAAAATTCCATGCATTCTTTAACATTTTCCAACGACATGTTGTCGGAGAAGGTTACTTGTCCATCGCGCAATGCAAGGCCATAGGTATTTTCAGAATTAACCAGAGATAAATAAGGATTGCCCTTGCCATCTGCCGCAATTTGTCCTTTGAAGCCGTCTTCTTTTTCAGCATTTTCTTTAACGCTGTAAAGATAGACGTAGAGATCAGGGTTCTTATCAAAAATTGCTTTTTGAGCACTGTCTGAAAGCTTCTGCCCCAATTCGTCTGCAGTATATTCATTATATTCAAAGCTTTTGAAACCAATGGTTCTTAGGGGTTTTTCTTGTTCTTCGGCCATGCTTAACTCCTTTTGTCTAAATTTATATTATTATACTAGCATAATCGTTAATAAAACGCAATGATTTTATGGACAAATATTGTGTTAAATTTTTGTTACAGGAATCGCAAAACCCCTTCCCTTAATTTTAAGGGAAGGATGGGATGGGTTTAATTGAATGTATGGCTAATTTGTTGGTTAAACCCACCCTGACCCTCCCTTAAAATTAAGGGAGGGAAGTTATTATTGTTGTTGTTTTTTAAAAAGACAAAAGCCTCCTTTTTAAGGAGGCTTGTTTAGAAGTTAGTGACTATTTTAACTGTACCTTACCATTTCTTGGGCAACAGCGGGCTGAATTGTGTTGGCAATTGATTTGGCGTTGGGGTTCATAATCGGCGGAAAGACCTGCAGGCCGCCGTAAAAATCCCAACCATCGGCAATCAGTATATTGGCGTTAACCTCAACGTAGTCATAAGAATGATTATCTATCAAAGCATAAGCTTCAATGTCTCCGGGGCCAAAATGCATGGCAATGGCATATTTGTCACGCTTGTTGCAGTTGTTAATAATCTGCGCGTGGCCAACCGGCTGATACTTTTTCTTAATGTACTGGTTCACCGCCTTGTTAAACTCAACCGTGTTTTCTGCTCTAACAATGATGAAAGGCTTTAGGTGTTCTTCACTCTTCTTCGGTTTCGGCATAATAATGTTTGTTTTTAATGGTTAATAATATAGACAATATTTATATTTTGTCTAATTAAAATACTACTTTATATCTATAAATGCAACAACATTTTTTTGTTGTTGCAAAACTTTGGCGAGATGTTAAATTATCTACCGAAATTTAACTCTAAACGAAAAGGATATATAGAACATGATTCGCGTAGGTATTAACGGTTTTGGCCGTATTGGGCGTTTGGTTTTCCGCGCCGCTTTAGACAGGAAAGACATTGAAGTTGTTGCAATCAACGATTTGATTGATGTTGATTATATGGCTTATATGCTGAAATATGACACAATTCACGGCAGATTCAAAGGCACTGTGGAAGTTAAGAACGGCAAACTGGTGGTTAACGGAAAAGAAATTCGCGTTACCGCCGAAAAAGACCCGACAAACCTTAAATGGGACGCAATCGGCGCAGATTATGTGGCCGAATGCACCGGCATTTTCCTCGATAAAGAAAAAGCGGCTTCTCACATTAAGGGCGGCGCCAAATATATTGTGATGTCAGGCCCTTCTAAGGATGATACCCGCATGTTTGTATATGGCGTGAACCACAACAAATATGAAAAAGGAGAGCAATATATTTCCAATGCTTCATGCACAACAAACTGTCTGGCTCCGATTGCCAAAGTTTTGCATGAAAAATTCGGCATTGTGGAAGCTTTGATGACAACCGTTCACTCTACAACCGCAACTCAAAAAACCGTTGATGGTCCTTCGGCCAAAGATTGGAGAGGCGGACGCGCTGCTTCAGGCAACATTATTCCTTCTTCTACCGGCGCGGCAAAGGCTGTGGGCAAGGTTATTCCGGAACTTAACGGAAAATTGACCGGCATGTCTATGCGCGTTCCGACTTTGGACGTTTCCGTGGTGGATTTGACTGCCCGTTTGGCAAAAGAAACTTCTTATGAAGAAATTTGCAAAGCCATGAAGGCCGCTTCTGAAGGCGAGCTTAAAGGCGTTTTGGGCTACACTGAAGATGCAGTTGTTTCATCTGATTTTATCGGTGATCCGCATACTTCTATTTTTGATGCAGCAGCCGGTATTCAATTGAGCCCGACTTTTGTTAAGGTTGTTTCCTGGTATGACAACGAATGGGGCTTTTCTGTGAAGATGCTGGACATGATTGCCCATATGGCAAAAGTTAACGGATAGTTGAGCCATAAGAGTCAATACGACATTGCGAGCAAAGCGAAGCAATCCAGCCAAATAATATAGCCAATTTGTTATGCTGGATTGCTTCGGGACAAGCCCTCGCAATGACGTGATTTTTTTCTAAGGAGATTTGAGAATGGAATTGAGAACGATTAATGATTTGGGGGATGTTAACGGCAAGGTGGTGATGCTGCGCGCTGATTTAAATGTGCCGGTTAATGATAAATTTGAAGTTACCAATGATGCGCGCATTGTGCGCACTGTGCCAACCATTAAGGCTTTGATGAACAAGGGCGCAAAAGTTTTGGTTGTCAGCCACTTCGGCCGCCCCAAAGGCAAACGCACAGAAGCAGATTCTTTGAAACATCTGGTTAAAGATTTGGAAAAGAATTTGGGCAAAAAGGTGGTGTTTGTTGACGACTGCATTGGCGAAAAAGTTAAAGAAGCCATGGCCAATATGAACAAAGATGAGGTTTTGCTTTTGGAAAACCTGCGTTTTTACAATGAAGAAGAAGGCGGAGATTTGGAATTTGCCGCTAAGCTGACCGCAGTTGCTGATGCATATGTTTCAGATGCTTTTTCCACTGCGCACCGCGCTCACGCCTCAATGGTGGTTAAAGGCGCCGTTGCAGGGCTTTTAATGGAAGAAGAAGTGAACGCTTTGGACAAGGCCTTGGGCAGCCCTGCCCGCCCGTTGATGGCGATTGTCGGCGGTTCTAAGGTTTCAACCAAACTTGATTTGTTGAACAATTTGGTTAAAAAAGTGGACAAGCTGGTGATTGCCGGCGGCATGGCGCATACATTTATGAAGGCGCAAGGCATTGACACCGTTAATGAAAAAAACTCGCTGGTGCAGATGGATATGTTAGACACCGCCAAAGAGATTATGAAAACAGCCAAGGCTCACAATTGCGAGATTATTTTGCCGCTGGATGTGGTTGTGGCCAAAGATGTTGATTTTAAGGCGGCCAAACACAACGGCGAAGTTAAAACCGTTGATTTGGAGCATATTCCGGCTGACTGGACTTTGCTCGATGTTGGCGCAAAATCTGTTGCAGAAACAAACGCAAAGTTGGCAATGTGCAAGACTTTGGTGTGGAACGGACCTTTGGGAATGTTTGAACAAGTTCCGTTTGATGCGGCAACCAATGCTGTGGCACAATATGCGGCTAAGCTGACAAAGGAAGGCAAGCTGATGTCGGTTGGCGGCGGAGGCGACACGGTTTCGGCCTTGGAGCATGCCGGTGTTGCAGAAGAATTAAGCTATATTTCAACCGCAGGCGGCGCATTCCTGGAATGGATGGAAGGCAAAGAACTGCCCGGCGTGAAAGTGCTGGAAAAGTAGAAAAAAGCCGCTTGAAAGAGCGGCTTTTTTTGTGGTCGGGGGCAATGGTCAGGGGTCAGAGAGCGGATTTAATCAAATTCTATCTTAATGTTTTTGCCGTAGAGTTTGGCGAGGATTAGGATTTTGTCGTTGATGAACCAGCCTTGGCCTTGTTCGATTTTTTCTATTTTATCGGTGTGTAAAAGAGTCAGTTTGGAAAGCTCTTCGAGGGATAAGCCTTTTTGCTCTCTGAATTTGGTTAGCTGGCTGCCAAGGTGTTTTTTTAAGGTTCTGTAGTCTTGTTTGTTCATTTTCAAACTCCCGTGTTTTGTCTCCATTCGCGTCATCCTGAACGAAGTGAAGGATCCATGGATTCTTCGTTGCACTCAGAATGACGCAGAAGAATAGCTATAATTAAACAAAACCACCTTTTGACCCCTCCCGGCCTCCCCTTAAAAGGGGAGGAGGAATAGGAAAAAGGTGGGGAGTTAGCACTGCAGTTATACAGTCCGAGGTATTTGTCATAGACTTATTTCCCCGGCTCCCCATGTTAGGGGCGGGTACATAACTGGGAGCGCTACACTCCATCGGCAGGCCTTCCTGCCGACAACAGTGATATTAAGGTTATTTGGTTAAATTGCAATTAAAAAAGCTCTTCATGGTGAAGAGCTTTTTTAGTGGTCGGTGGTCAGATTACCATTTGCCCCAGTGGATGTATTCTTCCTTAAAGCGGTCTTGGGGTTGCCCGGGTTCTTGGTCGTAGTGGCCTAGCACCACAAAAGAGAACGGGCGGATGTGTTCGGGGAGGTTGAAATAGGCTTTGGTGTCTTCAATGGGTTTGGTCATGGGGCTGCAGCCGCACCAGCAGGCGCCCAAGCCTTTGGCGTGAGCGGCATATAACAAATTCATGGTGGCGGAAGAGCCGTCGATGTCGGCATATGACCAGCCCTCTTTTTCACGCGAAAAGGTTTTTTGCTCGTTAATGCAGACCATGATAACGGCCTGAGCATTGCCGGCAAAAGCGGCCAGACGCTGCAAAACTCTGATTTTTTCCAAATCTTGCTTTTCTTCAATTACAAAAAATTCCCAGGGTTTGGTGTTGTGTGCCGAAGGCGCATATTGCGCGGCCTTAATCAGTTCTTTTATGGTTTCTCTTTCCACCTTTTGGTCGGTGAACTTGCGCACGGAACGGCGAGAGATTAGCCCGTTATATAAATCCATGAAAGGACTCCTTTAAATAAATTTGAGAGAGGATAGCATAAGATTTTTGATTTTGGATTTTAGATTTTTGATTGTGGATATGTTTATTTAATTTCCCATTTCCGGAAATCGATTTTCGAAAATGGGAAAAAATATGAAAGCAAGAGGTGGGGGATGGAGGGGTTAGTTTACTTTTCTGCTCAGTTCTTCTACCCTTGGCAAGACGGTGTTTTCAATGATGAAGTTGACGGCTTTTTCAACCATTTTATCGCTGAACTTTAAAGTCTTGGCGATTTCTTCCAAGTCCGCATCTTTTGACAGCTTCTTGGCGAGCGTGGTGTAAACTTCCGAAAGATTAGTTAGAGAATCCATTAATTCAGCCACGTAAGCCGGAATTTTTAAGTTTTCTCTACCGCCCCAAAAACCCTCAACATAGCCCTCTTCAACTTCCTGATAACGGATTTTGCAGGCGGCGGTCAAGTCTTTGGCCGTTTTGGTTTTGATTGCGGAAAGTTTGATTTTATTGTCTTTAACATTTTGAAAGACATCATCCCACAAACCCATGAAAAATTTGAAAAATAAGTCTGCCTCTTTTTTGGTTTCCAACCGCGGAGTTTGACCGTCTTTCCAAAAAGACGAAATGATACCTGCCGGGGTAACTTCCAAATTGGGGCTGCAAACAGCACCGGCAAAGCGCATTTTGATAAGATGCAGCGGAGCCGGGCATTTATAATGCTCCAGCATTTTGATAAAGGCTTCATCGCCAATATATTTATTTTCACTTTCCATTTTTAGATTCTTCATATATAACATTAGTCAAACAATACTGGAGTTTAAGAAATTGTCTAGGTTAATTTTGCTTTTTATACTGTTTATTAGTGCCTGTTCCGTGGTTGAGCCTTTTGTGGACCGACGACGAGAAGCCGGCGTGCAAGAGCCTGAAAAGCTTTATGTGGGCGAATCTAAACCGGAGGCGCCCGCGGTGTGCTTCAATGCCTGGACAACCGATTATTCAACGGTGAAACGTCTGGCAGATGAAGAATGTAAAAAACAGGAAACAGGCAGATATGCCGAGCCGGTGAAACAGACATATTTTTCCTGCCGGCTTTTGGTTCCGAATCATCTTTATTTCACCTGCGTGAAGTGATTGTAGATTTTAGATTTTGGATTTTTGATTATGGAAAATATAATAAATAAAAAAGTTGAGTCGATTTTTGGGGCTTTGGGGTTAGATGCAAAATTTGCAGTTGTTAGAGTTTCTGATAGGCCGGATTTGAGCGATTTTCAGTGTAACGGAGCCTTGGCACTGGCTAAGATTATGAGCAAAAATCCGCGGGAGATTGCCGCACAGATTGCAGCCGCTTTGCAAGAAGATAAAGATTTTGCAAGGGTTTCGGTTGACGGACCGGGGTTTATTAACCTTAGCATGAGCAATGATTTTTTGGCGGCGCAAATTGAAGCCGTTGCCAAAGACAAGCGTTTGGGCTGCAATGAGGCTGAAGATAAGAAAAAAATTGTTTTGGATTTCGGCGGGCCGAATGTGGCAAAATCTTTGCATGTGGGGCATTTGCGTTCAGGCGTGATTGGCGAATCGGTGCAGAGGATTTTGCGCTTTATGGGACATGAGGTGGTTTCCGACGTGCATTTCGGCGATTGGGGAATGCAAATCGGTTTGATTATATCCGAGGCGGAAAAAGAAGGCTTGGATATCTTAAAAATGAATGTGGCGGAAATCAGCGAAACTTATAAAAAAGCCAACATTCGCTGCAAGGAAGATGAACAGGCCAAAGAAGACGCCAGAATTGCCACTGCAAAAATGCAGGACGGCGACGCTTCGTTCCGCAAAATGTGGAAGTATATTCGCGATGTTTCTGTGGAAGATGTTAAGAAAAATTATGAAAAGCTGGATGTGAACTTTGATTTGTGGCTGGGCGAGAGCGATGCGCATGAAGACTGTTTTAAGATAATTGATATTGCCAAGGAAAAAGGCCTGGCGGTTATGGATGACGGCGCTTTGATTATTCGTCTTGATGAAACCAACAAGCCGATGCCGCCGATTATTTTGAAAAAAACCGACGGAGGGGTCGGGTATCAGACCACAGATATTGCCACAATTTTAGGCCGCGTGCGCGACTTGAAAGCTGAGGAAATTATTTATTTTACCGATCAGCGACAGGCTCTGCACTTTGAGCAGGTTTTTGAAGCCGTGGAAAAACTGGGAATTGCGCCGAATGTGGGCTTAAAGCACATTAAGTTCGGCACCGTGAACGGGCCGGACGGCAAGCCTTTTAAGACCCGCGACGGCGGCGTGATGAACCTTTCAGACATGATTGAGCTTTCAAAAGACAAAGTTAGAGAATCGATGCCGGAGCCAAGCGCGGAATATGATGCAGCATATATTGCCAACCTGGTTGACGAGGTTGCAATCGGCGCAATTAAGTTTCAGGATTTGAAAAGCTCCATTGCTTCAGGATATATTTTTGAGCTGGATGATTTTGCCAAATTTGAAGGCAAAACCGGACCATATATTCAATATGCCATTGCCAGAATTAATTCTTTGGAAAACAAGATAGCCGAGATTGCCACGGCTGCGCCTCGCAATGACGTAATTTTAGTTTCAAACAAGGAAGAGCGCGATTTGGTTTTGAAAATGCTGCAACTGCCAATGGTGATAAAACGCGCAGCCGGCGAAATTGAGCCAAGCGTGATTTCCGACTATGTATATTCTTTAGCGCAGGCTTTCAGCACTTTTTATTCCGCATCGCCGATTGCCGCGGCCGAGACCGAGGCGCTAAAAGCATCGCGCTTGAAAATGGCCGGAACTGCCAGAGATATTTTGGTTTTACTTTTAGACCTGCTGGGAATTAAAGCGCCTAAAGTGATATTAAAAAAAGAAATTTGAATTTTGCCTTTGGCAAAATAGTTTGTGGATCCCGGATATGGCAAGTCCGGTGGGGCTTGCCTTCCGTGATGACACGAGCACAAAAAAGAGAGCTAAAAGCTCTCTTTTTTTAATATTTGACAAGGGTTTGATAATATAATTCTTCCCTTTTTTTAGAAGCAGGCAGATGCTGTATTCCGCCAACAGTGATAAAGCCTTGAGACTTTGCAACCTGAATGTGCTGCTCAACCGCCTCCTTGCAAGTATTGACGGCGATGTCGTAATCCTGAGGTATGGGCTTATCGTTTTTCTCAATAGATTGATAACCCAAAACATCGGTATCGCGTTCAAGAGTGGTTAAGAGGCCGGCAGGACCGCCGATATTATACCCCATGGCAAAAAGAGTTTTCACTTTGGCAATGAGTTTTTCTTTGGAATAAGACGCTGCTTGTTGTATTGTTTCCATAATAATTTAAATTTTTAATTGTTAATATGGGGCCGATGCTAGCATTGAAAAATATAAATTTCAAGCCCTTTTTGCTTTGAAAAAGTCTTTAACCAGGCTTGAGCACTCTGCTTCCATTATACCGCTTTCAACTTCCGGCTTGTGGTGGCAGGTGGGGCTTTCAAAAAACTTGACGCCGTTTTTAACCGCGCCGCTTTTTTTGTCTTCAGCGCCGAAATAAAGTTTTCTGATGCGCGCAAAAGAAATGGCGCCGGCACACATGATGCAGGGCTCTAAGGTCACATATAAATCCATGTCCCAGAGGCGGTTTTGGTTCAACTCTTTGCAGGCTTTTTGGATGGCTAAAATTTCAGCGTGTTCGGTGCAGTCTTTTTGCTCGCAGAGGTTATGAGCCCTAGCAATGACTTCGCCGGTATGAGAATCTACCAGAACAGCGCCAATCGGCACTTCGTCCTGCTGATAAGCCTTTTTTGCTTCTTCCAAAGCCATTTGCATGTACGCGCTCTTTCCTCCCTCCCTTTGCAAGGGAGGGGTGGGGTGGGTTTGCTTATTTTCTAATTGTTCAATATTTGTCTTATTTGCCATAAGCATCCTTCTAAATTGCCTAAAACCTCATTATTCCAAAATCTTAATACTTTATATCCTCTTTCTTGTAAAAAAGCATCCCTAATTTTATCAGAGGCGTTGTCATTGTGCTGCCCGCCGTCTATTTCAAGAATCAGAACCTTGCCTGCGCAATAGAAATCAACAATGTATTTATTTTCAATGATAATTTGTCTGTTAAAACGATGTCCCAGTTGTTTGTTTCTTACATTTTGCCATATTAGCTTTTCAGCTTCTGTCATGTTGCTTCTTAGTTCTCTGGACTTTTGTAATAAGTGAGTGTTTTGTAACATGATGTGTTCCATATGGATGGTTTGTTTAACCCAACCAAAAACACCAATCAAAAGGGGGGAGAAAATGTGTATTGCCAATCAAAATGGAGTTGAAAAATTTTATGACAATTGAAAAGGGA
>JAVBOV010000019.1:0-5372 GCA_031550205.1 Alphaproteobacteria bacterium
TTTTAATACAGTCGCTGCCGCTTCCTTATTAAAAGCAAGATAGCCGGGCATTTGCAGACAAAAATCTGACTTTAAGTCAGATTTTTGCTTAGCATGTAACAAAAGTTTAACATTAAAAGTGTTGAAAGTCTTGTGTGTGTGGTATTCTGAAAGGGTTAAATCGGTATTTATTATATAACAAAATATTATTAATCATTAAAATATAAAAATTATGCACACACCACACGATTGGGACAATATGACTCAAAGCGAAAGAAATGCTTCTGAGGATTCCTATTATGAGTGTCTTCTTGAGATTCAAGAAAGATGGGAAAATAGTTTTCTTTATAAAACTGGATTGTTTCTTAAAGCAATAGGTTGTTTTATAGAAACAATGTTAATTTTTATTTTGAAATCTTTGCCAATAATAATCGTTTCTGCTGTTGCGATTGGGATTATTGCATTGGCTATTAAAGGGGTGATTATATTTGTTACAATATTAACTTTGTAATATGGTTGAGTGTAAAAAAACGCTTGAGGGGTTGGCCTTCAAGCGTTTTTTTTGTGGGTGTCGTCATCCTGAACGAAGTGAAGGATCCATGGATTCTTCGCTGCGCTCAGAATGACGCGTTACCTATTATGCCTGCTTATCTGTTGGGCAGACTTCCATTTTTGAGAGGTGTTCAAGCAGTGAGCGTTTTTCTTTGATGTTTTCTTGAGATTTGTTCATCAGGTTTTCAAAACGTTCGTGGTCTTGCTTGTTCACAATCGCGAAGCGGGTTTCGCTTAACATATAATCTGCAAGCGGCTTGGTCGGTGCTTTGGAATCGAGCATCAGAGGTGCTTTGCAGGCGGCAATGTTGCGCGGGTCATAGCGGTATAGTGGCCAGCTGCCGCTCTCAACGGCGTCTTTCTGGTGAGCCAGGCCGTTGAACAAGTTGAAGCCTTGGGCTATGCAGTGTGAATATGCAATGATGATTGACGGGCCGTCAAAAGCCTCAGCCTCATTCATGGCTTTTATCAACTGCGCGTCGTTGGCGCCGAAAGCAACCTGAGCGACATAGACATTGCCATATGACATGGCAATCATGCCCAAGTCTTTCTTTGGCAAGGCTTTGCCGGCTGTGGCAAACTTGGCAGAAGCGCCCATCGGGGTGGCTTTTGACTGTTGGCCGCCGGTGTTGGAATATACGCCGGTATCCATTACCAAAATGTTGATGTTTTTGCCAGAAGCAATGGCGTGGTCCAAGCCGCCGAAGCCGATATCATAAGCCCAGCCGTCGCCGCCAAGAATCCAAACGGATTTTTTAACCAAATAATCGGCCAGTTCTGCAAGATGCAGAGATTTTTCATCTTTGGCACCGTTTAACTTGGCGCGCAGAGCTTTAACGTTTTCTCTTTGAGCCTCAATTTCCTGGTCAGTGGCTTGCGGGTTATTCAAGATTTTTTCAACCAAATCTGCGCCGACTTTATCTTTCATTTCATTTAACAAAGTTTTGGCAAAAACGTTTTGCTGGTCGATGGAAAATCTCATGCCCAAACCAAATTCGGCGTTGTCTTCAAATAAAGAGTTGGCCCAAGCCGGTCCGTGGCCTTTTTCATCTTTGGCATATGGAGTGGTTGGCAAGTTGCCGCCATAGATTGAAGAGCAGCCGGTGGCGTTGGCAACAACCATGCGGTCGCCGAACAAGTGGGTGAGCAATTTGATGTATGGAGTTTCACCGCAGCCGGCGCAGGCACCGGAGAACTCAAACAAAGGTTGAATCATCTGGGTGAACTTGGGCAGGGTTTTTTGAACGTCTGTTCTCTTTACATATGGAATGGTTTCAAAGAATTTCCACCAAGATTTTTGTTCTTCCATGTGAGTTTCAGCATGCTCAAGGTTGATGGCCTTGTGTTCAGGGTTGTCCTTGGCTTTGGCTGGGCAAACGGTGGTGCAAACGCCGCAGCCGGTGCAGTCTTCAGGAGAAATTTGCAAAATGAACTGCTTGCCTTCAAATTCTTTGCCTTTATATGGGCTTGATTTGAAACCGGCAGGTGCATTCTTCAAAAGCTCATTGTCGGCAACCTTCATGCGGATTACGGCATGAGGGCAAACCAGCGAGCATTTGCCGCATTGGATGCACAAATCTTTGTCCCAAATTGGGAACTCGGTGGCGATGCAGCGTTTTTCATATTGAGTGGTGGCTGAAGGCCAAGTGCCGTCGACCACATCTGTAAAAGCGCTTACGGGCAAGTTTTCACCGCGGCCGGCAATGATTTCGCCGGTAACTTTTTTTACAAATTCAGGAGCATCAGCCGGCACGGGGTTTGCCATGCAGAATTTGGAATCGGCGGTTGCCGGAACGTTAACTTTGTGCAGGTGTTTTAAGGATTCATCAACTGCGGCAAAGTTTTGGTCTACAATGGCTTGAGACTTGTTGCCATAGGTCTTTTGAATGGCTTTCTTAATCTCTTTAATGGCCTCATCTTTAGGAAGCACGTTGGAAATGGCAAAGAAGCAGGTTTGCATAATGGTGTTAATGCGCATGCCCATGCCGGTTTTTCTGGCAACGTCAACAGCGTTAATTACGTAGAAATTAAGCTCTTTATCAATTATCTGCTGCTGAACTTCAACCGGAAGGCGGTTCCAGACTTCATCTCCTTCATATGGAGCGTTAAGAAGGAAGGTTGCACCTTTTTTGGCAATGTGCAAAACGTCTATCTTGGCGATGAACGGAAACTGGTGGCAGGCCACAAAATCGGCCTTATTAATCAGATATGGGGCCTTAATCGGGCTGTCTGAAAAACGCAGGTGAGAAGTGGTCATGGCGCCGGATTTCTTTGAGTCATATACAAAGTATCCCTGGCCGAATTTGCCGGCGTCTTCAGCAATTATCTTAATGGAGTTTTTGTTGGCGCCGACGGTTCCGTCCGCACCCAAGCCATAAAACACGGCTCTAACCACATCTTTAGGCTCGGTATCCATGGCTTTGTCGTCATATTCAAGCGAGGTGTGGTTAACGTCGTCATGAATGCCGACGGTGAAGCCTTTGATGGCTTTTGCGGCCTTACCGTTGTCATAAACGGCTTTAACCATGCCCGGAGTAAATTCTTTTGAAGACAAGCCGTAACGGCCGCCGAGAATCTTCGGCATGGAGGCGATTTCGCCGCTTGCAAAAGCTTCGCTTAAGGTGGCGACAATGTCTAAGTATAAGGGTTCGCCGACCGAGCCGGATTCTTTGGTGCGGTCTAAGACGTTCACAACCTTAACGCTCTTGGGCAGGGCTTTTAAGAAAGATTTGGTTGGGAACGGGCGGTATAATCTTAATTTTAACAAGCCGACTTTGTAGCCGTTGTTGTTTAAGAATTCAATGGCTTCTTCAGCGGTTTCGGCGCCGGAACCCATGATTACGATAACCTGCTCCGCATCAGGGGCGCCGACATATTCAACCACGCCGTATTTGCGGCCGGAGATTTTGGCGAATTTGTCCATTTCTTCAGCCACAATGCCTTCAACTTTGGCATAATATGGGTTGGAAGCCTCACGGCCCTGGAAGAATACGTCAGGGTTTTGGGCGGTGCCGCGGATGAACGGATGTTCAGGTTTTAAGGCATTTTCAAGGTTGAACTTGTAGTTTACGCCTTCCAGCATCTTTCTCAAATCATCATCGGAAAGGGTTTTAATCTTTTTAACTTCATGAGAAGTTCTGAAACCGTCAAAGAAGTGCATGAACGGAACGCGGGAGCGCAAAGTTGAGCTTTGAGCAATGGCGGCAAAGTCATGAGCTTCCTGCACGGAGTTGGAGCAGAGCATGGCAAAACCGGTTTGGCGGCAGGACATTACGTCGGTGTGGTCGCCGAAAATGGAAAGAGCATGGTAAGCAAGTGAGCGAGCGGCAACATGCATTACGAACGGAGAAAGTTCTCCGGCGATTTTATACATGTTGGGAATCATTAAAAGCAAGCCCTGAGAGGCGGTGAAAGTGGTGGTTAATGAACCGGCCTGAACAGCGCCGTGGCAGGCGCCGGCGGCACCGGCTTCAGACTGCATTTCCTGAACCTCGGGAACAACGCCCCAGATGTTCTTTTTGTTAACTGCAGACCAGGCATCAGCCCATTCGCCCATTGGAGAAGAGGGGGTAATCGGGTAGATTACGCAAACTTCGTTCATACGATGGGCAACAGAGGCTGCAGCTTCGTTACCATCCATCATTTTCATATTGTTTTCAGCCATTTTTCTTCCTTTATCTAGTATTTAAACGAATCTTTGATGTTTTATATATCACCTATGGATATTTTTTTCCATATGTTTTTTTTGCTATTGATATCTATTTAAATGGGCTTATATTTGCTACTGGTTTAAACTTTACAAAAATATCAGGAGAATAAAAATGAAAAAGATTTTAGCCGTTTTAGCGGTTTCGTCAGCTGCTTTGCTTGCCGCCAACAATGCCAATGCTTTGTTCGGTATGGAAGAGGCTGTTGACAACGCTAACCAAAGCATTACAGATGCTCAAGGCAAAGTGAACAAAAAGGTTGATGCCGCCAATAAGAAAGCTAATGACGCCAAAGCCAAGGCCGACAAAAAAGTTGAAGATACCAAAAAAGCCAAGGAAGATTTGAAGGCTCAACACGAAAAAGCCAAGGCCGATGCCAAAGCTCAGAAAGAAAAGGCCAAGGAAGACTTGAAGAGTAAGAAAAAGTCTATGAAAGATTCTGCAAAAGCCATGAAAGATGCCGTAAAGGTAGAAACTAAATAATGAAAAAAACTTTATTATTGGCAGTGTTACTGCTGAGCGCCTGCGAGCAGCTTTCTTTTTTGGCTCCGCAAGCCGATGACAAGACCCCGCTTACCACCAAAGCCAAGCTTCATGCCTGCGTGTATGAAGAAGCTAAAAACAAGGTGATGGACGGTTCGGTGTTTAGTTTGGGGCTTAGCGCCACGGCTTCGGAAGTTTCCGGAACCTGTATTAAGAAATTGGCCTTAGAATCGGCCGGGCTTGATACGCAGACTACCAGTGAGGCCAAAACTGCGCTGCAGACTTTGATGGATGCGGCGAAGAATGCTACCGCTAAGTGATAAAAAAAAACCACTCGAAAGAGTGGTTTTTTTCGGTAGTCAGTAGTCGGTAGTCGGTAGTCGGTAGTCAGTAGTCAGTAGTCGGTAGTCGGTAGTCGGTAGTCGGTGGGTGGATTGATGTTATACATCGTACATCGATGGGCGATGTATGAGAGAGAAGTTTTGAGTTTGTGGTGATTGAGCTTTTATTACGCACTATCGATAGTGCGTAATTTTTTTATGCTCAAATAATTGTATTTGCAATTTTAGGTTTTTGGGTTAGTATCTTTTTGTCGGCGGGTGTTCTGCCGATGGAGTGTAGAAACTCCTTCAAACAAACAACTCTCCTATC
>JAVBOV010000070.1:0-14952 GCA_031550205.1 Alphaproteobacteria bacterium
AGCAACAGCCTCATTAATGGATTTATATGCCTCCAAAAGCTGGGTGTATTTGCCAACCACGGCAATTTTAACCTCACCTTCAGGGTTTTTAATGACATCTACAATCTTGTGCCATTTGCTTAAATCGGCCTTCTTTTTGGCATCAACGCCGAAATATTTGCAAACCTGAGCATCCATGCCTTCTTCAGAATATGATATCGGTACCTGGTAGATGGTATCTACATCCAGGGCGGTGATGACGTTTTCTTCTCTGACGTTGCAAAACAAAGCCAGCTTTCTTTTCTCGTTCTGCGGAATGGGGAAAGAAGAGCGGCAGAGCAGCATATCGGGCTGGATGCCGTATTCCTGAAGTTTTTTGACCGAGTGCTGGGTGGGCTTGGTTTTAAGCTCGCCGGCAGTTGGGATGAACGGGAGTAAGGTGACATGGATGAACATAACATTATCGCGCCCGATATCATAAGCTACTTGGCGAATCGCTTCCAAATACGGCTGACCTTCAATATCGCCCACGGTTCCGCCGATTTCACACAAAACAAAATCTTCATCTTCCAGGTTGGACAGGATAAAGTCTTTAATTTCGTTGGTGACATGGGGAATTACCTGAATGGTGGCGCCAAGATAATCGCCGTTTCTTTCTTTTTCAATGACGCGGGAATATATTTTGCCGGTGGTGACGCTGTCAAATTTAGAAGCCTTCACTCCGGAAAAGCGTTCATAGTGGCCAAGGTCCAGGTCTGCTTCAGTGCCGTCATCGGTTACAAAGACCTCACCGTGCTGATATGGGCTCATGGTGCCGGGATCGACGTTTAAATACGGGTCAAGCTTGCGCAAACGCACCTTGAAACCACGCCCCTGCAGAATCGCAGCCAAAGATGCCGAGGCCAGTCCTTTGCCCAAAGACGAGACCACCCCTCCGGTGATGAAGATGAATTTTGCTTGCTTAGACATTGTTCTTAGTCCTTTTTAAAGTGTCGAAGGCACCTTGAGGGGTGCCTTCGTGTTGTCGTTTATTCGGTTGCCAGCGGAGCTGCCGGTTCGGCAGGCGCTTCCTGCTGAGCAGGCCTTGCCTCCAGAATTGATTTGCTTCTGATTTGACCGCCGCGGTGATAAATTGAAAGCGAAATGCTGGTCAAGATAAACATGGCGGCAAAAATGGCGGTTAATTTAGTGAGCAAATTGCCCTTGCCGCGAGCGCTTAAAAAGCTGGTGGCGCCGGAGCCGCCGCCCAAACCATCAAGCGCGCCGCCGGATGACTTTTGCAGCAAAATGATGCCGACCAAGAAGATTGCTACCAACAAATGAATTACTAATAAAACTGTTCCCATAAAAAATTTTCCTTGAAAATTTTTAGTGACATGTGAAAAGTGACATGTGACTAGTGATTGATAAAGTTATAATAATTATAAAATTGCTTTGGCAATGCCCAAAAAGTCTTCAACTTTTAAGGATGCCCCGCCGATTAAAGCGCCGTCTACGTCTTCTAAAGACAAGAACTCTTTGGCGTTGCCGGGTTTTACGGAACCGCCGTATAAAATGCGCATGCCGCCCGCGTTGGCACGGCCGAGCTTTTTGGCAAGGCAGGCACGGATGGCAGCATGAACTTCAGCAACGTCTTTGACAGTCGGGGTTTTGCCGGTGCCGATGGCCCAAACCGGCTCATAGGCAATTACGGTATTTTTGGAAGTGGCGCAATCCGGCACGGAACCTAAAATCTGTTGTTTGCAGACTTCAATGGTTTGGCCGGCATCGCGCTGCTGTTCAGTTTCACCGATGCAGATGATGGCTTTTAAGCCGTTTTCATGGGCTTTAACAGCCTTCTTAGCAACCAGTTCGCTGGTTTCTTTGTGGTCGGCTCTTCTTTCAGAGTGGCCCAGAATAACATATTGACAGCCGATGTCTTTTAACATTGCCGGGCTTATATCGCCGGTGTGGGCGCCTTTATCGTTAAAATGGCAGTCTTGCGCGCCTAAACCCACTTTTGCACCTTTGACGGCTTTTTTAACCAGCGACAACAATGTAAACGGCGGACAAACCAAAAATTCCAGGTCTGTTTTGCCGAGCTTTTTAACCTCTTCCTTAACAGACTTTGCCAGACTTACTCCGTCTGCGCTAAGGCAGTTCATTTTCCAGTTGCCGGCGATTAAAGTTTTTCTTGCCATGTTTTGACCCCTTTGTTTTAATTTTGAAATCTTTTTAACAGAAGCCAAAACATTTTTCAACATTAATATTGCAAATATCGTATGTTTTATTATAATCGCGTTAATTTTAATTTGAGGTTTTATAAGATGATCAGCAAATTCGGCAAAATTCAAAACTCTTGGTGCATGAAGGCAATTCTTGCCCTGACCGCGCTCAGCTTCATGTCTTTATTCGGCATTTCAGGGTATATCAGCGGCAAAAAAAACAAGCCGGTGATTAAGGTTGACGATGTGGCGGTTTATCAAAATGAAATTTCTCAAAAAATGCACGAAGCTTTGGCTTTGCGCAAAAGATATTTCGGCGAGGACGATAACCCCGATGAAAAAATGCAAAAAAGCATTATGGAAGGAATTGTTAAGACATATCTGGAAAATGCAATTGTTGACAGAACCGCCGAAGTTTACAACGTTTACATCAGCGATGATTTAATCAGAAAAATTATTTTTTCCCAGCCAGAATTTATGGACGAGACCGGACGCTTTGACCGCAACCGTTTTGTGAAAATATTATCCATGATTAATATGAGTGAAGCCGAGTATGTCAACAACATTAAAAGAGAGATAAAAAAACAGCATTTGGTTAACGATTTGGTGAGAAACGTTAATGCGCCCAAGGTTATGGTTAAATATTTGGCCAAGGCCGAAAACGCCAGGCGCATCTTTAAATATATTAAAATCAACGCCAAAAACTTGCAGCCGGACCGCAAGATGTCTAAGGAAGAAATTGAGCAATATTATCAGGATTTTGCCGTCAATTTTTCAGAACCGGAAAGACGCTCGGCAGATTTTATTTATGTGAGCAACGCTCAGATTGAAAAAAATATTAAAATTTCCAACCAGGAAGCCGCCGAATATATGGAAGCCAACAAATCTCAGTTTGAGACTCCTGAAACACGCGCCGTTTTACAGATTATTCTGCCCACGGCCGAGGAAGCCGACAAGGCTTTTAAGGAATTGCAGCAAGGCAAAGATTTTTATGCGGTTGCAGCTGAAACAGCCAAACAGGACAAGGCTCAAACCGATTTGGGCAAGGTTTCTAAAGATATGCTTATTCCTGAACTGGCCGATGCCGTATTTTCCGCCAAAAACGGCGAGGTTATCCGCCCGCTTAATTCTGAGCTGGGCTGGCATATTGTTAAAGTTGCAGGGATTGAACCGGCTAAGAAGATGAATCCGGAAACCGTTAAGAACCAAGTTGCGGAGATTTTAAAAAAGGAAAAGTCTTTTGACGCCGCTTATGAGTTTTCAAAGGAAGTCGATGACAAAATCGGCCATGGTGAAAGTTTGGCAAAGGTGGCCAAAGATATGGGCTTAAGGCTTAATAAGGTGACGGATTTGGACGAGAGCGGCAAAGCTCTCCACATATCGGCTTATCCGGAGCTTTTAGCCAATAAGGATTTTGCGGACTCGCTGTTCTTATATAATGTTGGCGAGGTCAGCCAGATTGCGGAGGCGGACGACGGCTTTTTTGTGGTTGAAGTTACCAATATTAAGGCCAGCCAGCCAAAACCGATTGCCGAGGTTAAGGGCGAGATTGAAAAAATTTGGGCTGAAAACGAGCGCGCCGCCATTGCTCAGGAGATTGTGAACGATGTGATGCACGATTTGGAAAGCGGCGATGATGTTGCTGAAGTGGCAAGCCGCTTTAATCTGCCTTTGGCTGCGACCGGGGTAATCAACAGAAAAAGCTCTTTTGAGGGCATTGATAATGAGGATATGGTTGATTTGTTTCAAAACAGCCTTAATGAGGCCAGGCTGATTCATGTTAACGGCACGCAGCTTGTGGTGGTGCCGGTGCAGGAGATTAACGGTGCGGCCAACGCCTCTGAGCAGGAGTTGTCCGCAGTTAGAGAAGTTTTGGAAACAGAAGTTTTGCCAAGAGAATTTGCCGATGCTTTGCTTAAGGCATATGCCAAAGATTATGATGTCAGGGTTAAGTATCGCCTGCTTGGCATGGTGGAATAGAAAAAAGGCTTCCGAAAGGAAGCCTTTTTGATTTTTTATTTTAGATTAGTGCATCTGGGCTTTACCAGGCATTCATATTTGAAAAGCCCTTTTCTTTGCGTGCCCACCACATCAACCGTGATGCTGGATGTGACTTCATAGTCGTAATGCGGCTTTATAAGCACGGCATCAAAACATTTGCAAAACGTTGACGGAAAGCAGGTATACACCTTGCCATAAATGCGGTCTTGAACCGGCGGAGGTTCTGAATATGCCTGAAAACGACCAATTTCGTCTTTAAGATAATCTTTAAAATGCTTGTAACGCAAATGCAAACCAAGAAGAAAAAGTCCGCCGAACACAACAAATGTTGAAACAATAATGATTGTAAGGTTCATAAAAATTTGGTTTTAAGGTTATAATAATAGAAAAATATGCAGTGACTTTAGCACTGCATATTTTGTTTGTCCATGCTTTTGTTTAAATACTATTCGATGCAGCAGTCGACCATTTTTTTGACAAAGGCCTTCATCTTGGAAAGACCGCCTTCAGCCGGTCTTTCGGCAACTTTGGCAGGCGCAATTACCTCTGCGGCTTTGGCGGTGATTTTCTTGACATCATTCGCGGCCTCTTCAACCCATTTGAGGTCTTTAACGTTAATCATGTTCATATTTAAGCCCCAGAACAAGCAGTACATATCATAGGCCTTGTTAAAGAGGTCATAGGCCTCTTTGTGGTTGCCAAGATTCTGCTGCTTGGTGCCGACTTCCATGATGCGCATTGAAGAAGACAAAAGGTGTTTGGAGATGCACCAAACTTCACCTTCATATTGAGGAATGAGCTTTTGCATTAAGCTTTTTCTGACCTCCCTAACCTCTTCAACCAAGTCATAATACGAAGTTTTGCCGGTTTTGGCGCCGGTGAACACCAAATGTTCTTCAATTGAGATAAGGTTCATGACCGCGATGGTTAAATCCTGGTCTGAAGATAAATCTTTAGGATTTAACTTTTTGGCGTTATCCAGTTTTTCAACAAATTCTTTTACATTTTCTGCTTTTTTCATTTTTTGCTCCTTCTTTAAACCCCTTCCCTTAATTTTAAGGGAAGGATGGGATGGGTTTAATCAACTATATATCCAAATTTTCTTTTATAAACAACAAACACCCTTCAATATTATTCATCAATTCATTATTCCAAAATCTTAAAACTTTACAGCCTCTGGATTTTAAATATTCGTCTCTAAGCTTGTCTTTTTCGCATTCATTGTGTTGTTCTCCGTCCAGTTCAATTACAAGTTTCTTTCCCGCACAATAAAAGTCCAAAATGTATTTATCATCAAAGATAAACTGGCGGTTAAATTTATGGCCTAATTGCTTGTATCTTAATTTTTGCCATAATAATTTTTCTGCTTCGGTTTGATTTTTTCTTAGATGTCGAGCACTATTAGTTAGTTTTTGCCGCATGTTTGATTAAACCCACCCTAACCCTCCCTTAAAATTAAGGGAGGGAATTAAGAAAATCTATAACAGCTCTCCCAAGCCGGTGGCTTTTTGGCAGAGGGGGTAATAGTAAAAATAAACACTCAGCAATGCCAAAGCGCCTACCGGAACGGCGACTTTTTCAAACGGAAAATGGGCGTGGCCGCCGTTTTTGGTTTTCATCCATTGGTAAAACTTTGAGGCGTAGATGAACAATACGGCGCCTAAAACGGTTGAGTATAAAAACGGGTCCATGTAAAAAATCAGGATACTTTTCGGGGCGTAGGTCATTTCGCCGACATACATGAAGCCAATCATGGCTACCGATGAAACCATCAGGATAAAATCTCTGCCGGGGAAGTTCCATTTCTTTTTTTCAAACCAGAGAATGGTCCAATAACCAATTAAGGCAAGCATGGCTCCGGCCCAGACGCCGACAACGCTGTCATCAACCCCCAGATAACGGGCAAGTTCCAACGAGGCGCCAACGGCAATGGTGCAGACGGCGCAAGCCGGGTTGGCATAGGCCGGTGCGGCTAAGATGATTAGTAAAGCAAGAGATAAAATTATTGGCATTTTGTTTTCCTATTAAGTTATTATTTAGCTAAAAGTACTCAAGTTATAAGCAAAAAGCAAGAGGAAGTTAGGAAAAATTGTTTAACCCCTCACCCCAACCCTCTCCCGCAAGGGGAGAGGGGGAATTGGGACGTTTATATTTATAATTTAATTAAATCCCTTACCTTTTGTTTCACGGCTTCCAAATCTGTGGCTTTGGGGGCATATTTTTCTTCAAAAGGAGAGATTGTTTGCCAGCCCAAATCGGTTAAAACATCCTGCAGTTTGTTGACAACTCCGGGTTTCCAACCGTATGAACCGAAAACAAAACCTTTTTTGTTTTTGGGTCTTAGACCGTGCATATAAGTTAAAAACTGGGCGACACGCGGGTAAATTTCATTATTTAAGGTCGGGTTGCCGATTATTACATATTCGGCCTCTAAAATGTCGGTCACGACATCTGAATAATCAGTAATGCTGAGGCAGCGCTTTAAGACCGGAATGTTTTGGTCTTGAAATTCTTCCATTATGGCTTCTGCAAGTTTGGTGGTGGCGCCCCACATGGAATCGTAGACTATCACGGCTTTTTTCTTGGTTTGAGAAGTGGCCCAGAAGGAATATAGCGACATGATGTTATTTACTTCTTCTTCTCCCTGCCAGATGCAGCCGTGAGAAGGAGCTATCATCTCAATATCCAGACCCAAATCGTGTGCCTGGTGCAAAACTTTATCAGCCTGTGCGCCATATGGAAACAAGATGTTGGCATAATATTTTTTAGCCTCATCAAGCACAATGCCCATGTTTTGTTCAGAGGCAAAGATGCCGTCGGTGGCGTAGTGTTGACCGAAACCGTCGTTTGAAAACAGGATTTTTTCCTCAATGCAGTAGGTCATCATAGAATCAGGCCAGTGGAGCATTGGGGTGGTGACAAAGGTGAGGTTTCTTTTGCCGATATTAACCATATCGCCGGTTTTAACAATTTCATAATTCCAGCCGGAAGTGTCAAAATGAGCCTCAAGAGCTGCTTTGCCGGCAATATCGGTAATAATTTTTATTTGCGGGGCAAGTTTGATAAGTTCGGGAATATTGCCGGAGTGGTCTTGTTCAATGTGGTTGGCAACAAGATAAGTTATCTTGGATAAGTCAACCACGGATTTTAAGCGACCGATCATTTCGTGAGATAAATATGCCTTAACACCGTCGATAACGGTTATTTTTTCATCCATAATCAGATATGAGTTATAGGTTGAACCTTTGGGGGTGGCATAGCCGTGAAAATCTCTTAAATTCCAGTCTTTAACGCCTACTGCGTAGATGTCTTCTTTAATCTTAAATGCTTTCATGAACAAACTCCGTGTTAATTTTGCCGAGATCATCACGGGGCGTTGCCCCTCATGATGACAATTTTTGTGTTGTTGTTAATATATCTATTTAAAAGCAGTTGACAATAGTGATATTTTTTTATAAACAATAATAATTATCATTATTGATTGAACTAAAATGAAACATTCAAAACAAAGAGACATGATTTTAAAGATTTTGCAAGAAAACCTCATTCACCCCA
The DNA here is from genome assembly GCA_031550205.1 of Alphaproteobacteria bacterium. Taxonomy (GTDB): domain Bacteria; phylum Pseudomonadota; class Alphaproteobacteria; order RF32; family CAG-239; genus JAVBOV01. Next base: position 7,740 of record JAVBOV010000070.1, read on the forward strand.
CTGCAGACAAGGTTTTTGAAATTATGCGCAAAGAAATGGCCAATGTTAGTCTGGCTACGGTTTATCGCAACCTTAATCTTTTGGCGGAACAAGGGATTGTGCGCAAGATTGAAGGTTTGAACGGAGTTATGCATTTTGACAGCAAGATGCATAAGCATCATCATTTTATTTGTAAAAAATGCCACAAGGTATATGATGTTGAATATGAAATGCCCGCCGATTTTATTCATAAGATTGACGAGCAAAGTGATTTTGTGGTGGAAGATTATGAAATTGCCTTCAGCGGCATTTGTAAAGATTGTAAAAAAATAAACTAAACTAAAGGAGGATACTTATGGAACTAAAGGGTTCAAAAACCGAGAAAAATTTATGGGAAGCGTTTGCCGGCGAATCTATGGCTCGCAACAAATATGACTATTTTGCGTCTAAGGCCAGAAAAGAAGGTTATGAGCAGATTGGCGATATTTTTGAGCAAACCGCACACAATGAAAAAGAGCATGCCAAGATGTGGTTTAAGGTTTTGCATGGCGGAGCGATTGGAACCACTGAAGAAAATTTGCAAATTTGCGTTGACGGCGAGCATTATGAATGGACAGACATGTATAAGCGTTTTGCCGCCGATGCCAAAGCCGAAGGTTTTGATAAAGTTGCTTTTTTGTTTGAATCTGTTGCCAAGATTGAAAACGGGCATGAGAACAGATATAAAGCCCTTTTGCAGATGTTAAAAGAAGGCAAGGTGTTCACCCGCGAGACCAAAGTGGTTTGGGAATGCGGCAACTGCGGACACCGCGTTGAAGGCCTTAAGGCGCCGGAAATGTGCCCGGTCTGCGACCACCCGAAAGCGCACTTTTTTGAGCTTAGAGAAGAATGGTAGAATTACTATTGTCATGCTGAACTTGTTTCAGCATCTCATCTTAATCTTCAGGAGATCCTGAAACAAGTTCAGGATGACGTGACATGGTATATAAAAAAAAAGCTCTCCGGTTGGAGAGCTTTTTTTAGTGGATTGCTTCCCCCTTCGCCAAGGCTACGGCGGACAGGTCGGGGTAGACACCCGCTCGCAATGACATTGAACAGTTTAATCGGCCGAGACCAGTTGGCGGAAGAGAGTTTCTTCCAGGTAGTTGTAGTTTATGTCTTCATCCGCTTTGTGTTTCCAGTTGCAGATGATGGTATTAACCTTGGGGTCGATATTGATGCTTCTGGACGAGGCGCTCGGTCGAGATTATGTTGTTGGAGATAAAAAGCCCGTAAGGTTTACGGGCTTGGGGGTTTAAGCGTAAGAGGGCTGGATGCGTTCAAGGACGGAAAATTCTGCCTCCGGCATCACCACTTTTACCACCTTCATGAGTGTTTCAACGTCTTTGCCGTCTTTTTTGATGTATTGGTCAATCTGACGGTTGAGATTTTCTTTTTGCAAGGCGGTTAATGCGGGATGGTGGATGAGACTGTCTGCTTTTTGTTGTTTCATCAGCTCTCTTAAGTTAATAGTGTCCATGGTGTTAATAATTTTAAGTGAATAATTTTTGTTTATGGGCAGAGGTTAGATTATTTGGGAAATTTTGTCAAGAAGAATTAATGTGGATGATTTGTTGACCTGGACCCTCGGGTCAAGCCCGAGGGTGACAGAGAGAGGTCGAGGGTGACAGAGAGAAAGGTCGAGGGTGACAGAGAGAGAGAGGTCGAGGGTGACAGAGAGAATTGGGTGCGATTGGGCAAAAAAATACCCCGCTGATTAGCGGGGAACTTTTCTAAAATGGTAGAATTAAGCTAGTTTCAAATCACCTGCTACTGTCTTACCTCTTTCAGTCATAACGGTGTACTCAACCTTGGCACCTTCGTTAAGGCTTCTAAGGCCGGCTTTTTGTACGGCTGAAATGTGAACGAAAATGTCTTGGCCGCCGTCATCCGGAGTGATGAAGCCGTAACCTTTTCTTGTGTTGAACCATTTTACTGTTCCTGTTGTCATGATAACTTTTCCTTTTTTAGCAAACAGGTTGATACCTGAGAATAATCTCAATAACTATAGCTAGCTACGAGGGGGAGTGTATTATAAACAACACAATTAATCAAGGAAAATTTTAGATTTTGGATTTTAGATTTTAGATTGTGGAAAATTTGTTTACAAATTGGTTTTTATTTGGTAGTTTTCGGGAGATTCTGAAACGAATTCAGGATGACAATTTTATATTAGAGAGATTAAGATGGCATTGAAAAATACTAGAGAGCAAAATTATCCGGAATGGTACCAAAACGTGGTGGCTGAGGCCGATATGGCCGAGAACTCCGCTTCTCCGGGCTGCATGGTGATTAAGCCGTGGGGCTACGGCATTTGGGAACGCATTCGCGACATATATGACGAAAAGTTCAGAGAAACCGGTCATGACAACTGCTATTTTCCAATGTTTATCCCCCTTTCCTTTTTCCAAAAAGAAGCCGAACACGTTGAGGGCTTTGCCAAAGAAATGGCCATTGTGACTCATTCCCGCCTGGTTAATGAAGGCGGCAAGCTGGTGCCGGCCTCAAAGCTTGAGGAGCCTTTGGTGGTGCGCCCGACATCCGAGACCATTATTGCCGACTGCTTTGCCAAGTGGGTAAAGTCTTATCGGGATTTGCCGGTTTTAATTAACCAATGGGCAAATATTGTGCGCTGGGAAATGCGCCCCCGCCTGTTTTTGCGCACACGCGAATTTTTGTGGCAGGAAGGACACACCGCTCACGCCACTATGGAAGAAGCCGAAAAAGAAACTTTGATGATTTTGGACATTTATAAAGATGTCTGCGAAAAAGCCCTGGCGATGCCGGTTTTGACCGGAAAGAAACCGGAATATGACAAGTTTCCGGGCGCGGTTGACACATATTGCATTGAAGCCATGATGCAAGACGGCAAAGCTTTGCAAGCCGGAACATCGCACTTTTTGGGGCAGAATTTTGCAAAATCTGCCAACATATCTTTCATTAACAAAAACAATGAGCAAGAGTTTGCCTACACCACTTCATGGGGGGTTTCCACCCGTTTAATCGGCGGTTTGATTATGAACCATGCCGATGATGAGGGAATGGTGGTTCCGCCGCGCATTGCTCCGCATCAGGTGATTTTGGTGCCGGTGGTTAAAAAGGCCGAAGATGAGGCAGCGGTGATGGAATATATTAACCAGGCTGCGGCAGCTTTGAAAAACAAAATGCCGTTCGGCGAAAAAATCCGAGTGAAAATTGATGCCCGCAACAAACAGTCGGTTGACAAGTTTTGGGAATGGACCAGAAAAGGCGCGCCGATTATTTTGGAGATTGGCATGAGAGACGTTAAGGATTCCAATGTGATGGTTAAAGAGCGCATTCATCTGGGAGCCAAGCATATTGTTCCTTTGAAGGAATTTGTGAACGGCGTTGAAAACCAGTTGGAAAACATTCAAAACGCAATGTTTAACAAAGCCAAGAGGTTTATGGACGAGAATATGCGCGAAGATATTAAAACACCCGAAGAGCTTAGAAAACTTTTTGCCGACCAAAACAAATGGATTAAGGACGGCGAGAGAGGCATTGCCTTTATTAAGGGAAAGTGGTGCGAATGTGAAGACGTTGAAGAAAAGCTGAAGGAAATGAAAATTACCATTCGCTGCATTCCGTTTGAGCAAAGCGGCACCAAAGGCAAGTGTCTGATTTCAGGCAAGGATGCCGTAACCGATGTTATTTATGCAAGGTCATATTAAAAATGGATAATGTCTGCTATTCGTCCGAAGTTTATAATTTGGCGCCGGAAGACTTGGCGGTGTTAAAAGACACCCCCGCCGGCCATGACTGCAAAGCTGAAGATGAAGCGGTGATATTAATCGGCAACAGCAAACTTGGAACCAAAGACACCCTTTTAAAAGGGCGCGAGGTTGTTGAGAGAGCCGTGGCCGCTAAAAAACCTTACATTCCGGTCAGAATTGCCTTTGTTTCCAGAATTAATAAGTATAATCTTCCGGCGCTTTTGGTGCGGCAGCTCCGCTATAAGCATATTGCATATTCTTCCAACCACTATCACATTGACCCTAAGGAAATTAGAAAACTCGGCATTGAGCGCGGTTTCAGAAACGCCAAAAATGCCTATATGTTCAGCAACCCTAAGTATCAGATGAGTGAAGAAGAGCGCGCTAAAAATTATCAGAACCTGAAAGAGAGTATGCTGACCAAAGGTTATGATGACAATTGGCCGATTGATATTATGCTTTGCCGTCAGTTTGGCGTGCAGGACAACGTTAACCAAGGGCATCACCGCATGAGCGTGGCTTTGGAGTGCAGTTTGCCGCAAATTTCAATTATGTTTTCCGCCGCAGGGCAAGCGCCAAAGTTTTTGCACCCGCTGTTTAAGATGTTTGCCAAAATTTCTCAGATTATTAAGGTGATGGATTCAAAATGAAAAAGATTTTGCACATTTCCAACTTCAATTTAATCCGCCTTAAGGGCTGCTTTCAGGTTGGGTTTCCGATTAAGATTTCAAACGGATTAACCCGCAACGGATATTATGTTATGAATTATCCGGACCGCGATTTGGCGCGCATGCTGGGGTTTGGCTTTAAGGTTTTGGGGCAAAAGCGGCTTAATAAGCATTTGATAGAGTTTTGCAAAAACACCAAGCCCGACGCCCTGCTCATCGGCCATGCAGACTTGATTGATGTTGAGACCATTGCCGAGATTAAAAGACTTTTGCCGGGTGTGAGGGTGATGCAATGGAGCTGCGATTGGATTGTGCCAAAATATGCCGAGAGAAACATTAAAGCTTTGCATAAATATCTGCCGGTAATTGATTCATTGATGGTTTCAACCGGAGATGAGAAGCTTTTAAGCCAATTTAAAACACCGCACAATGTGGTTGAATATTTACCGAATATGGCCGATGCCTCGATTGAGAGCTTTAGGGCTTTTGAGAAAGAGCAAAATCAATATGACATGTTTTTGGCGGCCAACACCGGTTTGCGCCAGTTTTGCGGCGAGGATGCGCAGATTGAAGAGATTGTGGGCAAGGCAAAGGCGGCTGTTCCGGATTTGAAGTGGAAGCTGGCAGGAATTATGAACGAGCCGCAGCTGAACGGTTTTGAATATTTGGAGGCTTTGGGCGCATCTTCAATGGGCTTGAATTTGAGCCGTTTGAATAATGTATATCATTACAGTTCAGACCGCATGGTGCATTTGATGGCGAACGGAGTTTTGGCTTTTGTAGACCGCCGCACCGGGTTTAATGATATGTTTTCTGAAGATGAAGTTGCTTTTTATTCCGATGAAGCCGAGTTTTTGGATAAGATTAAGTTTTTTAAGGATAATCCGCAGGCAAGAATGAAGGCAGCCAAATCCGGATGGGAAAAAGTGCATTCGGAATTTAGCGATGTGGCAGTTACGGCCAAAATGGCAAAGATTTTGTTTGGGTGACCCTCCCCAACCCTCCCTTAAAAGGGAGGGGCGCTTTTTATTTTATCAGTTCTTGAAGGACTTTATCGGTTTCAATCAGTTTTACGGCTTTTTTATAGGAATCTTTTTCGGAGAGGATTGTGTAATAGTCGACCTTTATGCTTGGGGCTTTTTTGAGGGCGGCCAGAAATTCTTTTTTATCAAACGGGGCTTGGCGAATCACGTCAAAAAAGCCGGTTTTTTCCAAGATGGTGCAGATGCCTTTGGCGTGTTCGTTTTTTTGTAAAAGAGCACAAAGATAAGTGGCGGTACCGACTTGCAGTCCGTGCATTTTGGGTTTTTTGCAAACGGCGTCCAAAGCATGAGAAATGAGGTGTTCTGAGCCGCTGGCGGGGCGGGAGGTTCCGGCCATTTCCATGGAGATGCCGCTCATTAAGAGCGAGGTGGCCAGACTTCTTTGAAACTCAGGACTGTTTATGTCTACGGAGTGTTTCAAAAATAACAAGTCTAATGAGTTGTAGGCCATCATGGAGGCAAAGTCGTTGTAACGGGTGTTTTTCCTTAAAGCTGCTTCTTTCCAATCCCAGAGCGCAGTTACTTTGGAAATCATATCACCGATGCCGGAATATAAGAACACGGCGGGCGAAGATTTTATGACGTCTAAATCTATGACCACGCCGAAAGGAATGGTGGATTTGACGCTCCTTCTTTGGCCATTAACCATAAGCGAAGTGTTGGGAGTACAGAAACCGTCATTGGAGGTGGAGGTGGGAACCGAGATGAACGGAAGCTTTAAGAGGTGCGCGGTATATTTGGCAAAGTCCAGAGCCTTGCCGCCGCCGATGCCAACCACGGCGTCAATATTTTGCGGCAGGGAAAAAGCCGTGCGGTTGATTTCTTCAATGTCAATTACTTTAACTTCGGTGCTGAAAACGATGTTGATTTTGTGTTTTTTAAGGCCTTTGTGCAGCGGTTTGCCAAGTTGTTTTTCAATGCCCTCGCCGATAAACAACGCAATGTTTTTCATGCCTTTATCAATCAGATATTTGCCGATTTTTTCAATTTTGCCGGGGCCTATTTTTAAGAGATAGGGAATGTTTATCTGTTTGTTAATCTGCTGCATTTTATAAATCTTTCACAAAGTTATAAACGTTTTCAAAGTCTTTAAAACCAAGCGTTTTAACGCCGGCTTCAAGGCATTTTTGCAATAATATTTTCTTGGCAAAAACAAAATCGGCAATTTGGGCCGGTTCAAAATCGGGCGGGCCGTCTCCGGCAAAGATAACCTTATATCCCTTCTCTTTCAACTCTTTGACAATGCTTTTTTTGGAAATGCCGACTTTTTCATTATAATAAGGGCTGCTCTTTTTCGGCGCAATCATCTTCAAGCCGTCTTTTGGATTATATATGCCCTTGTTGGTAATTAATTTAATGCCATATTTTTTTATTTCAGCACCAATCAAGATATCAATATAATAACTGCAGCCGGCAGAACAGATATAAACCGGAATGCCTTTTTCCACACAAAGCTCAGCTGCCTTAAAAAACTTTTTATCATAATGGATGGTTTTGATGAATTTTTTAAATTCGTCTTCAGGAAGATGCACTTGCGAAAACATGGCGTTTAAGGCGTTAAAGTGAGTTTCCTTGCCTTCAAGATATCGGCGCCACGGGGCCAGCATTTCATCATCAAAAAAAACCTCGGAGAGATGGGTGAAGAAATCATCTCCGCTGATGGTGCCGTCAAAATCTGAAACAAGCGCATATTTTTTCATAAAGTTTTCCTTATTGTTCTTTTATAGTACTTTATTTTTTTTAATTATTT
>JAVBOV010000063.1:0-18984 GCA_031550205.1 Alphaproteobacteria bacterium
TTTCTTTTCAAGCCTTGAAGGTCTTCTGTGACGGGTCTTGCTGGGTTTTGCTCCTTCTTCCTTGGCCTTTTCATCAGCCGTAGCAGGAGCTTCTTCCGCACTCTGAACGGTTTCAGTCTTAACTTCTTCTGCATTTTGCGCGGAAGCGCCGGCCAAAGCCTCTTGTTTCTTCAGCTCTGCTTCGGCTTTTTTGGCTTCATATTGCTTTTGTTTTTCTTCGCGATATCTTTCGCGTTCAATTTCTCTGTCTTTAATGGCCTGTTTTTTGCCTTCAATGCTGTCATCAATTTCTTTTTCGATTTCAGTCATGTCTTTTTCCGGAACATAATAATAGTCCGGATGAATTTCGCCAAAAGCCAAAAAGCCGTGCTTGTTTCCGCCATAATCAACAAAGGCGGCTTGCAAAGAGGGCTCGACCCTCATCACTTTGGCTAAATATATGTTTCCTTTAATCTGTTTGCGGTGCGCGGTTTCAAATTCCACGTCTTCCAGTTTGTTTCCATCAACAATAACCACTCTGGTTTCTTCAACATGAGTGTCGTCAATTAGCATTCTTTTTGTCATTTTATTTATAACTCCAATAATTACTTGGTCATAGCCAAGCATCAAATTTTTACCAATGTCGGAGTTTTAATACAAGAAAACAGGGCGGTTAAAGCCGCCTGAATTAAGAATGTTCTAAATATAAAAACCCGACAAAACTCTTTGTTTACATTGTTCATCCGGCACATTTAGTCGCTATGAAAAAACGGCGGCACCAACATTTGAGCCAAATCAAATCTTTCACCAAAAGCTCAAACTCAGTACAAAATTGAATAAACAATATCATTGACTAAAATATATGAATTTTGTAAAAAATACAATAGAAATTTTTAATATTTTAGTAATTAGTCTGAACCTATAATAACCTAAATACTTTAACACACTCCCGTCATCCTGAGGTTTGCGAAGCAAACCGTGAGGATCTCGGCCTTACCAATGTAGAGAAATATGTTAAAAAAACTGTTTTTTCTTTGCCTTTTATGGTGCTTTGCATTTGTTCCCGGTTTGGCCCAAGCTGCCGATTCCGGCATAACTTCCATGCGCATCGGGCAGGGGGTTGGCTCCATCCGCATTGTTTTTGACGCCGACCGGGAGTTTGACTACAAAGTTTTTTTGCTTGATAACCCCAAGCGCCTGGTTGTAGATACCCAAAATATCAACATCAGTTCCAAGCTTGAAAAATATCAGGACAAAAACAACCTTGTTTCCAAGGTACGCCTTGGAGAGGCGGGGGTTGAAGGCGTTCGCATGGTTTTTGACTTATACAAGCCCGCCGTCATTAAAAAAGTTTTCATGCTGCCGCCGCAAAGCAAGTTCGGCTGGCGTTTTGTGGTTGACCTAAGCCTTTCTTCCGAAAGAGAATTTTCTTCCAAAGTCGGCAATGACCACGCCTTTAGCAACAACAGCTCCATGAACGCTGCCAAAGCACCGTCTCCGGTTATCAAAGCCCCGGCGGTCAAAAAGGAAAATTTGCAAAAAATAATCGTGCTTGATCCCGGCCACGGCGGCAAAGACCCCGGCGCCATTGGTTATTCAGGCGTCTATGAAAAACACATTACCTTAGCCATGGGCAAAGAGCTTAAAAATCTGCTGGAAGACGGCGGTTATAAAGTTTATCTCACCCGCAGCACCGATATTTTCATTCCGCTTCGAGACCGCGTTAAAATTTCCCGCAAATATAAGGCCGATTTGTTTATCTCCATCCATGCCGACAGCACCAGAAACCGCAAAGCCAAAGGTCTTTCGGTATACACATTATCTGAAAACGCGTCCGACAAAGAGGCTGAAGCTCTGGCCGACCGCGAAAATAAAGCCGACGTCATTGCCGGCCTGAACTTGGTTGAACACTCTAAGGAAGTCTCGGATATTTTAATTAACCTGGCTCAGCGTGAAAGCATGAACCGCTCTTCAGAATTTGCCGGCTTCATGGTGCAGGAAATGCGCAAAAAGGCTGAGCTAATCAGCGACACTCATCGTTTCGCCGGATTCGCCGTTCTTAAGGCTCCCGACGTTCCTTCCGTGCTCTGGGAAATGGGCTATCTCTCAAATTCTTCTGAAGAAAGATTGTTAAAACAGTCTTCCTACCGCAAAACCCTGGCCACCGCCACCAAAAAAGCCGTAGATAAATACTTTAACAACATGGACCGCGCCAGCCTGTTTTAACCCCTGCGCCTATCTTCGCCAACAACCAAAACCCCCTTTGCTTTTTGAGCAAAGGGGGTTTTGGTTTAGCATTCGAAGGTTTGTTTTTCAACCGTGTGTTCGCCGTGCGAAGCTTCGATTCTTCCATCGTCGTAAAGGTGAACTTCCTTAAACTCTGCATTCACGACTAAAGTGGCAGAATCAATGTTCACCACGCCAAAGCCTTTCGGACCTTCAACCTGCGCCACATTGTTTTTATAAAAACGCGTCGGCCTTAAGTTTTCGGTGTCCGGAATTTCCTTGAGCGCTACGCCGCTTACCGCATCAATCACCAGCAGGTTGCTGTCATGAGCATCTTTTCCAATCAACGCTTTTCCGGCATAACCGCAGGCAAAAAGTTCATAAGATACCAAACTGTCTTTGAAAGCAACATGAACCTTTTCGTTCACAAACTTGTTGTCAAAGTTTGTTGCTGCCCAATGTTCCGTTCCAAAAACTTCGGCTTCGGTAAAGTTTTTTGCATCATCGCTGATAAGCAGTCCTTCGCCCCAAGGCAGATAAAGCTTTCCGTCTTCCACAATCAGATCTTCTCTTTTAAGCGCAATTTTTTTCATAATTTTTTAAAATTTATAATTGTTAAACATGATAATTGGTTTGATTAACACACTCCTACCATTCCTAGACAAAACTGTCAACGTAATTTCGCCGTTTTTCACTTGTCACTAAAAAAAGAGAGCCGTAAAAGCTCTCTTTTTTCTTAAGGCGCCGTCGGTTCATAATCTTCCGGCTGGTTGCCTCGGCTTGAAAAAACTTCGTGGTTTTTTGATTTGTCTTTGGGATAAGCAAAAATCTTGCCGTCGCTGTGAAATGTCAGCTTTTCAAATTCGGCCGGCACCACAACGGAACTCAAATCCAAATTCACCACGCCAATTCCGTTCGGTCCTTCCACTTCACACAAATCGCGTCCATGAGAATTTCTGTGTTTAGATTCTTTGGGAAACAAATGTTCGGTGTTGGGAATATTTCTTGCGGCTCCGTCGGCAGCTGAAATCACAATCAAGTTGCTGTTCTTAAACACTTTCCCCACCAAAAACATCCCGGCATAAACGCAAGTATGCAGTTCAAAATGGGGGCCGTTCTTAAAACTCAGCTTAATTGTGCTGTCTGTGTGAACTTTGTTCCAATTGCTGGCTGCCCAACAAGATCCGTAAGTAATTTCGGCTTCTTTAAACTTTTTTGCCAAGTCCACAAAAAGGCCGATGGGCATGGGGTAATAAAGTGCTCCGTTAACCTCAATCAAGTCTTCTCTTTTAACAATTTTTGTTTTAAACATAATTTAAAATAATTTTAGGTGAAACATCATAATTTTTATTGAGTCTCAATCACTAACACCAATAGACAAAACTGTCAATAATAAAGTTGAAAATAGTAATTTCTTTGCTTGTCAGTTTAATTAATGTATAGTAGTTTACAGTAAATAATTTCTCAAAATAATCTTTTAAAACAGTAGAATAGTAAAATGCTCAAAACCTTATCATCAATGCTCAGCACTTTCTTTTTCTTTGCGGTTATCATCTTTGTGGTGCTGATCAGCAGCATCTGGCAATATTCTACCCAGTTGCCCGATTATCAAAAGCTGGCAAAATATGAACCTCCTGTCACCACGCGGCTTTTTGCCGGTGACGGCCAACTGCTGATGGAATATGCCAATGAAAAACGCATCTTTGTTCCGGTTGATAAGATTCCCGACCTTGTTAAGCAGGCTTTTCTTTCTGCTGAAGATAAAAACTTCTATTCTCACTCCGGCATCGATTATAAAGGCATTATCCGCGCCATTTTGGGCAACCTAAAAAACATCGGCACCGGCCGCCGTCCCGCCGGCGCTTCAACCATAACCCAGCAGGTTGCCAAAAACTTTTTGCTCTCTTCAGAGGTTTCTTACAAGCGCAAAATCAAAGAGGCCATCCTTGCCACCCGCATTGAACAGGCCTTCACCAAAGACCATATCCTGGAGCTTTATTTAAATGAAATATATCTTGGCAACCGCGCCTATGGTGTGGCTGCTGCCTCTTCAAATTATTTTGACAAACCTCTCGATAAACTTTCCGTTGAAGAAGCCGCATATCTGGCGGCTCTGCCCAAAGGCCCCAACAACTATAATCCTGCCACCAAATATGAGGCTGCCGTTGCCCGCCGCAACTGGGTCATCAGCCGCATGCTTGAAGACGGTTATATCAGCGAAGAGCAAGCCGCCGTCGCCTCAAGCAAACCGTTAAAGGTCAGAGAGAAAAACGCCGATATCATCAGAAACGCCCAATATTTCAGCGAAGAGGTTCGCCGCGAAATTGACGACAAGTTCGGCACCGACGCCCTGTATGAAGGCGGGCTGATTGTCAGAACCACGGTTGACCCCAAACTGCAGCAGATTGCCACCAAAGTTTTCAGGCAGGAAATCAGAAACTATGACCTGCGTCACGGCTGGCGCGGTCCGGTAACCAACATCAATCTTTCTAAAGATTACCAAGAGGACTTTGCCGCCGTTGAAATGCCCAAAGGCGCGGAAAAAACCTGGCAGAAAGCAATTGTGACAAACGTTGAAAAAGACAAAGCATCCATTGAAACCGCCTCCGGCCAAAAAGGAGAAATTGCACTTTCTTCTTTATCATGGGCGCGCAAAAACTTAAAAAATCAAAGCGTTGGTGAGGTGCCTTCAAGCGTTGCTCAAGTCTTGAATAAAGGCGATGTTATTTTTGCCGAAAAATCCAGCAAAGCTGAAAATGCTTTTGACCTCAGACAAATTCCCGACTTGGAAGGCGGTCTGATTGTAATTGACCCTAACACCGGCAAAGTTTTGGCCTCCGTCGGCGGCTATTCTTTTGATAAATCTCAATATAACCGCGCCACTCAGGCCAAGCGCCAAACCGGTTCTTCTTTCAAGCCGATTGTTTATCTGGCCGCGCTTGAAAACGGCTATTCTCCGACAGACTTAATCTTAGATGCTCCATATGTGGTTGACCAGGGCAAAGGTCTGCCCAAGTGGAAGCCGGTTAACTACTCCACCAAATTTTATGGCTTAACCACTATGCGTCAGGGTCTGGAAAAATCCCGAAACTTAATGACCGTTCGCTTAGCTCAAGATCTGGGCATGGAAAAAGTTTCGGAGTTAACCAGAACCTTGGGCATTAACGATAATCTTCCGCCGCTGCTTTCAATGTCTTTGGGCGCCGGCGAAACCAAGCTCATCAGTCTTACCACTGCCTATGCCATGATTCTAAACGGCGGCAAAAAAATCACCCCGTATTTCATTGAGCGCATTCAGGATAAAAACGGCAAAACCATTTTAAAGCAGGACCAGCGCATCTGCGATGATTGCAATTTTGATGTTTATAACGGCGAGCATATCCCGGATTTGAAAGACACTCGCGAACAAATAATTGACCCGTTAAGCGCATATCAAATGGTCAGCATGATGGAAGGCGTTGCCCGCCGCGGCACCGGTGCCAGACTGGCCAGCCTCGGCCGCCACCTTGCCGGAAAAACCGGCACCACCAATGACAATAAGGATGCCTGGTTCATCGGTTTTTCAAGCGATCTGGTGGTCGGCGTTTATGTCGGCTTTGATGAACCCAAGAGCCTTGGCAAGGTTGAAACCGGTGCGGTTGCCGCATTGCCGATTTTTTATAATTTCATGAAAGAGGCTCTGGCCGACCAGCCTGATACTCCGTTCCGCATTCCCAACGGCATCAAACTTGTGCGCATTAACCACGATAACGGCAAGCCGGCCACGCCCAAAGACACCAGTGTTATCTTGGAAGCCTTAAAGCCGGGCGTAAAGCTTGACGGCGCGCAAAGAGTAATCGGCAGCTCAACTGCGCAGACTCAAAATAATCTTTTTGAAGATTCTTCGGAAGACGATCGCTTCCAGCTTGGAACCCAATATTAAGAGGAAACAGTTTTGCGAGCAGAGATTTTTGACATTGTAACCGAGATTAAGCAATCGCTGGAATTGCTGAGGAGGTCTCTTTGATTATGACAATGCGCTTTTAAAATTAGAAGAGCTGAAGTCATTATCCGAGAACCCGTCTCTGTGGGAAAATGCCGCCAAAGCCCAAAAACTTATGCGTGAGAAAAACACCCTTGAACAAGACTTGGAAAACTTTGCGCATTTGGAAAATTCTTTAAACGACTTAATTGAACTTTCGGAGATTGCCGAAACCGATGGCGATGAAGCCGTTGTTGCCGATATTCTCACCCAGCTTGAAAACTTAAGAAGCACCGCCCGCCGCGCCGAGCTTGAAGCACTTCTTTCAGGTGAGGTTGATGCCAACGACGCTTTTCTTGAGGTTCATGCCGGCTCCGGCGGAACTGAGGCTCAAGACTGGGCTGAAATGCTCTTAAGAATGTATACCCGTTGGGCTGATGCCCACCGTTATAAGGTTGAATATTTGGAAGAAACCGTCGGCGATGTTGCCGGCATCAAATCCGTTACCATAAAAATTATCGGGCATAATGCCTACGGCTGGCTCAAGTCTGAAACCGGCGTGCACCGACTGGTGCGCATTTCGCCGTTTGACAGCTCTGCCCGCCGCCACACCAGCTTTGCTTCCATCGGCGTATATCCGGTGATAGACGATGACATTGAAATCAATATCAAAGAAAGCGACTGCCGCCTCGACACTTACCGCGCTTCGGGTGCCGGCGGACAGCATGTTAACAAAACCGATTCGGCAGTGCGTATTACCCACTTGCCGACCAACATTGTGGTGCAGTGCCAATCGCAGCGCTCGCAGCTCCAAAACCGCGAAAGCGCCTGGAAAATGCTCAAAGCACGCCTCTATGAATTAGAACTTAAAAAACGTGAGGAAGCCGCTCAGGAGGTTAGAGATTCCAAAACCGATATCGGCTGGGGACACCAGATTCGCTCATATGTTTTGCAGCCGTACAAATTGGTCAAAGACTTGCGCACCGATGTCGAGACCTCTGATACCAAAGCCGTTTTAGACGGCGGCATTGACATGTTTTTAAATGCGGCTCTGGCCGGAAAGGTTCAGTCATGAAAAAACTTTCCAGCCGAAAACTTCTTCGCCGCAAAATCTTAGACCACCTTGGAGCGCTGTCGCTGCTTTTGCTTCTGATTGTTATCTGGCAGCTCTACCGCGAGCCGATTGCCGTTCCGTTTTTAAAGCCTTATATTATCAAGGCCTTAAACCACGACAACAGCGATTATGAAGTTACCGTCGATTCCGTTAATCTTGAGTTGGTGCGCTCCATTCAGCCGATTAAGATTATTGCCAACAATGTTTCATATAAAAAAAACGACGGCAGCTTCATCATTAACGCTCCCAAAACTTCCGTATCTTTCAGCATCAAAGCCATAATGCGCGGCGTCATTGCGCCAAGCTCCGTCGCCGCATATAATCCCGAGGTTTACGTTTTCACCACCTACGGCGTCAACCAAGAGAAAAAGGAAGAGTTTACCGAAAAAAAATTGAAATATTATTTTGAAAGTTTTGAAGATTTTATGGAGAGATTTAACTCTGCCGACAAGACTTATCCGGAAAGTTACATTGATGACATTGAAATAAACAACGCGTCCGTGGAGTTTCATGAAGTTGATTTAGGCCGCAAATGGCAGCTTTCGGAACTTAATTATCATTTTGACCGCGGAACAGACAACATTAAGACCGAAGTTAATGCCTCGGTAAATCTGCATAATAAGCTGGCCTCGGTTGGCTTGGAGGCGGCATATCGCTTCAGCGATGACAAAGTGGCCATGCAGTTTTATTTCTCCGACATCATTCCTTCTCAGGTGTTTGACAATGTTTTGGAGGAAGATTTAAAGAAAAAAATATATCAGATAAACCTGCCTATTTCCGGCCGCATTGAAACCTTAATCAACTTCAAGGAAGTCCTTAAACATAAGGAAAATATCGTCCAAAGCCTGGATTCCGCTCTTGAAAACGTAAAGTTTCAGTTTGAAGGCGGGCAGGGCAGCATAATGTTTTCTGAAAGTGAAGAATATAAATATGACGTATCTTCCTTTGTCTTGGAAGGAAGCTTAAGCAGCAACCTTGACAATTTGAAAATTGAAAACGCCGCGTTCGATTTGGACGGCAAGCCGACCAAACTGAGTTTATATGTCTCCGGCATGAAAAAATACCTTCTTGAAAGTTCTTTAAAAGACCTCAAGGTAAAACTTAAAGCCGATGTCAAAGAACTTGCCTTTGATGAACTTTCAGTATATTGGCCCAAATATATTGCCTCACAGGCCTGGGAGTGGTGCAAAGACAGCATCTACGGCGGCAAGGCTGAAAACGCAAATTTTGTCTTTGATTTCTCATATTCTGAAAAAGACCAAGCCTTAAAATTTGACAACTTAAGCGGCGTCGGTTATGTCAGTGATTCTAACTTATATTATCTTGCCGGCATGCCGCATATAACCAACCTCTACGGCAAGGTCAATTTTTTCACCGACAGCATCAAGATAGATATTGACAAAGGCGTTTCCGAGGGCGTTTATGTTAACGGCGGTTTTGTTCGCCTTTATGACCTTGATAAGAACGACAACTTTGCCGAAATACGCGTCCTGGCCAATTCTTCAATTGTCAACGCCTTAAAAATGATAGACCATGAACCATTGGGCTATGCCAAAGAGATGGGTGTGAACCCCGAAGACTTTGAAGGCACTGCCGATGTCGACTTGCTGCTTAATTTTGAAATTAAGGAAAACCTGAAGCCTGAAGAGGTTAAAGCCAATGTTAAAGCGGCGCTGAGTGATGTTGTTATAAAAGACATCTTTGAAAAAAAGCCGCTGGAAGCAGACCGGCTGGATTTGGAAGTTACCAATGAAGGCTTGTTGGTTGAAGGCGATGCCAAGCTGGACGGCATTCCCTTAAAGCTTACCTGGGACGAAGATTTTAAAGCCAAAAATTATCAGAGCAAATATCAAATTGCCTTAAAGCTTGATGATGCCGTAAAAAAACAAATCGGTCTTGACTGGGACATTATCAACGACCCGTATATCAAAGGCCATGCCGATGTTGTGGCCGATATTGTTGTTGTGAACAAAGACAAAACCGAAATAGACGTTAGTGCCGACCTTACCGATGCTGATATTGATTATTCTTTCTTCGGCTTCAGAAAAAAAGTCGGTGAGAGCGGCAAAGTTGCGGCCAAAGTCCGCTATATTAAAGGCGCCTTAAACGCCGTCCCAAGCTTCAGTCTGTCCAAGGAAAATTTCAATTTGAACGGCAAGCTTGAACTTGATAAAGGCGGCAGAGTAAATTTAATCGACATATATGCAATCAACGGCCCGCGCACCAATGCTCAGGCCAAAATAGACATATCAAACCCCAAACACATTAAGATAGATGTTTCAGGCAAGGCATATGATATGAGTGATTTCTTTGATAAAATTGAAGACGCCGCCCCTCAGTCTTCTAAAAACAAGCCTCCGCGTGAAAGCCTTAAAGACGAGCTTGAAGAAGTTACCGATACCGATGCCTTTATTGTTGTGAACAAACTTTGGACCAATGCAGAGGTTCCGGTCACCAACTTCACCGGCTCGGGTGTCCTGCGCAAAGGCGTCGGCTTTAAGGAAGTTCATATGCTTGGCAACTATGGAGGAAAAGGCAGCTTCAAACTCGATTACGCTCCCAAGCCCAACGGAGAATTCCTGCTCTCGGTTGAAAGTAATAACGCCGGCAGCACTTTAAAAGTTTTAAGAGCATATGAGCATATGCAGGGAGGAACCTTAAACATTGAAGCCAAACGCAATGTGGACAAGGAATTTACCGGCTATATCAAGGTAAGGGATTTCAGCATCCACAACACTCCGGTCTTAGCCAAAGTTTTGACTGTGGCTTCGTTTGCCGGCATGGTAGACCTGCTTAAAGGCGACGGCATCACTTTTTCTCACTTTGACGCGCCGATAGAATATCGCAACAAAATATTATACATTAAAGAGGCTAAGGGGTTTGGCAATGTGCTGGGCATTTCGGCCGACGGATATTACGACCGTTATGATGAGATTTTAAAAGTCAAAGGCGTGATAATTCCGGCATATAGCTTGAACAAAATGCTGGGAAAAATTCCGGTTGTCGGCA
The DNA here is from genome assembly GCA_031550205.1 of Alphaproteobacteria bacterium. Classification (GTDB taxonomy): domain Bacteria; phylum Pseudomonadota; class Alphaproteobacteria; order RF32; family CAG-239; genus JAVBOV01. The sequence goes on from JAVBOV010000063.1 coordinate 10,290, forward strand.
CGCTTTTGGCCGGCAAAGACGGCACTATCTTTGCTGCCGACTACAGCATCAGAGGAGACATGATTGACCCGCAAGTGGAAATAAACCCGCTCTCGGCCTTAAGCCCCAACTCTCTAAAAGAGCTCTTCTCCGGAGATGACAAATAAGCAAAATCGTTGCCTTTTGCCACTTGTCACTTGCCGCCCAAAAAAATCCTCTCTAACGAGAGGATTTTTTTTCAACGGCATATTCTCGCGATTGTCTCAAAAGTTTTTCCAAGCCTTCTGTTGCCGCACCTTTCTGCCTCAGCTTTGCAATATCTTTGGTGGTTCCCAAACATATCTTATCCATTGACGCGCCAACGCCGACGCTCTCCATTCCTGATGGAAAAAAGTTATATTTTTTTTCCATATTGCTAAGTTCATCGCTGTCTGCATCAAGATACAATCTGTTTTCCATTTCAGAACTCTCCAACTATTGCTCTGCCCACAATATTCTGTGAAACAGCTTTATTTCCCTAACAACAAGCGTTTTTTTATCGCTCCTGTCAATAATGTCGGAAATTTCCACGTAGCTTCCGCCTCTTTTCAAAAATTCTCCGATATGCGTTTCTCCGTTTTTCAAAACGGCAATTACTTTATCGCCTTTATTAATATCGGAGTTTTTGGTAACCACAAGAATATGTTTTTTTAGATAAATCGGCTCATACCAGTTGGTATCCAGCTCCACGGCATATAAATTATCCGCTCCGTCCGGAAACCTCATCTTAACCCAGGACGATGTGTCGAAAACGCCAGGCTTTTTAACCAGGCTCTTCAGCTTTGAAAACAAAGCATAAGGAATGGCGCTTTGCAAATCAGTTTCATTTTTCTCATTGCACAGCTTGTAAAACTGCTCAAAGGAAATGTTACACGCTTCAGTAATTCTGTTAATGCTGTCTAAAGACGGCCACCTTTTTTTGCCGTCGGGCCTTCTTCTTTTGCTCTTATTAAAGGTTGTGGCATCAAGCCCGGATTTTTTTGCCAGTCCCGATGGTGATAATCCGTTCATCTTCGCCAACTTATCAACAGCGTTCCAAATATTTTCATACTTCATTTTTTCTACCTTTTCCAAAAGGTTACATCACTTTTTAGATTATAAAACATTTTTTTCTAGGAATCAAATCTTTTTTTATATTTACATTCCTACAACCATATGTATAACTTTTATAAATTAATAAATTATTAATTACATTCTAGAACTATGGGGGAATTTATGAATTATCTTTTTGAGCCTTTTCAAAACGCCGAAGAGGTTTGGTTTTGGTTTTGCGGCGGCATAATATCAAGGACGGAAGGCATAAGGCAGAGAGGAAAATGTTTAAATAAAAATAGAGAAATTGAAGTTGCGGATGTCTGTCGAATTTTAAAAAAGATGAAGCAGCACCATCTCATTACCAACAGAGATTTAAGAATAATGTTCAAATGGGGCTGCACCGGCTGCTCGCCATATTACAACAGCCGTGCCAAAAGTTCAGAAATAAAATCTTGGCACAAAGGCATATGCGGTTTTGAAATGTGCCTCAAAAACAAAGGACTTCTTTAAGATGGATTTTGTTTTCATAAGTCATATATATGTGGTCTTCACGGACAACACCAGCCTGTGGTGGTTAAAGCCGCTGCGCAGGGGCTTCAGACATTGTTATATTTTGGCGCGCATTGCCCCGAACAACCTTTGGCTGGAGCTGAACCCCATGTCCAACCAAACTTTCATCTTCATAAGAAGCCTGACTGAAGATTTAAATTATTTTCAAAAGCTTCGGCATGAAGGCTGCAAAATTGTCAGGCTCAAGGTTCAGGCGGCGGAGCTCAGGCCGGCTCCCTTAAATATCTTCAGTTGTGTGGAATTTGTGAAAAGGGTTGTCGGCATTCATAAATTTTCCATCATCACTCCATATCAGCTTTATAAAAATATTCTAGTTAATAGGAATAAATTCCTTGACAATTGATTTTTTATGTGTTACATATTAAGCATACAACGCTATAAGTGTATTCTTTAAAAGCCGGCTGCAAAGCCGGTTTTTGTCATATTTAAAAGGAGAAATGAATGAAAACCGGAAAAGTTAAAAACCTTGCCTCATTAAAAAACAAACTAAAAAAAACGCTGCCTGAAAAAATTATGAAAGTTATAGAAAGTTATGAAGAATTTTCCTCTTCCGAAGTTCCTGAAGATGCCAAAGGCTTCACTGCGCATCATAGTGCATGCAAATCCGCCGTATCTCACGCCGAAACCCTGTTAAAACTGGCTGAATGGACCACGCATGAAGAAGAAAAAAGCAAAACCGAATCAGAAATTCTGGAGCTGATTAAAGAAGCTCGTGAAGAAAAAGAAAGGCCCGATTCCAATGAAAATTGATTTTTTTGAATTCATCTACATTTGGTTCAAAATTCAAAAATTATCGGTTCCTAAACATCAAAAGCTGATGACTGCCTGGCTTTTCAAACTATTTAAAAACGAAGAAAAGCGCCAGGGTCTGCTCATGTCTTTCCGCAACTCCGGCAAGTCAACCATTGTCGGTTTGTTTTGCGCCTGGGTTTTATATTATCATGACCACTACCGCATTTTGGTTATTGCCGCCGATTATGCCCTGGCCAAGAAAATGGTTAGAAATGTTAAAAGAATTATAGAAAAGCACCCTCTGACCACTGGTTTAAAGCCATCAAAACTTGATCAGTGGGCGTCTGACCAGTTCACCGTCAACCGCAGTGTTGAGCAAAGAGACCCGTCCATGCTTGCCAAAGGTCTTTCTGCCAATTTGACCGGTCTGCGCGCCGATTTAATAATTTGTGACGACGTTGAGGTTCCTAACAACTGCGACAGCCCGTTCAAGCGCAGGGAACTAAGAGAAAAGCTAAGCGAGCTCGACTATATCCTAACACCTCAAGGCATGCAGTTATATATCGGCACTCCGCACAGCTTTTATACCATCTATCAAACCGCATTTGATGAAAGTAAAAAAGAACAGGAGCCGTTTTTGCTGAACTTTGAGCAAATGCTTCTGCCGATTTTAAACGGCAAAAACCAAAGCGCCTGGCCTGAACGTTTTTCTTTGGAAAAAATTGCCTCAATTCGCAGCCGCTCCGGAGAAAACAAGTTCTTATCGCAGATGATGTTAAAACCGGTCAATACTTCGGACAGTGTTTTAGACCCCAACCGTCTGCGCCTATACAATGCAGAACTTAGCATCAGCTATTCTCAAAACCGCGAAGTTTTGAAGCTGGGAGATAAAAAGCTTATCTCGGCTTCTTGCTGGTGGGACCCGTCTTTTGGCAATAAGGACGGTAAAACCGACAACAGCGTGGTGGCTTGCGTTTTTGTGGACGAAGAGGGCGGATATTGGCTGCACGATATTAAATATCTGCACGGCGGCGGCGGGCACAACGGCAATAATGCCAGTTTTCAATGCGAACAGGTCGCAGATTTTTTAAGCAAAAACCATTTGTTCTCCGTTCACATTGAAACCAACGGCATTGGCAAATTTTTGCCGTCGATTTTAAGAGAAGTCTTGAAAAAAAGAAAAATTAAAGCCGCCGTGTTGGAAAGCCACTCTAAAGAAAACAAAGAGCAGAGGATTTTGGATGCGTTTGAAGTTTTGCTGGCCGACCGCGCCTTAAACGCGCATTGCCAAATTTGGCAGAGCGGGTTTATTGAAGAAATGCGCGAATGGAGCCCGCACGGAAACGGCAAAGATGATGCCTTAGATGCCGTTGCCGGGTGTTTGTTATCTGAACCAATCCGCTTTTCCAAATCTTCTGAAAGAACGGGTTTCAGCGCTCAATCTTGGCAGGGAGGCGGACGGCAATTCTCTGCCGCAACCAAATTTGAAATTTAAACAAGAAAGGAAACAACAAGAAATGTATACGGAAATATTAAAATGGGCAGCCATGATTGAGCTGCCCGTTTTTGCAGCATTATTCCGCATGATGCTGAAACACAAAAAAGAATGCGAACAGAGCATCAATCTCTGCAAAGAAGACTTAAATGAATTTAAGCTCCACGTTGCCAGAAACTATGTATCAATCACTTACTTAAAAGATGTTGAGGCAAGACTGACCAACCATCTTCTGCGCATTGAAAAAAAGCTCGATTATATGGACCGGCGTGATGACTGATGCCGATATTTTAGCCCGCACCATCTACGGCGAAGCCCGGGGAGAAAAACTTAGCGGCCGGGAAGCGGTTGCCAGCACGGTCTTAAACCGTGTTAAATTTGCCGCCCGCAAAGGCTCCTATTGGTGGGGCAGCAGCATAGAGGAGGTCTGTTTAAAGCCTTGGCAGTTTTCTTGCTGGAACAAGAGCGACCCTAATTATAACCTTATTTTGAAAGTAAACCTTGATGATGAAAATTTTTGTATTTGCAAGCGCATTGCTGCTAGGGCTTGTGCTGGTCTTTTAAACGATAACGTCAACGGAGCAACCCATTACCATACCAAAAGCTCCAGACCCGGTTGGTCAATCGGCAAAATCCCCTGCGCCGAAATTGGCAGCCATTTTTTTTATAATGATATAGAAAGGTAACAATATGATAATTGCAAAAGTCTTAGGCAGGCTCGGCTTGCCTTTTTTGTTGCGCTTTGTAGGCAAATCGTTGTCAATAATTGACGATGACATTGCCGGCAAGGCATCTAAAGCGCTTTTGGATGTTAACACCGCCATTGAAGATAAGAAAATATCTTTAGAGCAGGTGGGCGAGGCCAACCGCCATCTGGAGGCCATGGAAAATATAGATATTAAAACCCTGGTCACCATAAACGAAACCATTCGCCAAGAGCTGCAGTCTGAAGACAGATTTGTTCGCTTTTGGCGTCCGTGCTTCGGTTATGCGGTGTCAATCTCTTGGGTTGCCACCATGCTCACCATTTGTTATTTGATTTTGAGCGGCAATGAAAATGCCGAAAAAATTATCATGGCTTTGGTAGAAACCACTTCGCTCTGGGGCATCGCCTTAGGCGTGCTGGGCGTTTCCGTGGTCAAACGCAGCCAAGAGAAAAACCGCAGCGACAATATCCTGAACAAGATATTGGATAGATGATATAAAAACAAACATACAACACCACACATATATCTAAAAACGGGAAGAATTGCTTCCCGTTTTTAGATTTCATGCGAACAAACTGAAACATTTAACTTGCAAATTTAGCAATTGTGTTCTAAATTTGTTCGTATAATAATATAAGGAGGAAATTCATGCCGTTGGTACAGGTAATGATAGCAATTATTCCATTGACAGTTCTGTTATTTGGAGGAATTTCAGTAGCAGACTTCGTATTAGCTTGGATGGTGGTTGGAATATTGACAGTACCCATGATTCTGGTCAAAGCTGTAATGTTATACTGGCTTTATAAAAAAAACACTCTTGTGCCGCTTATTAAATCTAATTTATTAATGCTGGGATTGGGTGTGCCGTTAGCGTGGATAGTAATGTTTATATTCTCAACCATGTTGAATAATTATCTTAATATTGTTAAAGTGGCAGAAATATTACGTAATCAGATACAAAGTTTCTCCTTTAGCCAATCTCTTAACATGGGAGAAGAAATTATAATTTTTGCATTTACTTTAATTTTATATGCTCATCTTGGCTGGTTGCTGGATTATAAAGCCATATCCCGTAGAATTGAACCAACGGAAGATTTTCAGAATATGTTGTTTCTTAGTAACCTACTATTTTTTGGATTACCCATTATAATAGAAATATTGAAATAAAAGTTAAATCAATCAATTTTATACAGTCGAGACTACATCTCGGCTGTTTTTTTTATTAAATAAAAGGAAAAAACAAATGACAAACACAATCAAAGAAAAAAATAAGCCATATTTTCAACCCTACATCAAAAATGACTACGTTGGGCATGTGAGATATAAATTTGTTGATAGTAACGGCGATGTTTACATTAGAGGATTAAATAGAGAAAAAGGCCTAAATATGCATAATCATGCAATTTATGAAAAAGGAGAAACTGATAAACATGGCGCAGACATAAATAGTTTTGTGTATATCCCCGGAGATAAATTCTATCTTAATTCCGAGCAAGAAGACAAAGTCAAGAAGAAGATTCAAGACTACGATTCTAACGAAAAACAATTGAGTTACAACGTTGTTAATAACAATTGTGTTGATTTCAATCACTCCGTCATTTCAGAAATTGATGAAAAGAAAAGTTTAGAAGATTTTTTAAATGATAATCAAAAGAAAATAGCTGCCAGCAGAGGATACAACTTTACCAAATATGGACATGGTAAAGAAATTCCACTCATTGCAGCTCAAACGCTTTTATCAACAAGTCCCGTTGGCGGGGCACCTGTTGCCGGTGAGTTGGCCAGAGAAACAACCAAAATTTTACAGCGCAAGAATTTGCTTACACAGCAAACTCCGCTTCCCCGCACACCAGAACAGGAAGAAAAGGTAAAGAACATTGTTTCCAAGATAACCGAACATGATGATAAGCGCACCGACGTCTTATATAAACAACCGCCGGATTTAACCGAAAACGAAGCCCGTTCTGCCATGCAGCTTGCCCGTTATGAAAGCAACGATATCGAGCTTAACAACCGCCTGGAACAAAAAGCCAAGTCTTATTACGATTCCCTTTACAGCAATAAAAACTTGGAAAGAGATGCCTCCGGCAGGCAGATTAACCCCAAGCCGCAATACACTCCTTTAACCGAGCCTAAGGAGTTAAGAACTAAAGATAATATCCTGATGCGAGAGGCTTATCAAAGTATTGCCGAACGCACCGCGCAAACCGGGGTTAAGAGTCTGCAAAGAGGGTTAAACAGCTTCCCTTACCAAACACCGTTGAAAGAAGATGATGATTTGGGACCAAAGACCACAAGCAGACTAAAGGAAAATTTGGTTACTCATGGTTTAGATAAAACCCAAGAAAGCATTAAAGAAGATATTGCCGCCAGAGAAGAAGCCGAGCGAAAAGAACGCGAAGCCTAAGCCAAGCGTGAAGAGCAGGAAAAACAAGACGCCGCCGCGCAAGAAGAAAAAGAACGTCAGCAGAGACAGATGAAAGAAGAAGATATAAAAACCAACTTATCCACAGTAGTAGGAAATAAATCTTGAAAAAAATATTTTTTCGTGCTACCTGTTAAACATACAACACCACACGTGTATTCAAGAACAGGAGCAGATGCTTCCTGTTCTTGGTCTTTTTAAGCATACTGAAATATTTAACTTGCAAATTCGATAAAACCGTTCTATATTTGTTCAAGTGTAGTCTATGTGTATAAGGTATGTTATGAAAATTTTTAGAAATATTACACTAATTATGAGTTTGCTATGGCTTTGTCTTTCAGAAATGCCGCTCGATGCTTTAGCGTTTGGTTTAGTGTGTTTTGGAATGTTATTAATCCCAGCGATACTCATAAAGACATTTGTTATATATTCTATTTATGATAAAGCAATTTCTAAAAAAGACAGCTTGGTGACTTTTTGCAAGTCTTCATTATTAAGCTGGGCTATAGTTATTCCTATATCCTGGTTTATAATGTCTTTTGTGCTTTTTTTATTGCGTCGAGGCGGAGCTTTTGAGTACTTTGCTTGGATTTATCATGATTTCCAAATATTATCTTGGAATAAAATAAAATCTAATATGCTTGGGGTAGAAGACTATGGTACATTCTTACTGTGCCTATTTTACATATGGTTTTATATATCGGCTTGTATAGATAATTACTTGATAAAAAAATATATAAAAAACAGCCAATATATTTTTGACATACTATTTGCAACAAATATCTTTTTATATGTTCTTCTTGGTTTCTATTCTTCATCTATGTCTATAGAAAAGTTAGGTGTGGAACCTCTAATTTTTCTTTGGCAAGAGAGTATCTTTAACAATTGGCACAATATAAACTGGATTAACTAAAAAATAATAAATGAAATCAACCAAAAACTCAGGAAATAAAACCTGAGTTTTTTATTTTTAAATAAAAAATGAGAGGAAAAACAAATGACTAATACAATAGGACAGAGAAATAAACCATATTACCAGATTTATATGAAGGATGGAGGAGCTTACCACATTCGTTATAAATTTGTCGACGGTGACGGGAATGTTTATATTCGTGGTTTAAACAAAAAAGAAAAAAAACTTTACGGTCCTGCAATCTACGAGGACGGAGAATTCGATGCAAAAAACATCAGTATCAATGACCCAATATATATTGCTGGAGATAAGTTTTATCTTAATTCTGAACAAGAAGAAAACATCAAGAAAAAGATTCAACACCATGATTCTAATAAAAAGAAGATTAGTTATAACGCAACTGATAATAACTGCGTTGATTTTAATCATTCAATAATTTCAGAGATTGATAAAAATAAGACTTTAGAAGATTTTTTAAATGATAATCAAAAGAAAATAGCTGCCAGCAGGGGATACAACTTTGTCAAATATGGAGATGGTAAAGATACTTTGCCTTTGGCAAGTAAAACACTTTTATCAATCAATCCTACCGGAGGAGCATTTACAGCAAGTTTAGCAACAGAAACAGCCAAAATTCTCAAACGCAAAAATCTGTTGGTATCACCGGAGGCAAAGCTCGCGCCCAAGGAACCTAAGAACTTAAAAAATCTTTTGGAAGCATCCGAGTCTAAAGCTCAAGAAGGAAGCGATATTCTTCGCCGTGCCAACCTTATTGAAAAATATTCCAATAAGAGGCCGGA
>JAVBOV010000035.1:0-9736 GCA_031550205.1 Alphaproteobacteria bacterium
GGGAGCTGTTTTACGCCTCTGAAGCTGGCGCCGCCGATTTGGGAGGGTTTTTTGCGGCCGGGCAGGATTTCTTTTTCTTTCTTTTCACGGGCGGCTTCGGCTTTTTTATCGGGTTTGGGCTGAGCGGATTCTTTTTTGGGTTGGATTGCCTCCTCCTTCGCCAAGGCTACGGCGGACAAGCCGCCTTCGGCTCGCAATGACGAGGAAGAGGCAGTTTGCAGTGTGGGATAAGGCGATGATTGCGGGGAAGAATCTTTTTCTTTCTTCTCGGTTTGAAGAGCTTCGGCAGATTTGCCGGTTTCCAAGATTTCTTCTTTGGTGACCTTGTTTTCTTCTTTCATATCACCTTTAACCACGCTCTCTATTAAAGTGTCGGAGATTTCTTTGGCTTCTTTGTCGGCCAGGCGGTCTTCTCTTTGGAGCTGCTCAACGCCTTTTTCTTCGGGCTTTTTTTCTTTAGATTCTTCGCGTTGCTCAGAATGACGCTGAGCGGCTTGTTCATCTTTTATGCCAAATTCTTTTTCTTTGGTGTTGATCTCGGTTTGTTTTAGGTTTTCAGCAATGCCGCGGCCAGAGAGTTTTGCAAGTATTTCAAGTTTGGATTTTTCGGCATCAGCCTGAGAAACGTTGGCGTTTATCAAGACAACCTTTTCTTCTTCTTTTCCGGTATCTCCTGAACCAGAGCCGGAGCCGACGGGGGCTCCTTTAAAGAATGATGCATTATCATTTTGGCTCATGGTTTGGCTCCTTATTTTTCAGACCCCTTCATTTTGTTCATTACCCGAGCCTGATTAGCATGTAATTTATTTTTATCTGCCTGTTCGCCCTTATATCCGGTGGCAGCCTGCCAACCGGCACGTACATCTTCACGCTTCATGCCGTGATCATCTAAAAGCTCTTGATATTTGCTCTTTTGTTCAACCTTTTCGCGGGCTTCTTTTAATTTTTCCTGCTTTTCCTTGGCGGATTTATAATCCTCAACGGTTTTCTTATCCAGATTTTTAAGGTCTTCAAACTTGGGTTCACCTTGCATCTCAACGCTGTTGCGCAAACAGGCAACCATTAACATGGCCTTAAACTGGTCGGACTGGATGCTGCCGAAGTTGATGGCGTCTTTGCCCTCTTTCTTGGCGATTTCTACAAGCTTGTCAAAGTCTTCTTGCTTTTTGGACTGGAAGGAAACCTTGCCGTTGGCGTCGTCATATTGAAATTTTGCATCGTCTTTGCTTGCCGATTTGCCTTTTGCGGTTAAGGCAGCAGATTCTTGGCCGGCGGCGGCGTTGTGAACTTCTAAGTCGCGGTCAGTGGCTCCGGCGTGTTCTCTCCACATTTTCATGCGGTCGGTATCTTGAGCATTTTGGCTGCCTTGGGCGTCTGCAGCCTGGTTAACGGTTTGAACGTTGGCATTGGCATCGCCTTCATCGATTTTTATGGCATTTGAGTCAGCATTTTGTTTGGGTTTTTCATCTGCCGCGGTTTTTTCATCTTGTTTGGTTTTTAGGTCTCCTTTTACCTTATCAAATTTGGCCAAAAACTCTGCCTCTTTTCCTTTTTCAAGCCTTGGAAGGGTAATTCCGAAGCTCTTATAAAGAGCCTCGTTATTTTTGAGCTCATCTAAAGCTTCTTGAACTTTATCAAGCGGCTTGGTTGATTTTGTTGCCATGTCGGAAGGGATGCTGTTCAGCGCTCTTTTTTGCTTTTCCTTACTATTGGCCTCTTGTTCTTTTTGCAATTTTTCACGCTCTTCTTTACGTTTGTTTTTACCAAACAATTTGTCACTAAATTTGCCATCGATTTCATCTGCAAGTTTACGCATTCTTGTTTCACCGGGGTGAGTTAACTTCCATGCCTGATGACCTAAATCATGTATTTCGGAACTCAATTTGTTTTTTTTACTCTGATCTTTCTCTGCATCACGTGCAATCTTTTTTTTAGCACGCTCTTTTTCCAACCTGGCAGCTTCAATTTTACCGTCATCTATTTGTTTTCTGGTTTTTTCATCGACAGCATTATAATACCCTTCTTCACCACCAATAAGCGTTCCTGCACTTCTATAAAGAGCCATCTTTCTTAAAGCCATTAACTCTTTGGTATCCGCTTCAGTTGTTGATTTCTCACCGGGCTTGGTGATTTTACCGGTATTCATATATTCAGAAACTCTTTTTTGTACCTCTGCTTTTAGCCCGTCCACAAAACTGCCTTTTGATTTGTCTGAATATATGTCGTCAAATGCAGCTTCATAACCACCAACACTTTCAACAAGACTGGTGATATCAGAGCTGGATAGCTTAGAGAAGTCTGTGTTTGACAAAATACCATTTCTTCTGTCGTTTACTTTTTCCATTGCCAGAGAACGTAGCGCATGGTCTTTTTCCAGTTGTTCAGGGCTTTCTCTTTTGCCATTTTCATTGTAATTTCTTACGTCCATGGAATTAAACAAATAGCTGTTAAAGCTTCCTAGCTGGCTATCAGGAATTTGGACTGTACCTTCCAGATATCCAACCATCATCGATCTTGCGTAGGCAATCTGATTTTTGGCGTCTATGTCGTTTGCCTCATTATTAGTAACTTTTTCCAGCACGGCTTTATCAACGGCTCTTTGGCCTCTTATTTCATTTATAGGCGCGCTGTTGAGGGCTAGTTTAAGCTCGTCGCTCAAAGGAGTTTGGGCTATTTTTTCTTTAGCCTGTCTGATGATTTCTTCCTGATTGTCTGCCATTTTGTTGTCTCCTTCGTCTTTTACGCCTAAGCTGTTTAACCGGTTGTCTAAGTGTTTTTTGTTGTGTTTTTCAGGGTGTTTTTGTTCAAAAATATAATCTTGTAAAATTGTGTTTAATATTTTTTCATCTTTTGAAAAGCTGTTTTTGGCATCTACCGGGATGTTGGTTTGGTTTTTTAGTTCTTTTGCCGCCCTTTCCTGTTCTTGTCTTTCTTTTCTGGCTCTGGGGGTTTCTGAAGGTTTTTCTTTGTTTTCTTTGACGTAGACCTTCTTTTTTTTGCCATTATATTCTACTTTTTCTGCCATCTTTTTTCCCTTAAAAATCTTTATCTACTTAAGAACATAGCACATTCTTTATCTTTTGTCTATTTGTTTTGTACATTGTAACAAAAATTTCATAATAGTTAATTTGATGAGATTGCCGCGGGGCTTTGCCCCTCGCAATGACGTTTTTTCTGACCCCACCCGGCCCCCCTGGAAGGGGAGGAGGATATGGATGGTTGGTTTATCACCCCCACCCCGACCCTCCCCCGTCAAGGGGGAGGGGGAAGAGGATTTTTTTATTGACTAAAAGTATAGGCTGGCTTAGATTAAGGGTAAGTTAATTGTATTTTGGATTTTTGATTTTGGATTTTAGATTGCAAAACATAATTTTGGTTATTATCCCTTAGGGGATATTTTGTGCTGCATAAAAAACCAACAACTCTCTTAAACATCAACATTTTCAGGTAAATTTAAAAATGAACAAGCATTACGTTGAAGTTAAGGCTAAGGCCGACTTTGTTAAAATTGAAAAAGATATGCTAAAGTTTTGGGAAGAAAACCAGACTTTTGAAAAATCGGTGAAAAACCGCGAAAAAAATGAAGAATTTGTGTTTTATGACGGTCCTCCGTTTGCCAACGGAACGCCGCATTACGGGCATATTATGGTTTCTTATGTTAAGGACGTGGTGGCGCGTTTTCAGACCATGGACGGCAAAATGGTTGACCGCCGTCTGGGCTGGGACTGTCACGGTTTGCCGGCAGAAATGTCGGCCGAGCAGCAGCTGAAAGTTTCTGGCCGCAAGCAGATTGAAGAATTCGGCATTGAAAAGTTTAACAATTTTTGCCGCCAAGATGTTCTTAAATATTCAGGCATTTGGGTGGATATGTTTAAGCGCATCGGCCGCTGGGTGGACTTTTCGCGCGATTATAAGACCATGGATTTGCCGTTTATGGAAAGCGTAATTTCCAACTTCAAACAGCTTTATGACAAGGGTTTGATTTATGAAGATTATAGGGTTTTGCCATATTCCTGGTGCGCAGAAACGCCGCTTTCAAACTTTGAGGTTAACCAGGCATATAAAGACAAAACCGATGATGCGATTACGGTGATGTTTAAGCTTGAAAACGGCATGAACATTTTGGTGTGGACAACCACGCCATGGACGCTGCCCTCAAATTTGATGCTGGCTGTGGGCGTTGATATTGAATATGCGGTGATGGAGGAAAACGGCCAGAAATATGTGCTGGCAACCGCACTTTTGCCCAAGTTTAAAAAACAGCTGGAAAAAGCAACACAGGTTGAGACACTGAAGGGTTCGGAGCTGGTCGGCATGGCTTATGAGCCGATGTTTGAGTATTTTAAAGACCTTAAGGCCGAGGGTGCGTTTAAGGTTTTGGCGGGTGAGTTTGTTTCAACCGAGGACGGAACCGGCGTGGTGCATATTGCCCCGGGGTTTGGTCAGGACGACTTTGAGGTTTGCCGCGCATATGATGAAAACTTTCCGGCGGTTTGCCCGGTGGATGAGGCCGGAAAATTTACAGCCGATATAACCGATTATGTAGGCGTGCAGGTTTTTGATTCTAATGAAAAAATTATCCAAGTGCTTAAAAACCGCGGTTTGCTGGTTAAAAAAGAGCAATATACGCACTCTTATCCATATTGCTGGCGCACCGATACGCCGCTGATTTATAAGGCGATGTCTTCTTGGTTTGTGAAGGTTACCGATTTTAGAGATGAGATGGTGGCCAATAATCAGCAGATTAACTGGGTGCCGGAGCATATTAAGGATGGGCGTTTCGGCAAATGGCTGGAAGGCGCGCGCGATTGGTCTATCTCTCGCAACCGCTTTTGGGGCACGCCGATTCCGGTTTGGAAGTCTGAGAATCCTAAGTTTCCGCGCGTAGATGTTTTTGGCTCCACGGCCGAGATTTTGGAAAAAACCGGCATTGAGGTTAAGGATTTGCACAAGCCTTATATTGACGATGTGGTTTACCCTAACCCCGACGACCCTAGCGGCAAAACCATGATGCGCCGCGTGGGCGACGTGTTTGACTGTTGGTTTGAAAGCGGCTCTATGCCATATGCGCAAGTGCATTATCCGTTTGAAAATAAAAAGTGGTTTGAAGAGCATTTTCCGGCAGATTTCATTGTGGAAGCAATGGACCAGACCCGCGGGTGGTTTTATACGCTGGTGGTGTTGTCTACCGCGCTTCACAACAAGCCGGCGTTTAAGAACTGTATTTGTACCGGGTTTTTGATGGCGGAGGGCGGGCAAAAGCTTTCAAAACGTTTGAAAAATTATCCGGACCCTAATGAGATTTTAGATTCTATGGGGTCTGATGTTTTGCGTTGGTTTTTGGTTTCTTCGCCGGTGCTCAAAGGCGGAAACTTGGCCGTTGACAAAGAAGGAAAAGAAATTGCCAAAGCGGCGCGCGTGGCGCAAATTCCGCTGTGGAATGCGTTTTACTTTTTTACGCTTTATGCCAATGCCGAGAATTATAAGGCAAAAGAGGTTGCTTCTTCAAGCGATGCAATTGACAACTATATTCTCTCAAAGCTCAAAAAACTGGCGAATGTGGTGCATGAGGGCATGAAGGCTTATGACGTTTCCGTTGCCTGCAATGAGATTGCCGCGTTTATGGAAGTTTTGAACAATTGGTATATTCGCCGTTCTCGGATGCGTTTTTGGGAAGGAGAAAGCCAAGCGTTTGACGTGCTTTATACGGTTTTGGTTAATGTGTGCAAGATTATGGCGCCGTTGATGCCGTTTATTTCTGAATATGTGTTTAAGTCTTTGAGCGGCGAAGAATCGGTTCATTTGGTTGATTATCCGAAGCTTGAGGATATTAAAATGGACGAGAAGCTGATTTTGGAGATGGATTTGCTGCAAGATTTATGTTCGGCCGCAAAGTTTATCCGTGAAGAGAAAAATCTGCGCAACCGTCTGCCGCTGGCCAGTTTGACGGTGGTTGGCGAAAACGTTGAGTTTATCGGCAAAGGGGCTCAAGAGATTATTAAAGACGAGCTTAATGTGAAAGCGGTTAAGTTTGACAGCGAGATTGCCAAATATGCCGACACATCCCTTTATCTTTATACTCCGCTTTTGGGCAAGGCTCTGGGCAAGGAGATGGGCGCGGTGATGGCGGCTTATAAACAAAACCAATGGAGCAAAAACGAGGACGGCACGGTTAGCATTGCCGGGCAGGTTTTGAGCAAAGATTTGTTTGAAATTCGCTTGAACATGAAAGAAAACGTGGCCGGAAAGGCTTTTGCCGACAACAAGGCCTTGGTGCTTTTGGATACGAACCTGAGCGAAGATTTGAAGCGCGAAGGCATGGCCAGAGATTTTGTGCGCTTGGTGCAAAATTTGCGCAAGGAAAAAGATTTTAATGTTTCCGACCGCATTGAGCTGGTTTATGATACCGATGATAATGAGCTTGAGAAAGCCTTGCTTGAGAATATGGAATATATTAAGGAGCAAGTTTTGGCAGTCTCGGTGAGCAAAGCCCTTGGGGGAAGTTCAGATGTGATTGAGGGCATTGCCATTAGCTTTGATGCCAAGGTTGTTTAGTAATTTTGCTGAGATTGCCGCGGCCTGGGTCCCCGGGCTCAACCGAGTTCGACTTCGTCTCAAACGGTTGACTCCGAGGATGACATTCCGTAGTCATCGGGCTTTGCCCGACTGACCTGTTTTGTTTAACCTCATGATGACGTATGTAAAAAAAAAGGCTCTTCTGATGAAGAGCCTTTTTTGATTAAGGATGAGCGCCGACGGTTAAAGTTTTAGCCTGACCAAGATAATTGGTGTAGCTGAAAGTTACCGTGCCGTCCGGGTTTTCTGCGCCGATTGTGGGGTAGAAAACGTTAGAATTTCCTGTCTCATCGGCAATGTCTTGTATGCCTCGGCTGCCTAAACTTCCACCGGCTTTCAGGAAAGAAGTATAGTTGTAATATTCACTAAATGTTCTTACGTTTGCGGGAATCCACACGCCGTCACCTTTTTGCCACACAGATACTCTGACGTTTGAAGCGAAAGGCGGCGTGGCTTCATTCCAATTATAAAACTTTTGGAACACACCGTTGATATAGAGACTATATCCGCCTTCAGCGCCTGTGCCGTCAGGATTGTATAAAACTACAAAAGCATCTGCCAAGTTTCCGTCTTTGTCCCAAGCCACGCTGGCTCCGCATTTGTCCATGGTACCGGTGATGGCAATGTCATAGGGGTTGGCCGCAGAAATCAGTTTTCTAAGCTCCATGGAGTTGGTATACTCTGTGGAAATGCCTCCGTATGCGGCAACAATAGTAATGTTTACTTTTTTAACCGCAAAGATTCCGTCAGGAGTTGTTACATTTGGCAAGTCGGTTAGAGAGTGGCTTTTTACTGTGAAAGTATAATCTTCAGATTTAAAGTTAACTTCACCGCTCAGGCCGGCTTCTTTATAGACTCCTTCTTCAGTGCCGCCAAAGAAACTTAACCCATAATTTGGGGTTGTTCCCAAGCTTACCAGATATTCTTTGCGGAATTTATTCAGACTGATGTTGTTACCTTCTGTTCTTGTTCCGCTGGCAATTTTGCTACCGTACGACCCAGCAGGAGCTATGTTAAAATCGTTCACAACAGCAACATAACTTGAATAATCGGAAAAAGTGACAGAGTTCTGATAAGTTACTTCCCTTCTTCCGGCTTCAATCTTTTGTCCTGCGTTATTAACTTTGACCAACATGAAAGAAGACTTGCGGCCTTCAAGCAGAAAATCTTTGCCTTCAATGCTGACGTCTCTTAGAGCTTCTTTACTGACTAAAGCAATGACTTTAAGCTCAATATTTTCGCCGGAGTTATCAGAATTGGTGACCTTGAACAAAAGCTTATTCTCATGTTGAGAATAAATCATGCCTTCAGAAACGGTGTCTTTGCTCAGAGCCGTTACAGTATTAGAAACCAATTCGGCTGAGGTAAAGTTCGGCACCCCGGCGACTTCGGCTTTGTGTTCGCCTTCAGAAACATATACGCGGCCGCTTTCAAGCTTTATTGTGGTTGTAAGACCGCCAGAGAAAGTCCAAGTATAGTTTTTGGTCTTTAGCTCGTTTGTTTCTTGCTCGGTAATTGTTGGCGTCGGTTTGCCTAAATTGCCGTCACCTGCTTTAAGGGTTGTTAAGTTTGTGGAATAAACAATTTTTTGAGTTTGAGTTTTTGACTCGGAACTTTTTTGGCTGGTGCCATTGCTTTTTTCCAGAGCTTTTTCAACAGTTAAGGTGTTGGTGTAGATGATGCTGCCGGGAGTTGAGGTGTTTTTTTGTGTGCTGACGGCGGTTACTTTGCCGCTGATGCCGTTGTTTACAATTTCCTCTTCTTCCTTTTTGCAACCGCTTAATGCCACTATGGCACTTAGCGCCAAAATCATAATTTTTTTCATTTTAATAAAATTTTTGGTGAATAATTTATTTTGTTTTTTTGTTTGTTTTTATTTGAACATTGTCATTATGAGGAGCGTTAGCGACGTAATAATCTCGGCTAAATCAATTTGCCGGGATCATCACGGCCTAAAGGCCTCATGATGCCGTTTTTTCTTTATTGTCTGAAAAAATTATGCATCCTTAGTAATGATACATCATAATGCAATAGAATAATTTTTTGAATGTTTATCTTTGACACCGCCAGAGAAAGTTTGCTCTGGCGGTGTTTTGTTGGCTGAGGTTAGCTACACTGACCTGGTATGGGACTAGGCAGAGCGCGGTTACACTGGTCTTCAAATTCATAAGCTTCAGTATACCATGCAAGCTCATCATACGCTCTGGTCTGTGGATCTGGATCTGGACACTGCTGGTTTCTGTATAACGATTGACCCAGATAGTAATCCCACCCATCGCAGTCTAGTCTACAGTTGCTGTAACATTTTCTGGTACCTCCAGTGTTCTGATGAGAATCACATTTGGTTTTATAATCAGGGCCATAAGTGCTCATTCCATGAGATTCGCAGGTGCCGCAATTTTTATAGCAACGGCTTGTACCCAGCATATATTCATTACAATACTGGTTGGATAGAGGTAAATTTGTTGAAGCTCCGTCTTCAGCACAGGTTGCACAACGCTTATAACATTTTGTTCCATAGTCACCTGTCATAACTTCACAGGTGGTACCTGTATCGTAATTTGTCCATAGGTTACCCATTTGATCACATTTTATACAGTGTGCACAATTATAGTATAGAGTGGTATAATAAGGGGTTTTATAACAAAGACCGCTTGAAGAGCTAAATAATAACGGATTACCATCAGGAACTGATCCCCCGTCACTCACGTGGATATCAAAATAATATGCATAACTAACACTACTACTATACCCCGTGAGTGTTTCTGAACACAGAATTTTTCTGCACTTATAATAGCAAGTTGCAGTGCCACTTTGTAGTTCAAATTGGGCAGATCCTTCGCACTTTTCATAAGCTGCTGGAGCTGCAGTTCTATATAGACCAGTCGGTGTAGCCTCACAAGTTGCAGGTAATGAAGGCTGGCAGCTTGTATATTTGGTTCCGCCTGCGTCGGTGCAAGGCGTGCCGATGCCGGCAGTGGTACAGGTTACATAATTGCTGGGGCAGGCGCACTCGGAGAACTTGGTTCCGTCAACTGCGCAGGCCTTACCGGCAACGCCGACTTTCGGGCTGGTGCAGGCAGCGTAGGCATCGCCGCATTTACAGTTTTGGTATTTTTGGCCGCCGTCAGCAGTACAGGCAGTGCCGACGCCCTCAACA
>JAVBOV010000078.1:0-6563 GCA_031550205.1 Alphaproteobacteria bacterium
TGTTGAAGGCTTCCAATACGCCAAAGGCACAGAAGTCAAAACCGAAACCAAACTCATAACCTGGCTCGGCAATCGCGCCGGCGCCGGCAAAATGGCCCCAACCGGCTTCCCAAAAAACAACAAGTTTCTTTAACGTCATTGCGAGGAGCAGAGCGACGTGGCAATAAAATAGAGAAAGGTACAAAAAATGATTGTTGAAATTGAGTTGAAATTTTATCCCGTGGATAAGGACGATACGCGTGGTCGCTTAAAGAAAGCTGGTTTTAAACTCTCCAATACGGAATTTATGATGGTGCGCTCGGTATTCACTCCTCCTGATCCCAAAACCGGTTGGGCGCGTGTACGTGCAGAACATAACCGCACCACCATGTCAGTTAAGCGCGTCAACAGCGAAAGCATAAGTGGTATGGAGGAGGCTGAACTTACAATCAATTCTTTTGATGCTGGCGTAACGTTCCTCGAGGCTGCAGGATTCAGGAAAAAGGCTTTTCAGGAGACGTTGCGTGAAATATGGAAGAGAGACAACGTGGAAGCTACAATCGACACTTGGCCAGGACTTGATCCTCTTATTGAAATTGAGGGTGATTCCGAGGAACATGTTATGAAGGCAGTTGCTGATCTAGGCTTTGATAAGGATAAGGCCATGTTTGGCAGCGTTGACATAGTTTATGAAAAGGTCTTCGGCGTGCCAAGACAAGAGGTTTGTCTCTGGCCCGAAATCACATTCAAAAACCCACCAAAGAAATAATAAGTTTAAAAAACGTCATTGCGAGGAGCAGAGCGACGTGGCAATCTCATCCGAATCAAAAGAAATCCTTTTTGAATTCATCAGCATCGGCAATGCGGTCAAAGCCACCGCCATCGACCCCGACACCGGCATAGAGGCCTCAATCGTCCTCCCCGCCGGCATCTCCGAACCAGACGCCCAAAAAGCCGCCCTAAAAAAGCTGGAGTATGTAATAAGCAAACACAGCAATAATCCAAAATCTAAAATCTAAAATCCAAAATTGTCAAAATACTCTCAAGAGTATTTTGGCTTGGCTTTTTGTTTGTGGATAACTCATTGCCGCCCCCTCAAAGCCTTTAAATTTATAAAAAAACCAATATAATTGCCACAGGGAAATATATAAAATTAGGGAATAGAACGATAATGGTTAACAAGAAGGGGGAAATCCCCCATTTCATGTCTGAAAACTCATCAATCAACTACGAAGACGCCAACGCTTCATGGCTGGCCAATAACCTCCATAAGCTGATGGTTGGCGTGAGCCTTGGCTGGTTTGCCATTGTCTTCATCTACATCACCCAGTTTTTCGGCTGGTCCAATTTGTTTTTAATGATGCCTGATGAATTCGGCGGCTTCTTGGCCGGCATCACCCTGCCTTTGGCCGTAATCTGGATGGTCATTGCCTACATCGACCGCGGCACCGGCTTTAAGACCGAAGCCAGACTTTTAAGAGCCTACATGAACCAAATTGTTCACCCTGAAGAGGGCGGCGCCCAAACCGCCAAAGCCATGGCCGACGGCATCCGCTCGCAGGTTGTAGAATTACAGCAAGTCACCAAGCTGGCCATTGAACAAACCGACAAAATTAAGCAGGAGTTAGGCGGCCGTGTTGAAGATTTCTCCAAACTGGTTGGCGTATTAGATAACTATTCCTCCAAAACCATTGTAGAGCTTACCGAAGGCGTCAAAACCCTCATTAAAAACTTTGAATATGCCACCACCAGAGCCGAGAGCTCTAAAGACGAGTTCAAATCTCATACCGACGAATTTTCCAAATCTGCCCACATGCTGCAAAACGACATGCGCGATTTAATAGACAGCCTGATTCCGCGCATTCAGGAAATCAAAGGCTCGTCGGCTTTGCTGCAAACCATCAACAATGAAAACAGCCTCAAAATGCTCAAAGCCAATGAAATGCTGCAAGACTTCACCGATAAAGCCAACAACAGTTTCGGGCAGGCTTCCAATGTTCTCACCTCTCAGGCCAAGCGCTTGGAAGACATTTCCGGCTCCGCCATTGAGAGTTACAAGAACATTTATCAGTCTTTGGAAGAGGGCGTTGAAAAAATAGACGCCAGCCTCAAAACTCAGGGCAAATTTGTGGCCGACCACGTTTCCATGCTTGATAAAAACTCCGAGAAGCTGGCTCAAAAACTGGCCGATCACCGAGAAAATATCAGCGTTGAGGTTGATAAGGTAATTGCCCGCACCAACACCATGGAAGAAAACATCGCCATCAAAACCCGTGAGCTTAACAAAATTTCCGATGCGGTTTATGACAGCTTAAAACAGGTTGAAACCGGCATTGAAGAGCAAATCCACAACCTCGATAAACAAGCCGACGCCGCGTCCCGCAAGCTTAATGAGGTTATTGAAAACCTTGAAGACAAGACTGAATTAATGTCAAAACTCTCAGACCAGTCCGCATCTAAAACCGTTGAGCTAAGCGATGTTATCTCTGCCAAGCACGATGCTCTGCAAACCATGTCCGACGGCATCGTTAACAACCTCAAACTCATCAGCAAAGAAATCAGCGACAATGCTCAGAGTGTTAAGACTGACAGCAATGCCTCAATAGAAAACTTCAACGAAGTCAGCTCCATAATGAAGAAAAACGCCGAAAGCTTGACCGAAGCTTCAAGCATTGTTCTGGCTCAAAGCCGCACTTCCGAGGCATCACTGGCTCAGCAGCAGCGCCACATCACCAGCTCCATTACCAAAATTGAAGACCTTAAAAACGAGGTTCGCCGACAGATTGAAGAGTTTGCCCGCGTTGCCGCTTCCATTGACGAAGAAGCCGGCTCAGTGGTTGAGCGCTTAAAATCCCAAATGAACGATATCTTAAAATCTTCCGATGAAGTGGTCGGCAAGACCAAAACCCTTAATGAAAGCTTGTCTGAACAGTCTGCCGACTTCGCCGAGAGCACCGTCAAGACTCTAAGCAGAGTTGCCGAATTTGAGCATACGCTTAACACCCATTATCAAAGATTGAGCGAAACTTCCAAAAACGTTGAAGATAAAACCGTTGAAATATCCGCCCGTTTGGAAAAGCAAACCATTTTGGTAGATAAAAGCACCGATAAATCTTCGCAGATTTTCAAAGAAATTTTGGGTTCCTTTGAAACCCAGTCCAACCTTCTAAACTCCGTTGCTGAAAACACGGTCGGTTATATCTCTGAAGTTGTTCAGGCTCTGGATGAAAAGGCCGAAACCATTAATGTTCTGTTCAAGCATCAGGAAAATGAATTTTTCAATATCTGTGAAAAATTATCCGACAACACCAACGCTATCGGCGCCAATCTTAAAAAGCAGATTACCAGCATTGAACAAGGCGCAGACCGCGTTTTTGCCCGCATGGCGCTTTTGGAGGAAGATGTGGGCAAGAGAGCGGATGTTGTTGTGGCAAGCTCCATGAAATCCATTGAGAGTTTAAGCGAATTAAACGGCCACATTAATGCCCAAAACTCTGAAATGAGCCGCACGGTTGAAACCATTGTCGATAAAATCCGCGGCGTTTCAGACGCCTTTAAATTAAACGTTTCCGGCTTTGAAAACACGGTCAAAGAAATCAGAGATGAAACCTCTGCCGGCGCTTTGACAATTGCCGCCAATGCGGAAAAAATTAAGGAAAACGGCAAAGCCTTAAGCCTGGATATGAAGGCCGTTTCCGAAAACATGGAAAGTCATATCAAAGATATTGATATCGCGCTGGTCAAGGCCAAATCGCAGTCTGATATCATCAAAGAAAATTTAGGCTCTCAAAAAGAGACCCTGACCGATATTGTCAATGTTGTTTCCACTCAGAGCCGTCTGGGCGAGGCATCATTGGCTCAGCAATACAAATATTTATCAGATGCCGCCACCAACATTTCCAATAAGCTGAACGAAATTAACACCCAGTTTAAGAACAATACCGACGGCATTTTTGAAACTTCCGGCAAACTTTCATACGAGTTTGACGTGCTGGGAGACAAGCTCATTAAGGTTGGTGAAGATATCTTTAAAACTTCCAAAAACTCCATTAAGAGCGTTGAGCAGGTTAATTTGGCTTTGGGCAGCTGTGCCGAAGAACTGGATGCCACCGTCAACAAATCAACCGGCAAAGTCAGAAATGTTATGGAAGATTACAATAAACACATTGCCAACTTCAATACCGTCACGGCTGAAGCCAGCACCGGAGTTGTTGAAATTAACGACTTAATCAGCCAGCAGAGCGACAAAATGCTCACCATCTCCGAGGGCACCAAAGAACTGGTGGAATGTTTTAACACGGTTTTAAACGACACTTCCAAAGAGCTTTCCAATCGCGCCAACATGGCCTATGACAAGGTAAAAGGCCTGGGTGAAAATCTCAAAGCCTTAAGCCGCCAGTTGGAGGAGGCCACCAAATCAAGCGCCACTCATCTGGATAAATCCGGAGACAAACTGCGCGCCGCCATCACGGAAATTTCTTCCAATGCCGAGCGCATTTCCAATGAGATTCGTTCCGGCGGAGAAGTGTTCTTGAAACAGTCTGAAGTTTTGGTTGCCGCCACTGATGACACCTTGCAAAAGGTCGGCCATGTCATGCACGCCTTGAGCGAAAATGCCGCAGACTTCAATAACAAAACTCAAGACATTGTTGAAAAATCGCAAGTGTTTAATGAACTGGTTAAAAAACAGGCCAAAACCTTGGGTGAAATCTCCGCCAAAGCCGGTTCGCAGCTGCAAGATTTAGAGAAACAGTATCAGGGTGTTAAACTTGACAGCTTCTTAAAAGACGCCGGTTCCATAATCGAGAAACTGGAAACCGTTGCCGTTGATATCAGCCGCATTTTCTCTCCCAAAGACGAAGAAGATTTATGGAAAAAATATTATAACGGCGATACCTCGGTTTTCATCCGCCATCTTGCCAAAACCATGACCAAAAATCAGGTGCAGGGCATTAGGGGCGAATTTGAAAAAAACCTTGATTTCAGAAACATGGTTTCCAAATATTTATCAGAATTTGAGCAGCTGATTAAGAAAGCTCAAACCAACGAACGCTCCGGCATTTTGCTTTCCGTAATCTCCGGCGCCGACATTGGCAAGCTTTATTACATCCTCGCCAAATCCTTAGATAAATTGCACTGATTATGAATGATAACCAATATTATGTATATATCATAAGCTCACAAAGAATTGGAATGATTTATATGAAAGCATTACATAGTTGTCATTCCAGCGAAAGCTGGAATCTAGTCAAAAATATAGCAAATTTATTAACTGGATGCCAAATCAAGTTTGGCATGACAGGGCAATAATAGGAAACACCAATGCCGCAGCCAAATCAAAAATTACTTGAAATGGGCTTCCCATCAAATGTATTCTTAGCTCCCATGGCCGGCATTACTGATTTGCCAATGCGCAAAGTCGTCCGCTCCTTCGGCCCCGGCATGATGGTAACCGAAATGGCCGCGGTCAATGCCTTAAGCCGCAAAAATCCCAAAAGCTACCGCATTGCCGACGTTCGCTCAGAGCCATATCCCGTGGTTGTGCAACTGGTTGGCGGCGATGAAAAGCTATTCCCCGATGCGGTGAAGTTGATGGAAGAACTGGGCGCTTTTTCCATAGACATCAACATGGGCTGCCCGGTTAAAAAAATTGTCGGCAATGATAGCGGCTGCCACTTAATGAAAAACCCCAAACAGGCAGAAAAAATTATCAAAGCCGCAGTCGGCGCAACTTCTAAAATGGTCAGCGTCAAGTTTCGCAAAGGGTGGGATACCACAAGCGTAAATGCAGTTGATTTTGCCAAAATGTGCGAGGACAGCGGTGCCGCATATATAACGCTGCACGGCCGCACCCGAAGTCAGTTTTACGCAGGGCAGGCAGACTGGGACATTATCGCCGAAGTTAAAAACGCCGTTAAAATTCCCGTAATCGGCAACGGTGACATAGACAGCCCCATTGCTGCTCAAAAAATGCTGGAGCACACCAAAGCAGACGGCGTGATGATTGGCCGCGCGGCTCTGGGCCAGCCTTGGATAATTTCCCAAATTCACAATTATCTTCACAATCGCCAAGAACCCCAAGCAATTACAATCGACATTGTTAAAAACACTTTGTTAACCCACCTTAAAGAATTGGTTGAATATTATGGAGCAAAAGCGGCTTTGCCGATTTCGCGCAAATATGTCTGCTGGTATTGCAAAAGCCTGTACGATGCCAGACATTTCAGAGAAAAATATATCCAAATTAAAGACTATGACGAAGCACTGCAGGCAATAGAAGATTTTTTTGAAAGGCTGCTAAAATGAAGATAATTGTATGCGGAGCAGGACGCGTCGGACAAAGTATTGTAGACTATCTGGCGCAAGGCAATAATGATATTGTCGTAATTGATGACCGTCAAAAAAACTTAGATGATTTGGCCAAACAGTGGGATATCCAACCCATTTTAGGCTCTGCCTCTCACCCCAATATTTTGGAAAAAGCCGGAGCCAAAGACGCCGATATGATAATTGCCGTTACCGATGTTGATGAAGTTAACATGATTGCCTGCCAAATTGCCCATTCGGTTTTTCACATTCCTCAA
>JAVBOV010000025.1:0-29376 GCA_031550205.1 Alphaproteobacteria bacterium
ATCCCGGAAGGTAAGCCCCACCGGACTTGCCATATCCGGGATCTACATTTCAATGTATCACTTTTTCAACTTATCTTTTTTCTGCGCCACAACTTTTTGATACATTCTTCCAAAGTACGTGGTCTTTCTCCAAATAAAATCGGTCTTTTTCAACGCAAAAGAGTGAATCTCTCTATCCCACATTTTCTCGGCAAAAGGCTGATACAGACGATTGAACATTCTAACAAAATAACGCAGCGGGTGCAGCTTCACCGGATTATGGTAGTCAATAAATACCGCTTTGCCTCTGTCATTCAAGCTGTCCAGCAAATTTTCAACCAAGCGCACCTTGCTTTGTATCGGCATCTCGTGCATCAGCATATAGCAAACAATCACATCATATTTATTTTTAATCGGCTTGGTCGCGTCTTGGTGAATAAATTTAAGATTTGAATATAGATATTTATATTTTTCCTCACACATTTCCAATTGCAGGCGGTTAACATCCATAATCTCATATTTGCCGTCAAAGCCGATTTGTTCGGCCATCTTCTCAATCATATTTCCGAAGCAGACGCCGGTTTGCAAAACCTTTAAGCCTGGGCGAACTTCCTTAACCGCCGCGTTCGTAAGCTTTTTATAATTTCCCAAAGTCAGAAACCCCAAAAGCTTTGGGCTGTCAAAAAAACGGCTCCACTTAAAACTGTTATACAGCCAGCCGTAAATTTCTTTGGAATAAAGCGGCAGCTTCACGTTGTTATCATTCATCCTCTTAATCCTCTAAATCCACTTTACTAAAAAATATTGCTCATATCAACTAAAAATCGCCGAGTGCCATTTGCCAACAGGAAAGTGCCGCGGCGACGGCGGTTTCCGCCCGCAAAATTCTTGGTCCCAAAGTCACTGCTTGCGCAAAAGGGAGCAAGCGCAAGGTCTCCAGCTCATCACCGGAAAAGCCGCCTTCCGGCCCCACCAAAATCACGCAAGACTTTCCCTTAAAAGTCTTGTTGTTAAAAACTTCTTTAATGCTTTTGCCGTGCAGGGTTTCATCCATAAAAAACAAAGTCTTTGCTTTATCAAAAACGCTCAATGCTTTTTCCAAAGATACCGCTTCAAAAATCTCCGGCAAATCCACCCGCAAAGACTGTTCGGCGGCCTCAATGCTTTGCAAAACAAAGCGCTCGGTTCTCACTTTTTCTGCGTTGGTGCGCTTGGTAATTACCGGCACAATCGCTCGAGCTCCAAGCTCGGTTGCTTTTTGAATAATAAAGTCGGTATTATCTTTTTTAACCGGCGCAAACCAAAGTTCCACATCAGGGCTTTGCTTAAATTCTTTGGTTTTTTCCAGCACCGCAATTTTGCATTCTTTTTTGCTGATAACTTCAATCCGGCATAAATATTCACCGCTCTTGTTGTCAAAACAAAAAAGCTTGTCTTGCGCGTTTAACTTCATCACGGTAAAAAGATAATGAACCTGTTTTTCTTGCGCAAAAAAAGTTTTTTCTTTGCATAGGTCTTTGTCAATAAACAGGCGGATTTTCAATTTTTAAGACCCCACGGAAACGTCCACAATGCGCGATTCTATAACCTTTATGCTTCCGTTGCTGCGGTCAACATAATCAAAATAAAGGCGTTCAAATCCCTCTTTAACCGCTTCAAAAGAAATTTTAACCTCGCCCGGAGTATCTCGGTTCATGCTGATAAACTTAACCACCTTGTTGCCTTTATCGCACTGCCATTCTTTCGGGGTTTCCTCATCAAGCGTAACCTCAATAATCTGCCCGAACCTGGCGTCTGCTTCCATGGCCTTTGCGTCCAAATCAACACTGACCAGAAGCTCTTCGGTTTTTGGCAAATCTGCCTCAATCAACGCCGGAGGAGTGCTTGCTTCGGCTTCCGTTGCTGCGGCCTCAAACGGGTTTGCTGCGGCAGGCTGCAAAGCTGGAACGGCGGCAGCAACATTGCTCTCCGGCGCCGAAGCTTCGGAAGTTGTACCGGCAGCCTGCTCCAAAACGTTGCTCAAAGAACTTCCGGCCTCGGGCTCAAAAGGGTTTTCCGGAGCGGCGGCAGTTCCGTTTTGCGTTTCGGTTATAAACTCCACATTAGCCTTGGCATATAAAGGCATTGCTAAAAGGGCGGTTATCATTATCAAGGCTTTTTTCAGCATAAGAAAGTTCCTTCTTAATAATTATTAAAATCCCATATACAAACATTCTACAGCCTATATATTAAAAAAGAAATAAAAAATTTAACGGGTTGATTTTAATGATAATAACTATCGACGGACCGGCCGCCGCCGGCAAGGGAACCTTGGCTGCCAAACTGGCTCAAAAATATAAGCTTGCCTATTTTGATACCGGCATGGTCTATCGCGCTACCAGCCTGCAAATGCTCTTAAGCGGCTTAAAGCTTGAAGATGAAGACGTGGCTGAAGTCATTGCCAAAGAGCTGACCTTTCCCAAAATGATTGAGCTTTCCACTCATAAAATGTTCAGAAGCGCTGAAAACGGTCAGGCTGCTTCCATTGTCTCTGTTCACAAAAAAGTGCGTGCCGCACTCTTAAAAATGCAGCAGGATTTTTCTAAAAATCCGGTTTTTGCCGACGGCTCTAAGGCCAACGGCGCGGTTTACGACGGCCGCGACACCGGCACGGTGGTTTGCCCTCATGCCAATGTCAAATTTTTTCTCACCGCATCCTTAGAGGTTCGCACTCAAAGACGTTTTGAAGAACTAAAGGATAAGGGTTTTGACACCACATATGAAGTTCTTTATGAAGACATTAAAAAACGCGATGAGCGCGACATGAGCAATGCTTTAAAACCCGCGGCTGATGCCATAAACTTCGACACATCGGATTTAGATATTGAAGGCGTTTTTCAAAAAGCCTGCGAAATTATCGATAATTCTCAAAAAAACTCTTGAAAAATAAGAATATAAGTGTATAACCTAACAGTCTTACGGCGTGTTACAAAATAACGTCATTGCCCTCTATTCTCATCCCCTTTTAAGGGGAGGTTGGGTGGGGTCAGCAATCTCATCAATTAACCACACGCAAGTCCGCTCTTTCCAAAGAGGCCTGGCATTTTTAGAAGTTAATAAATTAATGACAAATACTGAAATTAAAATCCCTGAAATGACCGAAAGTTTTGAAGCCCTGCTTAACGAGCAGTTTGGCGATAAAGGCATTACCGGTTCGGTTGTTAAAGGCACCATTGTTCGCTTAACGGACGATTTTGCAATTGTAGACGTCGGTCTAAAATCTGAAGGCCGCATTCCGCTTCGCGAATTTGGTCAAAACAAAGAGCTTAAAACCGGCGACCGCATTGAAGTTTATGTTGACCGTTATGAAGACAAAGACGGCATGATAGTTCTTTCTCGCGAGAAAGCCCGCCGTGAAGAAGTTTGGGTAGATCTTGAAAAATCCATGAACGCCAGTGAACGCGTTAACGGCGTTATCTTCGGCCGTGTTAAAGGCGGCTTCACCGTTGATTTAAACGGCGCTATTGCTTTCTTGCCCGGTTCGCAAATTGACATTCGCCCCATCAGAGACATTTCTCCGTTAATGGGCATCTCTCAACCATTCCAAATTTTGAAAATGGACAAGGTTAGAGGCAACATTGTTGTTTCTCGCCGCGTTGTTTTAGAAGAAACCAGAGCTGAAGCTCGTGCCGAGCTGGTTAACACCTTGAAAGAAGGTTCAATCTTGGACGGTGTTGTCAAAAACATCACCGATTACGGCGCGTTCATCGACTTGGGCGGCGTAGACGGCTTGCTGCACGTTACCGACATTTCCTGGAAGCGCATCAACCACCCTGCAGAGGTGTTGAACGTTGGTCAAACCATTAAAGTTCAGGTAATTAAGTTTAACGAAGACAACCAACGCATTTCCCTGGGCATGAAACAGCTTGAAAATGACCCGTGGGCTGCCGTTGCCGAGAAATTCAAAGTTGGTCAGGTTTACCACGGCAAAGTAACCAATATCACCGATTACGGCGCATTTGTTGAATTAGGTGAAGGCATTGAAGGTTTGGTTCACGTTAGCGAGATGAGCTGGACCCGCAAAAACGTTCACCCCGGAAAGATTGTTTCAACTTCACAAGAAGTTGACGTTAAGGTTCTTGAGGTTGACGCCGACAAGAGAAGAATTTCTTTGGGCATCAAACAATGCCAGGCCAATCCTTGGGCTGCATATATTGAAGAACATCCCGCCGGTTCAATCATTGAAGGCAAAATCAAAAACATCACCGAATTCGGTTTGTTTATCGGCCTTAATGATGAAATCGACGGCATGATTCACTTGTCGGATATTTCTTGGGAAAAATCCGGTGAAGAAGCTGTTAAAGACTTCACCAAAGGCCAAGAAATAGAAGCCAAGATTATTGACGTTGACGTTGAAAAAGAACGCATTTCTTTGGGCATTAAACAGCTTTCAGAAAACACCGTTGGCGAAGCCTTGGGCGCTTTGAACAAAGGCGACGTGGTTAAAGCAACCGTTGTTTCTGTAGATGATAAGGGCATAAATGTTGAAGTTAACGGCATTAATGCCTCCATCAAAAAAGCCGATTTGTCAAAAGACAAGGCTGACCAAAACCCTGAAAACTTCAAAGCAGGACAAGTTTTGGAAGCCAAAGTAACTGCTGTTGATAAGAAAACCAACAAGCTTGGTCTTTCCATCAAAGCCTTAGAAGTTGAAGTTGAGAAAAAAGCTTTGGAAGAATATTCTTCCAAGAAATCCGGCTCATCTCTGGGCGACGCCCTGGGCGAAGCCTTGACTAAGACTAAGTCTAAGAAAAAAGCTTAATATTCTCCTGTCATTCTCGGGCTTGACCCGAGAATCCAGGTCAAATATCTAGCATAAAAAAGAACCTCCCGTTTAACAACGGGAGGTTCTTTCTTTTAACGCCGCCTCAAGCCCCCATTATGTCATTGCGAGCGAAAGCGCGGCAATCCAACAAACAATATAGCAAATTAATCCTGGATCCCACGCACGTTTTACAATTTTCTTATCTGTGCTCCCTGCGGTCGACACAGGAAAATTATAAAATATGCTCTGGATGACAAAGAAGGTTTCCTGTAACAAAACTTTAACAATTGCTAAGCAAAAACAGTCAAAGTAATGACTGTTTTTGTCTGTAAAATCTTTGGAACACCTTATCAAGCAAGGGAAGCTTTAGCAACCGCAGCGAGATTAGGTGCCAAAGCAACCCTTGAAAATGTCATAAAATTGTAACACTAAAAGTGTTGAAAACCTTGTGTGTGTGGTACTCTGAAAGAACAAAAAACACAAATTCTTATGTAACTAAATATTATTAATTTAAAAAACAAAAAATTATGGAAAATTTAATTCACATCCTCGGAGTCCTTACGGCTTGGAGTTTTTTTATCGCCTCATTGATAAACATTATGGCGGTGGTTGTTATGTTTCTTTGGAATTTAAGTGATGTCATCGCAAGAGGAAAATTTGAGTACACCCTTTTTGAAAAAAAGATGGTAATCTTCGCTTTAATTGAGGCAGCAATTCTTCTTGCGGTATTGGCTTATATAATACCTGAGCAGGGGCAAACTATCGCATTTGCGGTTATGGCTGGTCTTTCAGGTGTATATGCTACAATTCGCGCTACTGCGCTATACTATTATTATAAAAAATAGCAAACAGCCCAACCAATTCAAAAACCCCTCGTCACCAAAACGAGGGGTTTTTCTTGTCTCTCCCTCCCCCTTGATGGGGGAGTGCTGGGGCGGGGGTGTCAACCCTCAATCCAAATTTTTCCATCTTTAATCTCACAAACCCCGCCAATCGGAAATGTAATAATCGGCGTCGTATGCCCAAAGTCAACATTGCCAATCACCGGAATCTTTTTCAAATGCTCCTTGGTTGCCACAATCTTTTCCAAAGTCTCGCGGCTGATGTTCGACGGCTTCTGAAAACGCCCAATCAAAATCCCGCGCACCGTGTCAAAATCTTTTTGCATTGAAAGCGAATGCAGCATGCGGTCAAAAATCACATCTTTCGTATCCGCATCATCCTCAATAAACAAAACACAGTCCTTCAAGCTCGGCATATACGAAGTGCCTTGCAGCAGGTTAAAAGTGCATAAGTTTCCGCCGACAATTTTGCCTTTGGCTGAACTATTATTCAAAACCCAATGCCCGGAGTTTTTAATAAACTCCCGATTCTCCTGATCCAAAAACCAGGCATCATCCGACCATTCACCCGCCGCCTTAACCTCAAACGGCTCTTTGCCAAACAAACACTTTTTAAAATATTCAATTGAATATTCCGCACCTTTAAGCATTCCCAAAGATGAATAATGCACGCCGGAATAAGTCTTAATTCCGGTCTTGGCATGAATAGCGCAAGTCAAAGCAGTAATATCTGAAAACCCGCACAACGGCTTCGGATTCTTTGCAATCAAATCATAATCAATCTTATTAAGAAGCTGCACCGAATTAAACCCGCCGATTGCGGTCATAATCATCTCAACCGACTTATCGGCAAAAGCCTCATGCAAATCCGCCAGTTTTTCCTCAACCGATGCTGAAACAAAATCGCTCATAGCCTCAACATTCTTGCCATAGGAAACCGTATGCCCCATCTCCTGCAGCCGCTTAGTCGCCAGCTCCCGGCAATCCCCGGCAATTATCTTCATACTCCTTGACGGCGCAACAACCCTAATATGCATAATCTTCTCCATAGTTGTCATTGTGAGGGGCGAAGCCCCGTGACAATCTCGGCTATATTAATTCGGCCGAGATCATCACGGCCTTGCGGCCTCATGATGACATTGCTTAATATCTATAATGCTCAGGCTTAAACGGCCCTTCGGCATTTATGTTCAAATATTTTGCCTGCTTGTCTGTCAGCTTGGTCAGCTTCACGCCGATTTTTTCCAAATGCAATCTTGCCACTTTCTCGTCCAAGTGCTTGGGCAGAACATAAACCTCGTTCTTATATTTTGCATGGTTTTGCCAAAGCTCAATCTGCGCCAAAACCTGATTGGCAAAAGAGTTGCTCATCACAAAGCTCGGGTGTCCGGTGGCGCAGCCAAGGTTCACCAGGCGGCCTTCCGCCAAAACAATAATGCTGTTGCCGCTCGGCATCTTAACCATGTCCACCTGCGGTTTAACATTGGTCCATTCATATTGACGCAAGGATGCAATATCAATCTCAGAATCAAAGTGGCCGATGTTGCAGACAATGGCAAAATTTTTCATTTTTTTCATATGCTCGTGCGTAATCACATCAACATTGCCGGTGGTGGTCACAAACATATCGCCCATGCTCGCAACATCGTCCATTCTCACCACTTCATAGCCTTCCATGGCTGCCTGCAAAGCGCAAATCGGGTCAATTTCGGTTACCAAAACTCTGGCGCCCATACCGCGTAAAGATGCAGCTGAGCCCTTGCCCACGTCGCCATATCCGCAAACCACTGCCACCTTTCCGGCCACCATAACATCTGTTGCGCGCTTAATGCCGTCAACCAAACTTTCGCGGCAGCCATAAAGGTTGTCAAACTTAGACTTGGTAACCGAGTCATTAACATTAATTGCCGGAACCTTGAGTGAGCCTTCCTTGGCCATCTCATATAAACGATGCACGCCGGTAGTGGTCTCTTCAGAAATTCCCTTAACATTTTTCAAAAGCTCGGGATATTTTTCATGCATAATCTGCGTCAAATCTCCGCCGTCATCCAAAATCATGTTCGGCACCCAGCCGTCAGGGCCTTTAATAGTTTGTTCAATGCACCACCAAAATTCTTCGTCGGTTTCACCCTTCCAGGCAAAAACCGGAATCTTTTGGTCGGCAATGGCTGCCGCCGCGTGGTCCTGGGTTGAAAAAATATTGCAGGAAGACCAGCGGATTTCCGCACCCAAACCTCTCAAGGTTTCAATCAAAACCGCAGTCTGAATGGTCATATGTAGACAACCGGCGATTCTGGCGCCCTTAAGCGGCTGCTTAGATTTATATTCTTCTAAAATACTCATCAAACCCGGCATTTCTTCCTTGGCAATCGCAATTTCTTTGTGTCCCCACTCGGCCAGCTTAATATCAGCCACCTTATAATCCGTAAAACTCATAGCCCATCCTTCCTTGTTAATTTAAGCCAATCTAACAACAAAGTTTCAAAGAAACAAGAAAATAATGCAATCACTGTCCACTGCCCCTGACCACCGCCCACTAAAAGAAAAGCTTCCCGAAGGAAGCCTTTTTTCTAGAACAATATCGTCGCTCTAATCGAATAAACCGTTGCAATATCGCGGTCGCGGTTAAGCGCCGGTTTATAATACATCTGAATATCAGGCGTAATCAGCAGCGTTTCGGCAAAGCCGATATCCCAATACGCCTCCACAACACTCTCTTCTCCTCTGGCGCCGTCGTCGGCAATATTTTGGTTAATCTTATTAATGGCTGCTGCCAGACCGATTCTATCCAAAGAGCTGCCACGCTCAAACGGGTCTTTATAAGCCGCGCCCAAAACATAAGACTGCCTTAAGATATATCCGCCGGTGTTGCCGTTAATGCGGCCGAACACGGCCCACTTGTCGCCAAAATCTTGAGACGCGCTCAAAGACCAGCCCTGAGTTTCTTCCGGAGCTCTTTTAACCGAAGGCTGATTATATACCAAAACGTTATACTTTCCGTCGCCCCAGCCCTTAATATTCGGTTTATAAGTCGCTCCGGCAAAACCGGTATAATCGCCGTTGGTTGCAGAGTTAAACTTTGCCGCCGTGCCCGGCAGGTTGGTTGCGTCTTGCGCACCAATCACAAACTGCAGCTCATCGGTTGCATCCATGGTCGCATATGCACCCATACTGGCTGAAGGATAAGTATATGTGCCGTTCTGCGACATTGCCAGATTGTTAAAGTCCGTCTGCTGGTTGGAAAGATACGGGTTGCCGTCAAACATATACATTGGGAACTGACCGACGGTTACTGCCAGCCACTTCGCTTTTCCGGGCATTCTGTGCGTATAGCTCAGCTGGTTGATATAGGTGGCATTGGATGAATAATCGTTAACATCTGTTGCCACGCCGATATTGCTGCCGAGCTTTGCGCCGTCAGATGTCCAGTAATAATGCACGCGGGTAACTGCGGCCTGTACCGAACCGGCACCGAATGTTTCGGAATTAAACATATTCCAGTTGGCTTCGCCGTAATATTGGGTCTGCCACGGATTAACCTTTCCGCCCGGAGCTCCCCATTGACCCAGTTCGCTGATTGCGCCGTCATAAGTAAAGCCATATTCCTTATCCAGATAATCTTTGAAATTTTGATACTTCTTATGAATGCTTTGCAGCCCGCTTTCATTGGTTCTGGAAAGCTTAGTATCAGCATCTGCCGCCATTGCCGGTGCCGCGAGCACGCTTAATGCAATCGCCGGTATAATCATTTTTTTCATATCTTCTCCTTGTTTTTATTTTTTTATACATACAATATGATATTCGCCGTTTTTAACCTCAACGCCGTGAGTGTCGTGATTAAATCCCGGAAACTTTCTGTCATAAGCTTCCAAAGCTTTCAAATATCCAAGCAGCGGGCCGTTGGCTGCTCCGGCGTTTTCACCCGGCATCATTAAAGGAATTCCCGGCGGATAAGGAACCACGCCGGTTGCCACCGTACGGTTTGCCATATCCTTAAGGTTAACGCTTTCCACATTGCCCCTGACCAGTTGTTCATATGCCTCAACCGGAGAAAAATCGGGACGCGGCAAAATTGAAAAACCGTCGGACATAGCCTTGGTTGTGCCAAGCTTGGACATGGCTGCAAACATCTCATCGGCCAAATCTTTCAAACCATATCCGGCATAACGCTCGCCATTGGCGGCCATTAAAGCCGGCAATGCTCTTTCCAAAGGAGTGTTATTATCATAGTCTTTCTTGAACTCAAACAA
Organism: Alphaproteobacteria bacterium; assembly: GCA_031550205.1. Lineage (GTDB taxonomy): Bacteria > Pseudomonadota > Alphaproteobacteria > RF32 > CAG-239 > JAVBOV01. The sequence continues at coordinate 9,876 of JAVBOV010000025.1, forward strand.
CGCATTCAGCAAAGTTCCCCATTTTCCTTTGGTAATTCCCAAAGAGAACAGGAACAAAATGGTAAAATCTGTTGTTTTCTCAACCACAATTCCTCTGCCGTCCAGATAAGCGGTTACAATTGAGGCCGGAATGCCGGTCTTGGCCAAACCGCCCTTAGGCAAAATGCCCGGAGTGGTAACCGAAACCTTAATCGGGTCCAGCATGCAGAAATTGTCTTCAATATTGCCAAAACCGTGCCATTCGGCTTTCGGGCGCAATACCCAGCATGAAGGCTCTGATGACAAAACCTCTTCATCCATCTCATAAAACGGCTTTTTGCGCTTGGACTTAGGGTCAACCACCATATCCGGCTGCCAGCAGTTAAAGAACCAGTCTTTTTTCTTGGCAAAATCGGCATTAAGCTTTGCCACAGTTTTGCGGAAAGAAACTGCTTCTCTGATTGAATCGTCGGTTAAAGCCTTGCCGCCTGTTCCGTCCATCATTGCGGCTGAAACGTCGTTAGAGGCAATAATCGGATAAAACGGAGAAGTTGACGCATGCATCATGAAAGCTTCATTAAAACGCTCGTGCGGAATAGGGTTTCTTCCGTCGCGAATATGAATCATTGAAGCCTGAGACAGTGCCGCCAAAAGCTTGTGCGTGGACTGGGTTGCAAAAATTGTCGGGTCTTTCTTGGAATATGTCTTAGGGTCTCCGCACATTGCAAAGCGGTCTTTATACATCGGGTTAAAGCGGGCGTATCCGTACCATGCTTCGTCAAAATGAAGCCTGTCCACGCTTTCTCCCAAAAGCTTTTTAACCCTCTCCACATTATAACACAAGCCGTCATATGTAGAGTTGGTAATAATGGCGTGTACCGGAGTTGCATCCATATCTTTCTTAACCAAAGAATTCTCGCGGATGGAAGCTCTGACCGCAGCGGCTGTCATTCTCTCCGGCGGAATTGGCCCGATAATGCCGTAATGGTTGCGCGATGGAATCAAATAAGTGGGAATTGCGCCGCTCATGGTCATTGCATGCTCGGCAGACTTATGGCAGTTTCTGTCGCAAAGCGCCACTTGGTTGCGGGTGACGGAGGCCATCAGAATAATGCGGTTTGAGGTTGAAGAACCGTTGGTCACATGGTATGAACGGTGCGAACCGAACACTCGCGACATATATTTTTCGCTCTCGCCGATAGGGCCTGAGTGGTCAAGAAGCGAACCGAGCTCCCCAACTGAAATAGATAAATCGGAACGAAACAGCTCTTCGCCGAAAAAGTTAAAGAACCCTCTGCCGATTGGCGATTTCAAGAAAGCCGTGCCGCCGGTATGCCCAGGCGTGTGCCATGAATATTCATAAACTTTGGCAAATTCGGCCAAGGCTTTAAACATCGGCGGCGGCAAAAGCTCGCGGTATCTGTTAACTGCGGCCACAACTCTGCCGCCGATAAAGTCCGGAGTATCTTCCAAAATCCAGATAAAATCATTTACCTGCGACAAAATATCGGCGCCGATTTCAGAAGCAGCCGAGCGGCTGGACATCAGGAAAATCGGCACATCTTGGTTTCTGGCCCTTAAAGCGGCAATCAACTGCTTGCTTTTCTTATGCTTTTTGTCTTTAACGCCGTCCCAGTTCATCAACACGCACTGAACTGTCGGATCGGTGCTGACAATCGCCATGGCGTCTTCAAACTCTCCGGAATGAATTACCTTAACATCATGGTCAACTTCAAGTTCTTCTCTCAAAGATCTGACCATTCTGGCTGAAGCGGTATTTGCCTCAATGTCCTTATAAATAATCAGAACCTTAATATTAAAAGGGTTGTTGTTTAACATATTTTTCTCCTTTTATCAGTTCACGGAAGAAGCGGATGTTGAAATTCCGTGCATATGTTCGCGGGCTCGAACAACTTGGTCGGAATGTTGACCGACGCTTACCCAAAACATGGCAATCAATGCGCCGATGGTAATAATAAGGGTCGTGTGCCTAACCCATGCCGGCACCATTCCTCCCGGTTTTTTCTTATGCTCTTTCATATCAATCTTCCTGCTTACGGCGCGTTCGTAGAAAATGATTGTTGCAATTACAAACATCAAAGCCCATCGGGTCTGCGCGCCATCAGAGCCGATCATTGCCCACAAGCTGTAAATTGCAGCCAGCAGGCCCACAAAGGTATAAAAAGTTTCTTCGCTCCTGCCGCTCATTTTTCCTCTGCCCAAAATCTTAATGGCAATTGAGGAATAAATATACGGAAGCAGGGTCATAATTACGGCAATGGACGCAATTTTGCCGAACTGCTCGGCTGCTGTCGGAGACATGGTTGCCAAAACCTGCAGAGTCATGATAATGGCCACCACCATCAAACCCAATGAAGGCACACCCTTCTTGTTGACCTTGGCAAATAAAGTGCCGAACAAGCCGTCATCGGCGGCTGCTTTGGCGGTTTGTCCGACCAAGAGCGTCCATCCTCCTAGCGAGCCCAGACAGCCGATGGCGGCGCACAATGCCACAACATTGGCGGCCGTATCGCCCAAAGCCACGCGCACGGCGTCGGCAAACGGAGCTGAAGAAACAATCAGCTCTTTGTTCGGAATAATGCCCATAATGGCAGAAGAGCTTAAAATATAACAAACTGCGGCCAAAATCACGCCGGCCACGGTTGCAATCGGTACGTTTCTTGAAGGATTCTTAACCACCGCCGCTGAAACCGAAGCGCTCTCCACGCCGATAAACGCCCATAAGGTAAAGTTTAAGGTCATGCTCACTGCGCTCATGCCGCTTTTGCCTGAAACGTTCCAGCCGCCCATGTAGGTGTCGGCATTAAACCAGAACCATCCCAAAATTGCCACGCCCAAAATTGGGAACAAAGCCAAAGAAGTGGTGCATGATTGAATTCGCCCCACTGTTTTCGGACCCAAAATGTTGGCATAAGTTAAAAGCCAGATAATGCTGATTTGTCCCAGCGCTGCCACCAAAGGGTCTTTTAATTGAGGGAAGAAAGTGCTCAAATAACCGAGCCCGGCCACAGCCAGACCCACATTGCCGACCACGTTTGCCAGCCAATATACCATATTGGTCTGATACCCCATATAATCGCCGAAAGCCATCTTGGTATAGGCATATGGTCCGCCGGCTGCCGGATTAATGCGGGCTAATTTGGCAAAAACCAAGGCCAAAGCGATAGAACCGACAATTGTTAAAAGCCACCCGTATATGGCAATGCTGCCTATGGCGGCCAGGTTTGCCGGCAGCATAAATACGCCGGAACCCATCATGTTGCCGGCCACCATCAAGGTTGCGGCAATCAGTCCAATCTTGTTTTTTTCTTCCATAAAATCCTCCAAAATGAAAATCATACGTGTATTAATTAAACATCGTATATTTTTTTTCAAGACGCTTTATCCGCATCTTTCAATGTACACGCTTATTCTAATATTGTTTAAAATCAGTTGGCAATCACTAAAAAGGCCATGTTACTAAAAAGGTGTTTTTAATTGTTTCTTTAACTTCTTAGTAGTAATTATTAGTTATTATGCTGATAAAATAATCAAGGATTTATGCAGATAATGATAAAAAGTAGAAAGATGGCTCATGATACAGAAAGAATATCATGAAAGCGGTTCTGTAAAGAAAGTCTATGAAGTCAATGATGCCGGGCAGCGTCATGGACTATACGGCGAATGTTATGAAAACGGCATAATCTACGTTGCCGCCAATTATGACAATGGTCTTCTTGAAGGCCATTATGAAAAACATTTTGAAGACGGGGCTCCGTCAATTAAGGCTTCCTATAGGAAAGGCCGCCTTGACGGAAAATATGAAACTTATTTCAAAAACGGCAATGCCAATATTCGCGCCAATTATAAAGACGGAGATTTAACCGGCGAATATGAAAAATATTTTGAAGACGGCAGGCTGGAATCAAAATCTTCTTACATTGTCGGCAAGCGCAACGGCATTAGTGAAGAATATTTTGATAACGGCAATTTATACATTAAAGCCTTTTACAAAGAAGGCGAGCTTCACGGCGCATATGCCAAATATCATAAAAATGGCAATCTGCATATTCAGGCTTTTTACAAAGAAGGCATGCTAAACGGCCAATACCTTGAATATCATGAAAACGGCAACTTAAGCATCCGCGCCGAATATAAACAAGACAGAAGAAACGGCGCCTATGAAAAGTTTTATGAAAATAACATGCCCTGCATCAAGGCCACATATGTTGACGGCTCCTTGTCCGGAACATATAGAAAATATTATGACAGCGGCGGCGTTTTCGTAAGCTCATCATATAAAGACGGCAGGCTGGACGGCGCTTATATGGATTACCATGAAAACGGCAACGCCCACATTAAAACCAATTACAGCGATGGTAACCTTAACGGCAGTTATGAAGAGCATTACCCCAATGGAACCTTAAAGATAAGAACGTCTTATCTTAAAGGCGAGCTTAACGGAAAATATGAAAAACACCATGAAAACGGCCGCTGGGAAATTAGAACAGTTTACAACAAAGGCCTTAATCTTGGTTCAATGACTTAAAAGACGGGAAACTATTATGACGGACAACAATTCTACAAAAGAGGCAAAGACAATGGAAAACACTCAAAAGTCCATGGAGCAGACCGCTCTGGAGCTAACGCTCGATAACTTGGACACCTGTATTTATATTAATGAAATTGATACCGGCAACATTCTTTTCATTAATAAAAAGATGGCCAAAGAGTTTGGAGACGGCAAAGCCTTCATAGGCAAACCTTGTTATAAAGTTTTGCAAAACGGCTTTAATGAAATGTGTGAATTCTGCCCGATTCCAAAGCTTAAAGAGACAGGAGAACCCTATTGTGTCTGGGAAGAGCACAACACCGTTACCGGCAGATATTACCAAAATACCGATAGTTTAATCCAGTGGACGGACGGCAAAACGGTGCATATGCAGCACTCGGTAGACATTACCGATCGCAAAATGTTTGAAATGAAAATCTCAGACATGGTTAACCGTCTTGAAGCTGTTCTTACCAACTATCCCGGCATTATCATCTGCATTGACCGAGACAAAGTCTGCACCACTGCCGCCGGCACCAAGCTTGAAAAAATCGGCTTAGGCAAAGAAGACTTAATCGGCCGCAACATCTATGACACCATGCCAAAATATAAAGAGCTGATGGACAAGAGCGTCGGTCCGGCTTTCAACGGCACGCCTTCCAATTGGATTATGAAAATCGGCGACGGCGATTACAACTGCTTCTCCTCTCCGATTTTTAATGAAAAAGGCAAAATAATCGGCGCTTTGTTTGCCGCCAATGACATTTCGGAAACGGTCAAAACTCAAGATGAACTCAGAAAAGCCATGGACCTTGCCAACCAGGGTTCCAAAGCCAAGAGTGATTTCTTGTCCAGAATGAGCCATGAGATCAGAACGCCGATGAACGCCATTATCGGCATGACCAAAATTGCGCAGGAAACCGAGGAAATGGAAAAGATTCGTTATTGCTTGGACAATATCGACCTTTCTTCGCATCACCTGCTTTCGCTGATTAATGACGTTTTAGATCTTTCCAAAATTGAAGCCAATAAAATGGACATTGAAAACGAGCGCTTCAGCGTTGAAAAAACGCTTATGGATACCAGCAACATCATCTCTGAGAAAGTTGCCGCCAAGAAACAGAAACTCGGCATTTTCATAGATCCGAAGATGAAAAAGTTTTTTATCGGGGACGCTTTCCGCATATCTCAGGTTTTAATCAACCTCATTTCCAACGCCATAAAGTTCACTCCTGAAAACGGCAGCATAGATATTGCCGTTAAAGAGGTTAAAGTTGAAAACGGCCAGACCGTGCTGGAGTTTTCCGTAAAAGACAGCGGCATCGGCATCACCAAAGAGCAGCAGGCCAAACTGTTTACTTCCTTTGAGCAGGGCGACGGTACCACTGCCCGCAAATATGGCGGCACCGGCCTTGGTCTGGTCATCAGCAAAAGCATTGTTGAAAAAATGGGCGGCCGCATCTGGATAGAAAGCGAGCCCGGCCACGGCGCAGCATTCAAGTTTGAAATAAACTTAAGCAACACCAACGAGCAGGGCGATATTGTCTTCTCCGGAAAGCAGCTTGAAAATCTCAAAATTTTGGTTGTCGACGACAGCAAAGAAATCTGCGATTACTTCTTAAAAATTCTGGAAAAATTCAACATCAAAGCCGATGCCGCAATGTCCGGCCAAGATGCCGTCGCCATGGCCACCGGTGCTTACAGCCGCGGCAAGCCCTACAGCATCATCTTCTTAGATTGGATTATGCCGGAAATGGACGGCATTGAAACCGCACGTCAAATTCACCTGCAAACCAAATCTTCAGTGCCGATTATCATGACCTCAACAGCCGAATGGTCGGAGATTGAAGAAATTGCCAAGAACGTGGGTATTTATAAATTCCTGCCCAAGCCGCTGTTCCCTTCCACAATCTTAAACCTGATTGCCGAAACCATCGGCGGCATTGTTAAAAATAATGAAGAAAAACAGGTTCAGGATATCTCCAGTTATGACTTTTCCAATGTCAATGTTCTTTTGGTTGAAGACATTAAGGTCAACCAGGAAGTATTTAAGGCCTTAATGGAAAAGACCAAAATTAACGTTGATACGGCCGATACCGGCATGGAAGCCATCATGAAATTCCGCGGCAATCCTGATAAATATGACATTATCTTTATGGACATTCAAATGCCGGAAATGGACGGCTTTGAAGCCACCCGCGCCATCCGCGCCTTGGATGAAATTGAAAGTGCAGCCAGCATTCCGATTGTGGCCATGACCGCCAACGTGTTCAAAGAAGATATTGACCGCTCGCTGGAATCAGGCATGAACGGACACTTAGGCAAACCAATTGAGCGCGAGAAGGTTATTGAGAGCATAAAATTATATGCCGAGAAAAAACTGAAAAAGGACAACAAATGAGCTACGATTCTTACAAACCGTTTATCAATGTTGAAGAAATGCTCATTCGCTTGGGCGGAGATGTTGATGTTTATAAAATGCTGCTTAAAAGCTTTTTAGATAACCAATATGTTGCAGATCTGGAAAATGCCTTAAAAGAAAACGATTACAATAAGGCCAAAATTGCCATCCACACCCTAAAAGGTGTGGCTGCCAATTTAAGCCTGCAGGAACTAAACCGTCTCTGCATTGATATTGAACAGAAGATAAAAGCCGGACAAACCCAGCCTGAAGATATGCCGCAGCTCAAAACCTGCATGACCTCCACCTTAAAAGCCATCACCGGCTTCTGCGCATAAAAAAACGGCCTTAACGGCCGTTTTTTAAAACCACTTTAGCCTGACATCAATTATATACCTCGGGTAAGCTTGGTTATCTTCTCCATAATGAGAAAAGGTAATCCTGCCTGATTCGGGGATTTCGATTAAACCGGCAATATCGGTTTTTTTTACATATTTTGGTTCAAAGGAATACTTATAGAAATCTTGTTTAGTGTCATTAAAAAGCAAAACCTCAATCGTTTCAAACGGCTTCTTATATAAAATCAACCTGTGTTTTACAAACTCTGAAAGCTTCACCACCTTAACGCTTGGGAACAGAGCCTGAACTTCTTTTGCCGTCATTTTCTTTTCAGCAAACTTGCCCTTTTTGTAAACCACATTATAAAAAGTTAAATTGGCATTATGACAGGCAATCAGCCTGCCGTTAATAATAATTTCAAAATTAGAGCCCAAAGCGAAGGCAAGCTTGTCGTTTTTATAATACACCGAATATACTCCCGAACCAGCGGAATTTTTCTTTGTGAGCACGATTCGGTCTTCAAACATGCCGCCCGGCGCAAAATAATTTCCGCCCGGAGAATATATCAGCTGATATCCGTCATACATGCCGTCAAAATATTCCAAAGCCTGCGCCGGCAAGGTGATAAAAGCTAAAATTGCTGCAAATAAAACTTTTCTCATTTCTTTTCCGTATGTTTTTTGCCCCATTCCACGGCTGCCTCAATAATTGGCTTCAAACTGGCGCCGATGGAGGTTAGGGTATATTCCACTTTGGGCGGAATCTGGGCATATACCTCGCGAATAAGCAGGCCTTTCTTTTCCAAAGACTTCAAATTAGAGGCTAAAACTTTCTGAGTAATGTTGCCAAGCTGGTTTTTCAGCTCTCCGAAACGCTTGGTGCCGTCCAAAAGATTTTTAATAATCACCAGCTTCCAGCGATTCCCAATAAGGTCAATAATCATGTTTTCAGATAAATCGTGTTTTTTTTCCACCATTATCAAACACTCCTTAATCAATAAATCAAACAATAGTGTCTTTTGGATACTATCTTGCCTCAAAGTGCCTACTTTACTTGAGAATATAATACATCATTATGTTTGACAAGTATAAACTTGTAGGGAACTTAATTATGCATAAGTCAATTAAATATTTAGCCTTTTTCAGCACGCTTTTGGCAGCCTCAACCGCAGCCGCCAGCGGATACCAATTAAACGAATATTCCGTAAACAACTTGGGCCGTGCTTTTGCCGGTGTCGGCGTGGTTGGCGACGACTACTCCGCCATAGCCTTTAATCCTGCCGGTATGACCTTAAAAAATTCCGGCCTGCAAACCGGCATTACCGTCGTGCAAATGCATTCCAAAACTGAAGGCACAATAACTCCCCCGGTTGATTTGGGTCAAGGTGTTCACCCCGGCAAAATAGACCTATACAAACCGCTGCCGCATTTCTTTGCGCAGGTTAAAGCTAATGAAAACTTATATTTGGGCTTCGGCACCTATATGCCCTTTGGTCTGGCCTCGGTTTATGACGGCGATTGGTTCGGTGCCTCGCACGGCATTAAAACCGAACTGCAGGTGGTGGATAACGCTTTTGCCGCAGCTTATAAAATCAACGAGCAATGGTCGCTCGGCGCTGCCGTAATCTATCGTTACGTGCGCGGAGATTTAATCAACGCTCTTCCCGGCTCGCCCGATTCTCGTAATGAAATGGACTTAGACGGCTGGGGTCTGGCCTACAACTTCGGCATAATGTATGAACCGGTTGAGGACACCCGCTTTGGCGTGGCATATCGCTTAAACAGCGCTCACACCGTTAAGGGCGACCATGAAATCAGAAGATACAATCCTGCGGTTGACGGCACTTATGACGGCAAAAGTACCATGACTCTGCCCAACCAGTTGACCTTATCGGCATATCATAAAATTAATGACAAATTTGGAGTATCAGGAGCCGCCCGTTGGACCAAATGGGATGTGTTTGATACTTTTGTAATGCAGTCTTCCAGAACGGGGGCAGTGCGGATTCCCGAGAATTGGGATAATGTTTGGACCTTCTCCTTGGGGCTTGATTATTATCACTCTCCCGAGTGGACTTTCCGCCTTGGTGTTTCAGAGGACCCTACGCCCGTACCAAGCGCGGATTACCGCACTGCCCGCATCCCCGATTCCGACCGCAAGTGGGTAACCGTCGGCGCGTCATATGTGTATGACAATATGCATTTTGACGTCGGCTATGCCCACTTGTTCATGAGAACCGCAGCCATTAATAACAATGACGGCACCAGTACCTTAGATGCCAAAGCCAAAAGCTACAGCAACATGTTAGGTCTGCAATTTCAGTACGATTTTTAAATAACAGGTCTGCCCCTAAATTCTCCTCCCCTTTTAAGGGGAGGTTGGGAGGGGTCATCCGAATTATCATAAAAAATAAACCCTTTAGTAACCCATTGGGTATAATATCAAATTATACTCATATTTAGTTGCAAGGAAGAATCATGACTGAAGCAAATAACCAAACTCTCTCCGCCGCCTTTCCCAACTTCAATATTGAAGGCGCTCTGGAGCTTGTGAGCGGAATGCCCTCTATCTTGGTCAAAATCATGAATATGTTTTATGCTCAATATAAAGACACCGCCGTTGCCGACATGCAAAAACTTTTAGACGCCAAAGATTATCCCGGCGCCTCACGTCATGCTCATACGCTTAAAGGTCTGGCCGGCAGCATAGGCGCCACCAGATTGCAAGAAACCTGCCTCAATCTGGAAATGATCTGCAAGTCTGAAAACCCTGAGAGCGGCTTAGAACCGGCCCTCAATCGCTTCAACCAAGACATGTCCGCGACTTTGGCTTTATTGGGCAGCAAACTAAGCCAGTTCCAATAGCATCTCTTCTTATCGTCATTCTGAGGCTGCTTTGCAAGCCGTGAGAATCTCGGCTGAACCGCTATCTCCAGTTATTAAACAATAAAAAGTTACTTATTGTCTTAATCAGCTTATCGGCATCAATCGGTTTGGCAATATGGCCGTTCATGCCGCTGTTGGTGGCTTTATCAATATCTTCCTTGAAAGCATTGGCGGTCAGCGCAATAATCGTAATATCCTTAGCGCCTTTCTTAACCGATGCCCTAATGGCCTTTGCCGCTTCATAACCGTCCATTTCCGGCATCTGAATATCCATCAAGATAACGTCATAATAACCCTCGGCAGCAGCCTCGAATTTATCGACTGCCTGTTTGCCGTTTTCTGCTTCTTCAATCTCAATGTTGGTCGGAGTCAAAAACTCTTTCACAATCATCCTGTTCACGGCATTGTCATCAACCAAAAGCGCCCTTTTTCCCTTCAGGTTAAGTTCGCTCTCATCCATGGCCTTTGGAGCACGGGTCATTTCAAAGTTTTCTCTCAGCCACACTTCAAAATAGAACTTGCTGCCTTTATCAACTTCGCTCTCAACCTTAATCTCGCTGCCCATCAGTCCGACAATATTTTTGCTGATGGTCAACCCCAAACCTGTTCCGCCGAACTGCTTGGTAATATTGTTGTTAACTTGGTCAAACGGGTCAAACAAACGCTTAATATCTTCTGGTGCAATACCTATGCCGGTATCAACAACCTCAAACCTAACCAGCATTTTTCCGGCTTTATCTTCCAGCTTTTCAACCCTCAATTCAATAGAGCCGTCTTTTGGCGTAAACTTAACCGAGTTGCCCAAAAGGTTAATCAAAACCTGACGCAGGCGCAATGGGTCGCTGAACAAATAAGCATTATCATCCTTAAAGTTTTTAAGTATAATCGTATATTTAAGATTTTTTTCAACGCACCTTGGTTCGATAATCGAGGCAATATCGCTCAAAAGCGTTGCCAGCTCAAACTTTTCTTCAGAAAGCTCAACCTTTCCAGACTCAATTTTTGAAATATCCAAAACATCGTTCAGCAGTCCCAGCAAGTGCTTGGAAGATTTTTCCACCTGCCCGATTTGCCCTAAAAGCTCGGTTTGCTTCGGGGTGAATCTCGAAATTTTTTGCTTAATAATTGAGACGATTCCGATAATTGCATTCATCGGCGTCCTAATCTCGTGACTCATCCTTGCCAGAAAATCGCTCTTGGAAGCATTGGCTGCTCTGGCTTCATTCACCGCCATGGCAATTTCGGTCACGTCATTGGATGCTATTACATAACCGATATCCTTGTCGTTCTTATCTTTCAAATAAGTCGCCTTGCCTTTAAAATACCTGTTGGATTTCTGATGATAAAAAATCTCGGCTTCCCGTTTGTGCAGCAGCGCCTTAATCGGCGAATATTTATCATCATCGGGATAAATGCTGAGTTCGCCATAGGGCTGGCCGATAACCTCGTTTAGGGTTTTGCCCACGGTTTTCAGGCAAGAGTCGTTCATATAAAGAATCTTCTGGTCAAGATCAATAATTGCCAGCGGGTCTTTAACGCTTTGCACAATGCTGTCGGCCATATCGTCAAATGAGTCGGCCAGCATTCCCATTTCATCTTTAACCTGCGCATTAAAGCGGAATTGACGCTCGCCGTGCCTGAACCTGGTAATGCCGCTGATAAGCCCGGTAATGCTTCTGGTAAAGGCCGAGGCCATCCAAATTGCCACCATAATCACGATAATAATCATAATTCCGGTAGAAATACTGAGGCTCACTGCGGTTTGGAACAGATTGCTGGCTATGGCGGCCATGGTTTCTCTAACGCCGTAATTAAGCTCTTTTTCGTTTTCATTAATAACTTCATTAATATTTTTTTCGGTATCTTTGGCCGAGCGGTGGAAGTCGTCAACTCCGGCGCCGATTGCCACAAACCCAAAACCGCGCTTTGAAGTGCTGTATTGCCCGGTGTAATATGGAATTGCCGCCGCCGTATTAAGTTTCCATAGCCCGCTCCACAAAATTAAAAACGAACCTGAGCCGCCGTCTTCGGTCAAGTCAAACCAGCCGGTGCATTGCGGCGCAAAGTTAAGATACCTGCAATCCAGACCGACCAGGCCTTCCTTGGTCAATTCTTTTGAGCCTTTTTTGCTGTTTGATTGTTCAACGAATGTCGGAACATCTTTAATAAAGTCGCCATATTTTTTACCGCTGGCTTTCCACTCTTCATAAATCTTGTCTTCCAGCCACGGAACCTGGGGGTCTCCGGTCTTGGCATCATACCCGGCAATGGAAAAATGGCGCGGATGCACAATGCTTCGGCCTTTGTGGTCCCAAATAAAGGCATAATTTCCTTCAGATGCGTCGGGAATCTCGGTGTATCTCTGCTTGGTAGGCATTAAGTGCGAGGTAAATTCCATAATATGGTCATGGTCCAAAGCCAAAGTCACATAACCGCTGATTGCCCCGTTTTCCACCACCGGCGTTGCCCACCTTACAATACCCTTAAACCGTTTTCCCAGTGGGTTTTCTTTTCCGGCATAGGCGGAAAGGTCAGGCCTAAACTCATTATCGCCGATTTTGGCGGCATTTTCCGGATTATATGTTCCGATAATTTTTGAACCAACATATTCGCCGATTACGTCTGAAACATATATTTCTCCGGGTTTTAGCTTTTTAAGCTCTGCAAAATATCCCTCGGCCTTAACATAAGTGTTGGCTTTGTCGGCCACGTTTTTCAAATGATTATCCATTTGCGGCGAGGTCACGGTCTTAACCAATTCCTGACCATTTAAATCAACAAAGGTCATTTCCAAATATAAAGGCCTGCTTTCATATTCAAAACTTTCCGGCGGCCGATAATTAAAGCTTGTTTCATTTTCCTTAATGGACGATGTTCTTGCCTCTGGGTTATAATCCTTTATTTCCACCCACTTTTTCTTATCTTCTGAAAGCACCCACCGGCCTTGCTTAACCAGTAAATCGTTTTTGTTTTCAATAAAGTTTTTATAAGCCTCAACGGTTCTGGGCAGGGTTGCCGCAAACTTAATGTCATCGTCTCTTTCATATAAGAAATTGGCCACCATTCGGGCGGTGTCGGTAGACATTCTTTCAATATCTTCGGTGGCTCTTTCATTAAGCGCCTTAACCGAGTCATTAACCGCAATGTTTCCGGCCTTAAGCAAAGCCTCTTTGGCCATTACCGCCAGTTTTTCGGCTCTGAGCTTCAGGCCTTCGCCCAAATCCGAAGCCTGATGCCAGGCCAGCAGGGCAATAATTATCAACGGCACCACCTTAATTACCACAAACAGGCAAATAAGCTTGGCCCGCATGCCAAGACCCAAACCCACAAAAACGCGCTCTACCGCCAAACTGATTTTTTCGCCCAACTTAGACATTCTGAAGTCCTTTAACCTATATCTAATCATAATACCTATATAAACTAGGCTTTTAGCGTAAAGAATTTGTTAATTTTGCCAAAATATACCGCTTGCTTTTAATTAGAGATTTGATATAAACAATAAAACGTTGATTTGAGGTAAATATGAAAACAATCAAAGTAAACTTTTGCGACCTGGGAGGCGGCAACAAAACCGACGAGCTTATTTTATCAATACTAAAAAAGCACTACCATATAGAGTTATCTAAAACGCCAGATTTTTTGTTTTATGGTCCGTTTGGGTATAATCATTTATCTTATAAAAATTGTGTAAAAATATTTAAAACCAATGAAAATATTCTGCCTAACTTCAATTGGTGTGATTATGCAATTGGGTTTGATTATATCACCTTTGGTAATAGATACTTCAGATTCTCCGAAGGCATCACCCTTTCTCCGGAAGTTCAGCAAAGAGAAAATCTTCCCAACTCTTTGTCCAAAAGACTATTCTGCAACTTCATCTATAGAAACATCAACGGAGGAGAAGGTGCAAGGTTAAGGCCGGAGTTTTGTAAAAAGCTTATGCAGTATAAGCAGGTAGATTGTCCTGGTTTGGTCTTAAATAATATGTCTGCAGCGGACCTGGAATCACGCAAGGGGGATTGGGCAAACAGTAAAATAAAATTTCTCAAAAAATATAAGTTTACTATCGCATTTGAAAATTCCATGTCAGAAGGGTATACAACAGAAAAATTATCACAGCCTTTTATATCAAAATCCATACCAATTTATTGGGGAAATCCTTTAGTTATAAAGGATTTTAACCCCAAAGCATTTATCAACTGCAATGATTATGGAAATGATTTTGACAAAGTAATAGCACGAATCATTGAGCTTGATCAAGATGATGAAAAATACATGGAAATGTTGCGTCAACCGGTAATGCAGGCCGATTATGACTTCAATGTTTTGGGAAATTTAGAAAAATTTTTGGTTGATATTATTGAAAAAGGCAATGCCCCTTTCAATAAAGATCCACTGGGCTGGGAGGAAAAAAGTTTTCGCAGATACATAAAAAACAGAACCAATCCCGGTCGCATCATTCGTCGTTTTTTTCGCCGTATTTTAAATAAATAAAAAGGGTGTCATGAATAAAAAGGTTTTGGTTTCCGGGTGTTTTGACGTTTTACATTCTGGTCATATTCGTTTTTTTGAAGAAGCAGCCGCCTATGGAGATGTATATGTCTCCATAGGCTCGGACGCAAATGTTGAAAAGCTTAAAAATCGTACCCCGCTGTATAATGAGGATGAGCGTAAATATATGGTTGAATCCTTAAAGTATGTTGCAAAGGCCTTTATCGGCCCCGGCATCGGACTGATGGATTTTGAGCCTTTGCTTGATGTTATAGAACCGGATATATTTTTTGTTAATACTGATGGAGACAGCGCAGCCAAGAGGGCTCTAATTGAACAGCGTGGAATTAAATATGTGGTAAGCACCCGCGCTCCCAAAGAAAAGCTTCCAAGCCGTTCTACCACCGCCATCCGCAATGTGATTAAAAAATAAATTCTCTCAATTTCCAAGATTGCTTAATCCCAAATTTAACAAATGGTCATAAATATCAGCCACCTGCATACAGTGGCGGAAGTGTTTACACACTTTTCGAACTGATTATAATGATGAACTTGTTATTTTGTTTAATAAAATATCAGAACTCCAAGCATTGTCATTCCGCACTTGATGCGGAATCCAGGTCAAATAATTAGCTATTTGTCGGTTATCTCAAACAATTCATCGGGGGTGCAATCAAGCAGGTTGCACAATGTCTCAATAGTCTCAAAGCGAATTGATTTCGTTTCGTTATTGATTAATCTCTTCGCGTTTTGATAACTTGTTCCAAGTTGTTTATATAACCAGTATTTTGTCCTGCCCTGCTTTTCCAGAAGCTCTAAAATGTTCATTTTAATCATCGTTTTCTCCCGCTTATAGACGTGCAGGAGTAATACTAGTGCATAGTACATCTTGACATATAGAACTGTAGATTATATAATCTACATGTAGAGCAGCAAATGTTGGGCATTTATGATGAATTGTGAGAATTGTTTTTGTATATATTGGAAAAAAGACCAATGTATTTTAGGAGAAATTTCTTTAAACACTTCAGGCGCCTGTGAAAGTTGTATATACGTAAACATAGATAAAGAAATATTAAAAATCGAACGCGAAAAAATCCTCAAATCCCACAAAATCAGCTAATTGCGGCGATACTTCCGTCTCGCCTGCGCCTGGTGGTCAAACCCCCTTCTTCGGGTGTCCAAACCCGCCTTACGTAGTCCATCTTCTCTAACCCTCCGCCGCTAATCGCGACGTAGCGTTAGCGAAGACGGATGGCGGAAGCATTTATACACTTTTCGAACTGATTATACTATCGAGTTTATAAATTTAACATCAAAACTGATTGAATTTAATCTACCAAATCAACAATAGTCTCATTCAGGTTATCATGGTCTGATAAATCATCGATAACATATTTTACGTTACAGCCCTCGACCAACAAACTCTTGTATGTGTCTTTTTTATCTTGAGTTAAGACATCATCGTTTTTAGCTTCAATCCATATAATAGGAATGTTTTTATTTTTAACACCCTTTTCTAATATCTCACTCGGATAGAAGCCACATAGGCTTATAACCTTATTGGGTGCGGCTTTGTCTGAAAAAGCAATATACATTGACATGAAAGCACCTTGCGAACGACCTGCCAATATTACATCTTTCCAACACAAGCCTAATTGTAAAAGCTTTTTGTTGACCTCGGTAATTATATAATTTGCCGATATATCAATTTTATTATCAAATATATGCTTTTTAGGAGATTTTTGAATTTCGTACCAAGCAAAGCCTCCTCTATCTCTTTGACTATCAAAAGGGGCATCTAAGCTAAGTATATGTGCATTTAATTTGTCAGCCAGTTTTATAACAAGTTCTTCATTATTTCTTTTATCAAAACCAAAGCCATGCAAATACACTAATAGTTTATTTTTCATTTGGCAAATATCCTAAATTCATTATGTAAAATATAATATCCAGCAGATTAGTTCGAAAATGCTTAAAAATCAACAATTTTCAAAAACGCTCGTTTCGAACTCGCTTCGGGCTATGAATATCAACACGTTCGGGAGAAAAACCAGCCACCCGCATACAGTGGCGGAGAGAGGGGGATTCGAACCCCCGGTACGGTTTGAGCCGTACACACGCTTTCCAAGCGTGCACCTTAAGCCACTCGGACATCTCTCCGTTAGAAGTATTTAAAAATGTCATTGTGAGGGGCAACCCGTCCGCCATAGCCTTGGCGAAGGTGGAAGCCCCGTGACAATCTCGGCTGAATCAATTTTGCCGAGATCATCACGGCCTTGGTCCTCGGGTTCAACCTAGTTCGACTTCGTCTCAAGCGGTTGACTCCGAGGATGACATTCCGTAGTCATCGGGCTCTGCCCGGCTGACCTGTTATGTCTAACCTCATGATGACAGCTTTTAATCTCAGCAATTTAATGCCCAAAGCCCATATAGTCAACACATTTTTGTTTGAAATCTTTTCCAAAAAGATATAATCTTTTATTCAAGGAGAAAATCATGAAAAAACTCATCTTATCTTTATTTTTGCTAACCTTAAGCACCACAGCCTCTTTTTCTGCCGAACCCATCACCGGCACCTGGAAAACCATTGACGATGAAACCGGCGAGGCCAAAAGCCTGGTGCGCATATATGAATATCAAGGCCAATATTACGGCCGCGTGGTCAAACTCTTCAAAGACCCTGAGCGCACCGCCAAAGGCATCAAAGGCAGCCCCAAAATAAACGGCCTCGACATTATCTGGAACATGCATGATGCCGGCGAAAAGTTCACCGGCGGCGAAATTCTCGACCCTAAAAAAGGCAAAATCTACACCTGTGAAATTTGGAAAGACAAAGACGGAACTCTTATTGTCCGTGGCAAATTCGGCCCCTTCGGCCGCAACCAAACCTGGCAGCCCGAACCCCCAATAAAAGCAGAACCCAAAATCCTAACCCCTTCAATCCCTGAAGAAGAATAAGCAATAAGACTCCCACAAGGGGAGTTTTATTTTATGGCGTCCCCAGCAATTGCTAAGTAAAAATATGCGGAATTGCGCATATTTTTATCTGTAAAATCTGTGTAACATCTTAGTGAGTTTGCGAAGCAAAAGCGAGCAAGACGAGCTTAGATGCCTCAGTAATATTCTTGCTTGGACGGCAAACACCTGCTTTAGATGGTGTTTGGCGTCCCCAGCAAGAATCGAACTTACAATTAGGGTTTAGGAAACCCTCGTTATATCCATTTAACTATGGGGACACGCTAGGATTTATAACGGCTTTCCTCAAAAATTTCAACCATAATCTAAAGTCCAAAATCAAAAATCTAAAATTATTTCAAATTTTCCAAAAATTTGATTTGTATCTCCGCCACCTGCTTAACCGATTCTAAGTCCACATATTCTCCGGCTGCGTGCATTCCGCTGCCTGAGCCTGAGTGCATAATCACCGTTGAGCCGCGCACTGCAAAAGCTCTGGAATCCGTGGCTCCGCCGATTTGTTCAAACTCAATTTGCTTGCCCAAAACTTCTTCGGCCAGTTTTTTATACGCCAAAATATGCGGGTCTGTTTCGCTCATTACCACCGGTGTTGAAGAAGAAACAACCTCAAACGAAACGCCTTCCGCCATGCACTTGTCCAAACTCCTGCGCAAATTTTCAACCGAAGATGTTTCTGTCAAGCGAAAATCGAGCAGGGCTTCAGATTCATTGCAAATCACATTAGCCACCTCGCCGCCTGAAATTTTGGCAAAATGCACCGTATCAATCCACGTATCTTTTGGTTTTCCGCCCTCATCCTTGGCAAAATACGGATAAATTTTTCTGATATTCACCCAGGTCTGCATCAATTTTTCATTAGCGTCAGAACCTTCCCAAGGTGTTGAACCGTGCGCCTCAACGCCGCGCGCGGTAATCTTCACAAACACCGGGTTTTTGCACTTTGAAACAATTCTGAAAATATTTCCGGCCGTGTCGTTATCTAAAACAATTTTGGCTCTCAAATCCGGGTTTTCTTCCAAAAACGCTTCAGTTCCTTTTGAGCCTTTTTCCTCATCGGTAGAAAGAATTATGCCAAACTTAATCGGCAGCTTGTTTTCCAAAACGTGCAGCATAGAGTTCAAAGCCACGGCGGCAAAAGCCTTCATATCCAGCGTGCCGCGCCCATACATTTTTCCGTCTTCAACCTTTGGTTCAAACATTGCATCTGCCGCCGGCACCACGTCTAAGTGCCCCAAAACCAAAGCGTCCAATTCTTTTTCAACCGTGTTGGCAATGAACAGAAGCGGAGCCTCTTTAACCTTGTCGAAAACGGCAATTCTTGCTGTTGTGTTGGCAAAGATCCAAGTGCAATAATCCAGACATTTTTTAATCTCTGAAATATTTCCGGTTTCGGTTTTGAACTTTACCAAGTCTTCAATTGTTTTAATCAAGTCCATTTTTTTAACTCCTTGGTAATTATATTATGGTAAAATATGCCCGAGTGCAAATGTTTTAAAGAGGGAAAAAATGAAAAGGTTTATGTTTGGCATATTGGGTTTAATGCTGCTTTGCGGCAATAGCTTTGCCAATGAAACCGTTGAAGACGGTGAAAGCGGCGGAAAACTTCCGCGCATGGTGGTTCTCCGTTCAAATTTAATCAATGCGCGCTCCGGTCCCGGCTCCAGATACCCCATAGAATGGGTTTACAGCCAGAAAGACGCTCCGATAGAAATTACCGCCGAGTTTGAACTCTGGCGCAAAATCAAAGATTGGGACGGTTCTGAAAGCTGGGTGCACAAAAGCATGCTCTCCAGTTCCAAACGCACGGTAAAAGTAACCTCCAAAGGTGAAAATAATTTGTATAATAAGGCAGACTCAAAATCAAAAATCATTGCC